>JAYVEG010000047.1:0-6620 GCA_043748985.1 Rhodospirillales bacterium
GGGGCGGTCGTTGCCGGGATCGTATTGGTAGGGGTCGTATTGGTAGGGGTCGTCTTCGGTGGGTTCGGGGAGGCGGAGGGCGAGGGTGCGGATTTCGCCCTGGATCTCGTCCAGCCTGGCCTCGATGCCTTCGAGGCGGGTCTTGGTGCCGAAGACGCTGAACGGCATCAGCAGGAAGAGGAGGCCGAACAGGAGCACGACCAGGATGATGGCGAGGTGCACCCACCAGGGGACCCAGTCCGGCAGAGGGAGCGGCGACGTCATGGCGGGGAGCTTAGCAGAGGTCGTGGGGTTGAAACAGGCGCGTGCTTGGGACGGATCGAGCGGTTGATGTGGGGGGTCGATCTGGGGGGTTGATCTGGGGGGTTGATCTGGGGCCGACCCGGGCTCTTTATCGTCGTCCACAATCTGCGGCGAATTTCTCATGCTCCTGCTGATCCCCGGCCCTGTGACAACCGACGCTAGGGTACGCGCTGCCGCGGCCCAGGATTATGCGCCGTGGGACATGGATTTTCGTGCCGTGTATGCGCGTATCCGGGCGCGGGTGCTGGCGATCGCACAGGGGCAGGAGGGGGTGCACACGTGCCTGCCTTTGCCGGGGTGCGGGCATTTCGCGATGGAGGCGGCGATCCGGAGTTTTGTGCCGCGGGGTGGGCGGCTGCTGCTGCCGATGACGGGGCAGTATGCGGAGCGGATCCAGAAGCTGGCTACGGATTGCGGTCGGGTTGTCGTGCCGTTGGTGGTGGGGGCCGATCTTCGGACGGACCCGGATGCGGTGGAGGCGGCGCTGCGGGGGGATCCCACGATCTCGCATTTGGCCTGTGTTTATAGCGAGACGTCGACGGGTATCGTGCACGACGTGCCGGCGTTGGCGCGGGCGGCAGGGCGGGCGGGTCGGCGGGTGATCGTGGATGCGGTGTCGGCGTTCGGGGCGCTGCCGTTCGACATAGGCGCGCTGCCGATGGTGGACAGTGTGAGTTTCACGTCGAACAAGTGCATCGAGGGGCTGCCGGGGAGTTCGTTCACGGTGGTGCGGATCGAGAGCCTTCGGCCTGGGATGGCGGAGAGCTGGTCGTTCGATTTTGGGGCGCTGTATGAGCATTCGGTTCAGACGAAGGGGGGGAGTCCCCGGTTTACGCCGGCCGTGGGGGCTTTGATGGCGTTCAATGTTGCGCTGGATATTTTTGACGCGGCGGGGGGGCAGGCGGCTCGGCTGGAGCGGTATACGGAGAATGCGCGCACCTTGTTCGAGGGGGTGCAGCATTTGGGGCTACGCCCCACTTTGCCTTGGGCGATGCAGGGGCCGATCGTGATGAACATCGATGCGCCGCCGGATGCGGCCTGGGATCTGCAGACGTTCGTGGATGGGTTGAAGCGGCATGGGGTGGTGATCAGCAATTTCTTCAATACGCCGCATCCGAGCATCCGGGTGGGGTGCATCGGGGCGGTGTCGCCGGAGGACATGGCGCGGGCGGTGGATGCGATGGGGGCGGTGCTGAGCGAGATGCGGATCCAGCAGCGGCGGGTAGCTTAGCAGTCGGGTTGCATCGGTCCTACGGGGAGACGGCGTGGTTCAGGGGTCCCTGCCCTGCGCCGAATCCTGGTGCTGCGGCGATGGCGGCCTGGACGTAGTTTCGCGCGCGACGCACTGCCGCTTCGAGGCCCATGCCCTGGGAGAGGCCGGCTGCGACGGCGCTGGCCAGGGTGCAGCCGGTGCCGTGGGTGTGGGGGGTGTCGATGCGGGGCATTTCCAGGACGGTGATTGCCGTGGGGGTTGCGAGGACGTCTTTGACGATGGGGCCCTGGGCGTGGCCGCCTTTCAGGAGGACGGCGGCGGCGCCGAGCTCCAGGAGGGCTTTGGCGGCCTCGATGGGGTCGTCGATGGGGTGGCCTAGCAGTGCCATGGCTTCGGGGATGTTGGGGGTTAGGAGGGTGGCGAGGGGGATCATGGCGCGGAGGGCGTCGAGGGCGGCCGGGTCGAGGAGGCGGGCGCCGCCCTTGGCGACCATGACGGGGTCGAGGACGAGGGGGAGGCGACGGTTGCGCAGGATTTCGGTGACGGTGGTGATGAGTTCGGCGTTGCCGAGCATGCCGGTTTTCACGGCGTCGGCGCCGAGGTCGGCGAGGACTACCTCCATCTGTTGGCGGACGAAGGCCGCGGGCACGGGATGGATGGCGTGGACGCCCAGGGTATTTTGCGCGGTGAGTGCGGTGATGGCGGTCATGCCGTGGGCGCCGAGGGCGAGGACGGTTTTGAGGTCGGCCTGGATGCCGGCGCCACCGCCGGAGTCGGAGCCGGCGACGATGAGGACGCGGCCGATCATGCGGCGTGCTGGGCTGCGGCCTCGATGGTCGCGCAGAGGCCGGCGACGACTTCCATGACGAGGGCCTCGTCCTCGCCTTCTGCCATGACGCGGACGAGGGGTTCGGTGCCGGAGAGGCGGAGGAGGAGGCGGCCCTTCTTGCCGAGCCGGGTTTCGGCGGCTTTTACGGCGGCCTTGACGTTTGGGGTGTCCAGGGGGGATGGGCCGACGAAGCGGACGTTGCGGAGGAGTTGCGGAAGGGGGGTGAAGACGCTGCAGACCTCGCTGGCGGGGCGGCCGACATCGACGAGGACGGCGAGGACCTGGAGGGCTGCGACGAGGCCGTCGCCGGTGGTGGCGAAGTCGGACATTATGACGTGGCCGGACTGCTCGCCGCCGACGTTCATGCCGAGGGCGCGCATGGCCTCGACGACGTAGCGGTCACCGACCTTGGTGCGGTGGAGCTTGAGGCCTTCCTTGGCGAGGTAGCGTTCGAGGCCGAGGTTGGACATGACGGTAGCGACGACGCCGCCGCCCTGGAGGCGGCCGGCCTGGCGCCAGGAGCGGGCGATGAGGGCGAGGATCTGGTCGCCGTCGATGATCTCGCCGCGCTCGTCGACGAGGAGCAGGCGGTCGGCGTCGCCGTCGAGGGCGATGCCGAGGTCAGCCTTGTGTTCCATGACCTTGTCGCGGAGGAAGCCGGGGACGGTGCTGCCGCAGCCGCGGTTGATGTTGAAGCCGTCGGGCTCGATGCCGACGGGGATGATGGTGGCGCCGAGTTCCCACAGGACGGTGGGTGCGATGCGGTAGCCGGCGCCGTTGGCGCAGTCGACGACGATCTTGAGGCCTTCCAGCGTCTGGCCGCGGGGAAAGGTGGCCTTTGCTGCTTCGATGTAGCGGCCGGCGGAGTCGTTGAGGCGGGAGGCGCGGCCGAGGCGGTCGGATGCGGCGAGGCGGTCGCTGCGGTCGGCGTCCATGAGGGCCTCGATGGCCTGCTCGGTCTCGTCGGAGAGCTTGAAGCCGTCGGGGCCGAAGAGCTTGATGCCGTTGTCCTCGAAGAGGTTGTGGGAGGCGGAGATCATGACGCCCAGGTCTGCGCGGAGGCTGCGGGTGAGCATGGCGATGGCGGGGGTGGGGAGCGGGCCGACAAGGGTGACGTCCATGCCGGCGGCGATGAAGCCGGCGACGAGGGCGGGTTCGATCATGTAGCCGGAGAGGCGGGTGTCCTTGCCGATGACGACCTGGTGGCGGTGGGCGCCGCGGACGAACATGAGTCCGGCGGCCTGGCCGAGGCGGAGGGCGGTTTCGCCGGTCATGGCGCCCTGGTTGGCGGTGCCTCGTATGCCGTCGGTGCCGAAGAGGCGCCTGGTGGGGGTCATGGGGTGGGGTCCTGTCGAATCGTCGTCGGGAGATAGGGAAAGATTCATCACAAAGGAAGAGGAGAGGAGGGTCGGAGGGCGGCTGTGGCCATCGGCGTTGATGCGAGCGGAGTTGCGATCAGAAGATTGAGGTTGAGCGGATCGCGCGGGTGATTTTTGGATGCTCCGCGGAGCTGTTGCGGTGACAGGTCGATTTCGGGGAGATGCCGGAGCTGGTTCTTCTCCTCTTCTTCCTGTTCCTCTGTGGTGGGTCTTGCCAACCAGCGGGCCTGGATGACCCGGCGCTAGTGGATTTCGCCGGCTTGTTTGAGGGCGGTGCGGAGGTGGGCGAGGGTGAAGCCGGGGGCGGTGCAGAGGTCCAGGATGACCTTTTCGCGACGGGAGACGAGGTCGATTGCGGCGGGGAGTTTGGTCACGCAGTCAGCGGGGATGACGACGGCGCCGTGGAAGTCGGCGTGGATGACGTCGTCGTGGACGACCTGCATGCCGAAGATGTCGACGGGCTTGGCGTAGTCGACGGTGTGGACCCACGCGTGGCTGGGGCCGATGCGGCCGCCGACGATCTGGAAGCCGGGGGCGAGCATGTCGAGGTCGCGGAAGGAGCCGTTGGTGACGCAGCCGATGGTGCCCAGGGCCTTGTGAACGGTGGTCTGGACTTCGCCCCAGAAGGCACCGAAGCCTTCGGTCGCATCGAGGTCTTGCAGGATGGCGATGGTGGGCAGGTCCGTTGCGGCGACGTATTCGTACCAGGCCATGCGGTCGGTGACGTGGCCGCGGGGCTTTTCGCGGGCGCGGATCATGCCGGTGCGGGCGAGGCCGACGATGGGGGGGAGCTTGCGGTCGGCGGCGACCATGGGTTCGACGGTGAACCCGAGGGCGCGGCGTTCGGGGGCGATGATCTCGAGGCCGTTGCAGATGGTGGGGGTGTCCCACTGCTTGAGGATTTCGAGATCGGCCAGGGAGAAGGGGTAGGACAACTGCGTCTCCTGATTATTGGAAGCGTTGCGGGCTGAAGGGCCCGATATCGATGGTGGGGTTGTGGCCGGAGACGAGGTCGGCGACCAGGCGGCCGGTCATTGCGCCGCCGGCGAGGCCGACATGGCCGTGGCCGTAGGCGTGGATGATGTCCGGGCAGGCGCGGGCCGGGCCGATGACGGGGAGGCCGTCGGGGGTGCTGGGGCGGTGGCCCATCCAGAGCTTGATGCGGTCTGCAGGGAGGTCCCGGGGCAGGCCGGGGAAGGTTTTAAGCATGACGTCGCGGAGGATTTCGGCGCGGGCCCAGTTGGGGGCGGCGTCGAGGCCAGCGAATTCGACGGTCCCAGCGACGCGGAGGCCGGCGCGGGTGGAGACGACGGCGGATTTGGTGTCGCTGGTGAGCATGGGGTGGCGGAGGTGGATGCCGGCGCCTTCGAGGACGGCATGGTAGCCGCGTTCGGTTTCCAGGCTGATGGTGTCGCCGGCGGCTTCGGCGAGCGGTTTGGAGCGGGCGCCGGCGGCGATGACGGCGGCGTCGCAGGGGATTTCGCCCGTGTCGGTCAGGACGGCTTGGAGGCGGCCGGCCTCGATGCGGAAGCCGGTGGCCCGGCCTGGGGTGTGCTTGGCGCCCTGGGATTGGGCGTGGGCGACGAGGGCGGCGACGTAGGCGCCGGGGTCGGTGCAGTTGCCGCCGTGCTGGACCAGGAGGGCGAACTGGTAGCGGCGGTCGAGTGCGGGTTCCTGCTGGCGGAGGGCGTCGGCGTCGAGTTCGAGCCAGGTGGTGCCGTTGTCCTTGCGCAGACGCCAGGCGAGCGCGTCTGCCTCGAAGTCGGCGCGGGTTGGGAAGGGGTAGAGGATGCCGTGGCGTTCGATGAGGTTTCCGACGCCGGCCTCGTCGGCCAGTCGGTGATGGCGTTCGGGGGAGTCGGCGAGCAGGGGGGCGAGGGCATGGGCGGTGCGTTCGACTTTTGCGATGGTTGCCCCGGCGGCGACGAAGCGGCGGAGCCAAGGCAAGAGGCGAGGGAGGTATGACCAGCGGATGGCGAGGGGGCCGAGGGGGTCTCGGAGGAAGCCGGGGACCTTTTTCCAGAGGCCCGGGAGGCTGACGGGGACGACGGACCCGGGGCTGAGGAGGGTGCCGTTGCCGTAGCTGGCGGCTTGTTCGCCGCCGGGTTGGCCGGGTTCGAGGATGGTGACGCGGTGGCCGTCGCGGACGAGTTCGACCGCAGCGGCGGCGCCGACGATGCCGGCGCCGATGATGACGACGTGGCGAGGGGTGGCCGCTGGGGCGGGTTGGTCCTGCGCCCTCACCCAGCCCTCTCTTGCAGGAAGAGGGCTATTGGCAACCGGCGACGGCGCGCTTGGACATGACGCCGACGAGGTGGGCGCGGTATTCGGGACTGGCGTGGATGTCGCCGTTGAGGCCTTCGGCGGAGGTTTTGATATTGGCGATGGCTTCTGGGGTGAAGCTGGTTGTGAGGGCCTGTTCCATGGCCGTGTGGCGGAAGACGCCCCCCTGCCCTGCCCCGGTTATGGCGAGGCGGGTGCCGTGGGGGCCGACTGCGACGAAGACGCCGACCATTGCGTAGCGGCTGGCGGGGTTGCGGAATTTTTCGTAATTGGATTTGGAGGGGATGGGGAAGACGATCTTGGTGATCAGCTCGCCGGGTTCGAGGGCGGTGGTGAACATGCCCTGGAAGAAGTCGTCGGCGGCGATGGCGCGCTTGTCGGTGTGGATGGTGGCGCCGATGGCGAGGGCGGCCGAGGGGTAGCAGGCGGAGGGGTCGTTGTTGGCGAGGGATCCGCCCATCGTGCCGCGGTGACGGACCTGGTTGTCGCCGATCCAGCCGGCCATTTTGGCGAGGCCGGGGATTTTGGCCTTAATGATTTCGGAGTTGGCGATGTCGTGGTGGTTGGTCATCGCGCCGATGGTGATGGTGGTTGCGTCGGAGGTGATGCCCGA
>JAYVEG010000048.1:0-6562 GCA_043748985.1 Rhodospirillales bacterium
GATCGCGCCGATCACGGCGACAAGCATGCTGTAGAGATTGAACCCATCCACGCCGACGGCGCCGAAGCGGTCGAACAGGAGACCGCCGACCATGGCGCCGACAATGCCAAGGACAATGTCCATCACCACGCCTTCGCCGGCGCGGTTGACGATCTTGCTGGCGATGAAGCCCGCGATGACGCCGAAGATGATCCAACCCAGGATCGACATGACTTTAACTCCCGCTGGCGTGGCTGTTGCCCCGATGCCCATGCTGAACGGGGTCTGGATGTTCCGGTTGCAAGCCGCGTTTAGACGTTGAAGCGGAACAGCAGCACGTCGCCGTCCTTGACGGTGTAGTCGCGTCCCTCAACGCGCATCTTGCCCGCTTCCTTGGCGCCTGTCTCGCCTTTGCAGGCTACGAAATCGTCATAGGCGATGGTCTCGCATGCGATGAAGCCGCGCTCGAAGTCGTTATGGATGACGGCTGCGGCCTGGGGGGCCTTGGTGCCGCGGATGATTGTCCAGGCCCGGGCCTCCTTCGGACCCACGGTGAAGTAGGTGATGAGGCCGAGCAGGCTGTAGCCGGCGCGGATGACGCGGTCGAGCCCGCTGTCGTCGAGGCCGAGACCTTCGAGGAATTCCGTGCGGTCGTTCTCGGGCAGCTGGCTGACCTCCGCCTCGATGGCGGCGCTGACGATGACGACGCCGGCGCCCTCGGCCTTGGCGCGCGCCGCGACTTTCGCGCTGAAGGCGTTGCCGGTGGCAGCACTCGCCTCCTCGACGTTGCAGACATACAGGACGGGCTTGGACGTCATGAGCTGCAGACGCTTGGCGGCCTCGATGTCTGCGGGGGCGATGGCGGTGCGGGCGGGTTTTCCTTCGTTCAGGGCGGCGACGATGGGCTCCATCAGGGCGACCTGGGTGGCGCTGTCGCGGTCGCCGCCGCGGGCCTTCTTCTGGAGGGCCGGCAGGCGGCGTTCGAGGCTGTCGAGGTCGGCGAGCATCAGCTCTGTCTCGACGGTTTCGGCGTCGCGGACGGGGTCGATGCTGCCTTCGACATGGGTGATGTCGGTGTCTTCGAAGCAGCGGAGCACGTGGATGATGGCATCGACCTCGCGGATATTCGCAAGGAACTGGTTGCCGAGGCCCTCGCCCTTGGACGCGCCGCGCACCAGCCCGGCGATATCGACGAATTCGAGGCTGGTGGGCACGGTCTGCTTGGACTTGCCGATTTCGGTGAGGCGTACGAGGCGCGGATCGGGCACCGCGACGCGGCCGACATTGGGCTCGATGGTGCAGAAGGGGTAGTTGGCCGCCTGGGCGGCGGCGGTGGCAGTGAGCGCGTTGAACAGCGTGCTCTTGCCGACGTTCGGCAGCCCGACGATGCCGCAGTTGAAGCCCATTTTTCCAAGTGTCCTGCGATGATGCGGTGGGATAGGCGGGGGGTGGCGGGTTGGCAACCGCCGCGATCAGATGGTCAGGAGAGCGACCTTGGTCATGAAGGCTTCGGGCTGCCCGTCGGCGAGCATCGGCGCGGCATCGGCCACGGCGTCCAACAGGCCCGGCAGCCAGAGCTGGTCGTCCTTGCCGAAATCGCCGAGCACGTGGCCGGTAACGCGGGCCTTGTCGCCAGGGTGGCCGATGCCGAGGCGGACGCGCCAGTAGTCCTGGGTGCCGAGGATCTTATCCATGCTGCGCAGGCCGTTATGCCCGGCGGCCCCGCCGGCGCGCTTCACGCGGACCTTGCCGGGGGCCAGGTCCAACTCGTCATGGAAGGCGGTGATGTCGGGACTGGGGATCTTGAAGAAGGCGGCAGCCGGTTGGACGCTTTCGCCGGACAGGTTCATGTAGGTGTTGGGTTTGAGCGCCAGGATGCGCTCTCGGCCCACCGTACCCTCGGCGGTCCAGCCTTTGAACCGCTGCCGCCACGGGGTGAACCCGTAGCGGCTGGCGATCCGGTCCAGCGCCATGAAGCCGATGTTGTGGCGCTGGCGCAGCATGCCGGGCTCGGGGTTGCCGAGCCCGACCCACAGCAACATGCCTTACTTCTTGGGCTTGGCCGGGGCCTTGCTGCCCTTCGCGGGGGCTGCGGCGGCGGCGCCGGGCTCGGCGGCGGGCGCCTCGGGACCCTTGGTTGGTGCGGCCACGGTGGCGATGACGAAGTCCCTGCCGGTGATGATGGGGGCGACGTTCTCGGTACCGACGAGGTCGCTGAAGCGGACGTTGTCGTTGATGTCCAGCGCGCCGAGGTCGGCGGTGAAGGCGTCGGGCACGCTCTCGGGATCGGCCATGACTTCGACCGTGTGGCGGACAACGTTCAGGACGCCGCCCTTCTTGAGGCCGGGGGAGATGGCTTCGTTGCTGAAGTGCACGACGACGGCGACGCGAATCTTCTGGCCGGCGGCCAGGCGCTGGAAGTCGACGTGGATGGGACGGTCGGTGACGGGGTGGAACTGCACCTCGCGGATAAGGGCGCGGGTTGGTTCGGCTCCGAACTGCACTTCATAAAGGCGCGAGCGCCAGCCGCCGCGCTGCAGCTCCTTCACCACGAGCTTGGGATCGAGTTGAATTAGCGTCGGCTCCTGCTTGGCGCCGTAGATGACAGCGGGGACCATCCCCGCCCGCCGAGTTGCGCGTGCCGCCCCCTTACCTGCCCGCTCGCGCGCCTCGGCCACGATCGTCGTGAAATTGGCCATGGTATGCTCCTGATATCGCCGGCCTCCAGGGGTGCCGGCGGAGCGGGGCACATAGCGGAAGGGGCGTACGGGGGCAAGGTTGTTTCAACGTTGTGTCATCGTGGGATGGGATGGCTGTGCTGCGTAACAGGGGATAAGCGCAGGAAATGCGCCCATGGACTTGCCGAAAGAAAAAGGGAAATACAGTCATGAACAAGCTTCTGATCGTCGGCGCCGGGTTCGGCGCGATGCTGTTGGCCGGGGTCGCGGTGGCCCAGGGGACCAACAACCCGCCGAGCCCTGGGGCATCGCCGCCGCCGGGCGAGATGGGTGGGTCGATGCGCGGGCCGCACGGTGGGCCGGATGGCGAGATGCGCGGGTCGCACGGTGGGCCGGACGGCGAGATGCGTGGGTCGCACGGTGGGCCCGGGATGATGCGGATGATGCACGAGATGCATCGCCATGAGAGCAAGGCGGCGCATTTCCGGTTCCGCAAGGGAGACGCGATGGTGGACATCAAGTGCGCGGATGACGAGCCTACAAAGGCCTGCGTCGACGCGGGGGCGGCGCTGCTGGACAAGCTGGCGACGAAGTAGAGGCTGGTATCCAACCCTCTCCCGCATGCGGGAGAGGGGTAAGGTTTCAACTTGCGGGGGTGAGGGTCCAGGGGTCCGCGGGTGTGCGGCCGGGTTCGCAGAACAGGGGGACGGCGTTCGGGGTGCGAACGTTGGGGGGCAGGCTCATCTCGGCGCGTAGCGCGCGGAACAGGGCGCCGTGAGCGACGACGAGGACGGGGCTTTCGCTTTGCAGCGCGCGGTTGATGGCGCGGACGGCACGGGCGCGCAGGTCGATGAAGGGTTCGGCGCCTTCCGGGGTCATGGTGCCCGCCACCCAGTCGTCGAACCAGGCTGACATGGGTTGGCCTTCCTGGACGCCGAAGGAGTTCTCCTTCAGCTCGTCGTCGAGCACGATGTCGTGGCCGATCACTTCGGCGGCGCGCTTCGCAGTTTCATGCGCGCGCGACAGCGGGGAGGCGACGATGCTGCGGATGCCGCGGTTCGCCAGCAAGGCGGCCGCGGTCTTTGCCTGGGCGAGGCCGACCGGGTTCAGCGGGATGTCGATGTTGCCCTGGCTGAGGCCTTGGGCGTTCCAGTCGGTCTCGCCGTGGCGGAGAAACCAGAAGGTTTGCCGGATCAGGGTCACGACAGGCCTTCGGCGGCGATCATGCGCTGCACGGCGGGCCGGGCCAGCATGCGGTCGAGATGGGCGGCCAGCGGGGCAGGCAGCGTCATTTCCATGCGCTTGGCGCCCCAGTATTCGACGTAGAACAGGGCTGCGTCGGCGACGCTGTAGCTGCCGGCGACCCAGTCCTTGTCGCCGACGACGTCGGCCATGATTTTGAAGCCCTTCTCGACGATCTCCTTGCCGCGGGCCTTGACGGCGTCGTGGTCGGCCTCCGAGGGGGCGAAGTTGGAGGGGCGGAACAGCCGTGAGAAGCCTTGCATGTGGATGGTGGCGACGCAGTAGTCCAGCGCCTCGGCAGCGACCAGGGCGGCTTCGGGGTCGGTGGGCAACAGGTGGGCGTCGGGGTTGGTCTCCGCCAGCCAGTGGGCGATGACCGGGAATTCGGTGATGGCCCGGCCGTCGTCGCGCTGCAGGGTGGGCACCTTCGACTTCGGGTTGATGTCGCGCATCGGGGCTTCGAACTGCTGCCCGGCGCGAAGATCGACCTTTTGCAGCTCGAAGGGCTTGCCGATCTCTTCGAGGATGACGTGGATGCCGATCGAGCAGGCGCCGGGGGCGTAGAACAGCTTCATGGCGGGTCCTCCGTTTAATCGAACAGCGAGCTGACCGAGGTCTCGTCGGAGATGCGCTGCATCGCCTCGGCCAGGATGGGGGCAATGGTGAACTGGCGGATGTTGCCGGCGGCCCGCGCCCCGTCGGTGGCCTGGATGCTGTCGGTCATCGTCAGGCTTTCGATCTGCGACTGGGCGATGCGCTCGACGGCCGCACCCGACAGCACGCCATGGGTGACATAGACGCTGGCGGAGTTGGCGCCCCGGGACATCAGGGCGGCGGCGGCGTTGCACAGCGTGCCGCCGCTGTCGACGATATCGTCGATCAGGATGCAGGCCTTGCCGCGGACGTCACCGATGACGTTCATGACCTCCGACACACCCGCCTTCTCGCGGCGCTTGTCGATGATGGCGAGCTCGCAGTCGATGCGCGAGGCGATTTCGCGCGCGCGCGTGACGCCGCCGACGTCTGGGGAGACGATCATGATCTCCTGGTTGGCGAAGCGGGTCTGGATGTCGCGCGAGAACAGCGGCCCGGCGTAGAGGTTGTCGACGGGGATGTCGAAGAAGCCCTGGATCTGCCCGGCATGCAGGTCCATCGTCAGGACACGGTTGGCACCGGCCTCGGTGATCAGGTTGGCGACCAGCTTCGCCGATATGGGCGTGCGCGGTCCGGCCTTCCGGTCCTGCCTTGCGTAGCCGAAATAGGGGATGACGGCGGTGATGCGCCGGGCGGAGGCACGGCGCAGCGCGTCCACCGTGATCAGCAACTCCATGAGGTTGTCGTTGGCGGGGTAGGACGTGCTCTGGATGACGAACACGTCCTCGCCACGGACGTTCTCGTGGATTTCCACGAAGATTTCCATGTCGGCGAAGCGGCGGACGCTGGCGCGGGCAAGAGGGATGTGAAGGGCTTCGGCGACGGCCTCCGCGAGGAGGCGATTGCTGTTGCAGGCGACAATCTTCATGTCGGTGAATGGGTCCCCGGGCGGCGCGCGAGGGTCTTAGGCTGGATTGCGGGAAATTGAAACATGCCCGGCGCCAGGTTGCCGGTCATTTCGCGGGGGCGCGGCCTCCGCCGGCGTTGACGATGACGTCCTTCACGCCGCCGGCGGCCTCGGTTGCGACCGCGACGGCGACGTCGCCCCAGTAGCTGGAGATGGTCTGGGGCGGGACTTCGTTGATCTGCACGATCCGGCCGCGCTCCGATTTGGCGTCCGACACGACCCATTGCAGCTCGACCCGGGCGGTGCGGTTGGCGCCGGGTGCGATGACGATGTCGCCGCGGACCTCGAAGTCGGCGTCCTTGCGGGTGTCCTGGACGACCAGGCCGTTGGCTTCGAGCTTGATGCGCATTTGGGCCGCGAGGCTGCGGTTGCCGTCGCCGGGTGCTCCGGTTACGGGGGCGAGGAAGACGCGGGCGGGGCGGTTCAGCAGCGAGTTGGGGTCGGATTGGCGGCGGGCGGCCTCGATGCGGTTGAGCAGGGAGGCAATGCCCGGCGCGGCCTGGGCGGCGGCGGCCTTGAGCGTGGCGGGCGCCCCGGCGGCCCAGTCACGGGTGGGGATGGGGGCGCCTTCGGAGAGGCCCTGCGGTTCGCCGGCGGGGTTCTGGACGGTGTAGCTCGGGACGACGTCGGCGCCGCGGATCTCGGCGGCCAGCGTGAGGGACCATTCACTGCCGGTGCTGGCGCGGCGGGCCTCGGCGGGGACCTCCTGTTCCTGGAGGGCGTCGGCGACGGCTTGGGCCCAGGCGGTGGCGGCGGCGTCGGGCAGCAAGGACTGGGCGGGATATTGGACGGCGAGGCGCGATGGCGGCGGCTGCGCGAGGCGTGCGCCATTGGCGCCGGGATTGCCGAAGAAGGGCTGGGGCAGGTTGCCGCAGGCCGTGAGGAGGAGAAGGAGCGGGAGGGCACGCATGGGCGGCGCTATAGCACGATCGCCGAGATCTGGTGTCCGATGGGGTGGCCTCCGGCCAGGGTCCGACGGCGATGGCTGAAGAAGTGGGCTTCGTCGGCGAGGGTGTCGGCGCCGAGGATGTCGGTGTGCGCGAGGCCTTCGAGGCGGTGGGCGCAGTAGCCGGCGAGGTCGAACTGGTAGCGATCAGCTTGG
>JAYVEG010000049.1:0-6558 GCA_043748985.1 Rhodospirillales bacterium
GGGGCCCCCGGCAGAAAATGCCGTTGACGCCAGTCAGCGTTCCCACGAGTGTCCGCGCAGCATAACCAGGAGTCGCCCGTGTCTCAACGCGTCCAGTCCCCCATGACCCGCCGCCTGCTTCTGGGCGTGGTCACACTTGGTGCCGGCGCGTTTCTGGGCGGCTGCATGGCCCGCATGGCCGTTGACGCGCCCCCGAAGTCGGTCGTGTTCTTCACCGCGTTTTCTGCCGACCTCGACAACCTGGCCCGCCAGGTCGTCAACTCCATCGCCACGGACGCCGTTGCCAACCCGGCCCGCACCGTCATCATCGAGGGTTTTGCCGATAAGATCGGCAGCGCCTCCGCCAACCAGACCCTCTCGCAGCTGCGCGCTCAGGTCGTTTCCGACGCGTTGGTTGCCCACGGGGTCAACAAGCAGAAGATCGTCATCCGCCCGCGCGGCGCCACCATGGCCGACCCCGGCATCGAGAGCCGCCGCGTGGATATCAGCTTCGGTTCCTGACCTGACGACGCCGCACGAGGTCCTTCGGCGGGTCTTCGGCTACCCGGCGTTCCGCGGGCTGCAGGAGGCGGCGATCGACCGCATCATGGGCGGTGGCGACGCCCTGGTGCTGATGCCCACCGGGGGCGGCAAGAGCCTGTGCTACCAGGTGCCAGCGCTTTGTCTGCCGGGCACCGCGGTCGTGGTTTCGCCGCTGATCGCGTTGATGGACGACCAGGTCGCTGCGCTGCGCCAGCTCGGCATCGCGGCCGGCGCGCTGCATTCCGAGGTGGAGCCGGACACGCTGCGGGAGACGTCAGCCCAGCTGGAGGCCGGGACGTTGGACCTGTTATATGTCTCGCCGGAGCGGCTGCTGATGCCGGGGACGCTCGACCGTCTGTCGCGGCGGCGCATTGCGCTGATCGCCATCGACGAGGCGCATTGCGTCAGTGCGTGGGGGCATGAATTTCGGCCGGAATACCGGTCCCTTGCGCAGCTTGCCCAGCGTTTTCAGGGGGTTCCGCGCATCGCGTTGACGGCTACCGCGGATCCCCGCACGCGCACCGACATCCTGGCGGCGCTCGATATGCCGGAGGCCGCCGTGTTCACCGCGAGCTTCCATCGCGGGAACCTCAACATCGCGGCGCTCGCCAAACAGGGGGAAACGGCCGAACTGATGGACCTGATCGGCCGCCATCCGAACCAGGCCGGCATCGTATATTGCGGCAGCCGCAACAAGACCGAGCGCATCGCCACGCGCCTGGCCGGCAAGGGTGTGCTTGCCACGCCGTTCCATGCGGGTCTGTCGCCCATGGAGAAGCGGGTGGCGCTGACGCGGTTCCGGGGTGGAGAGCCTGTTGTGATGGTGGCGACCATTGCGTTCGGCATGGGGATCGACCGGCCGGATGTGCGGTTCGTGGCGCATCTCGACATGCCGGACAGCCCGGAGGCGTATTACCAGCAGATCGGCCGGGCGGGGCGGGATGGCGAGGCGTCCGACACGCTGCTGCTGTATGGGGGGGAGGATATCGCCCGGGCGCGGCATTGGCTGGCGCAGAGTGCCGCGCCCGAGGCGCAGAAGCGGGTGATGCGCGAGCGGCTGGAGATGATGATCCAGTTGACCGAAACGACCGGGTGCCGCACGCGTGCGCTGCTGGCGTGTTTCGGCGAGGATCTGGGGCGGGATTGCGGGCATTGCGACAATTGCCGCAGCCCGGTTGCGAGCTTCGATGGCACGGTTGTCGCGCAGAAGGTGCTTTCGGCGATCTACCGGACGAAGCAGCTGTTTGGCGCGACGCATATCGTGACCGTGCTACGGGGCGAGAAGACGCCGATGGCCGAGAAACATGGGCATGACCGGCTGCCGACCTGGGGCGTGGGGGCGGACAAGTCCGAAGGCTTTTGGCGGGGCGTGATCCGGCAGCTGGTCTCGCGTGGCGCGCTTCGCACCGCGCCGGGCGACTATGCGAGTTTGGAGCTGGTCGACGAGGTCGCACGGCCCATCCTGCGCAACGAGGCCGTCGTCATGCTGCGCGACGAACCCGACCGGCCGAAGCGGAGCTCGCGCAGCCGCGCCCCTGTTGCCGCGCCGACGGCGACCGACCTGCCGCCCAACGAGGCCGGGTTCGAGGCGCTGCGGGCGTGGCGGTCGGCCGAGGCTAAGCTGCAGGGTGTGCCGCCCTATGTGATCTTCCATGACAGCGTGCTGCGGGAGATCGCTGCCGTCCGCCCCACCGGGCTCGATCAGCTGGGCGAATTGCGCGGGGTGGGGGCGTCGAAGCTGGAGCGGTATGCGGCGGCGGTCTTGCGCATCATCTGCCCGTAGCGAGCCGGTGGGCCTGGTCCAGGTCCTCTGGGGTGTTGACGTTGAAGAAGGGATCGAAGGGCACGACCGCCCACTCCGCCCGCGCCGTCGGATGCCGGCCGGTGAAGCGGTCGATCTTGCGTTCGCCGTCGTGCAGGGCCTGGCGCAGTTCATCGCGGCATGAGGTTGGCCAGAGGCCGATCACCGGATGGGTCCAGCCGCCGCTTGCTGCCACTGCGTAGACCGAGTTGTTGCGCGCCGCGTGCAGCCGGGCGACGAGATCGTCCGGCAGGAAGGGACAATCGGCCGAGACGCTGACCACCCAGTCGGCATCCGCCGCCCAGTCCAAGCCTGCGAGTATTCCGGCCAGGGGACCGGGGTAGCCCATCATGGCATCGGCGACGACGGGCAGTTGGAGATCGTCGAATCGCGTTGGGTCGCCATTGGCATTGACCACCAGCCGATCGACCTGCGGGCCGAGGCAGGCGATTGCTCGCGCGATGATCGAGCGGCCGCCTACCGGCAGGCGGCACTTGTCTCCGCCGCCCATCCGGCGCGCGAGGCCCCCCGCAAGGATGACGCCGACGGTCGTCAATCCCGGTCTCGCCGGCCGGCGTGTTCTGGACTGCTTGGCTCTGCATCGAACACGATCCGGTCGCCGCCCGACAGCGCCATGAAGCGGGCGCCCCGGGCCCGGCCGATGAGCATCAGCCCCGACGCGCGGGCCAGTTCCACGCCCCAGGCCGTGAAACCGGAGCGGCTGACCAGAACGGGGATCCCCATCCGGACCGTCTTGATCACCATCTCCGAGGTCAGGCGGCCGGTCGTGTAGAAGATCTTGTCGGCCCCGCTCAGCCCGGCGCGGTGCATATAGCCTGCGATCTTGTCGACCGCGTTGTGCCGCCCGACATCCTCCATGAACAGGAGCGGGCGGCCTTGTTCGCATAGTACCGCGCCGTGGATCGCCCCGGCCTCCAGATACAGCGATGGCGTCGTGTTGACCGCATGCGTCAGCGCCTGCAGCCAGGAGGTGTGCAGGCGGGCCGGGGGCAGGGTGATGCCCTCGATCACGTCCATAAGGTCGCCGAACGCCGTGCCCTGGGCGCAGCCGGAGGTTTGCGTCTTCTTCTTGAGCTTCTGTTCAAAGTCGGTCTGTCGCTCGGTGCGGACCACCACCACGCCGAGTTCTTCGTCGTGGTCGATGGCGGTGATCACGTCATCGGTTCGCAGCATGCCCTGGTTGAGGAAGTAGCCTACTGCCAGGTCTTCGGGATGATCGCCGATGGTCATGGCGGTCACGATCTCCTGGCCGTTCAGGAACAGCGTCAGTGGCCGTTCCATCGGCACCCGGGTGGTGATGGCGGCGCCGGTCTGATCGATGCCGATAACGGCCTGCGTCAGGCGGGTGTCGCCGGGGTTGGGTGCGACCAGCATCACGCGGCCTTGAAGCCCAGTGTGCGCAGCGCTGCGCGGGTGGCGGGTGCGTGAAGTACTGCCAGGAATTGCTGGACTGCGGGTCGGGTCAAGCGGGACTGGGGAATGGCGAAGTCGAACTGTTCGGCTTGAAGGGGCAGGAAGCGCAGGCCGTACTGGCTTGCGACGGTTCCGATCGCGACCCCCCAATCCGCACGGCCCTGCGCCACCGCCGCCGCCACGGCGTTGTGCGATTTCGGCGCGTGCGCGAAGCCCGGTGGCCGCCGGCTGCCCAGCAGGCGATCGATCAGCACGCGCGTTCCGCTGCCGGCGTTGCGGTTCACCATCAGTATGCCGGGGCCGTCCAGCGCTGCGACCTCGGCCGGCGTCGTGCATGTCTGGAAGCGTTGATCGTCGGACCGCACCACGACGCCCTGCATGCGGCCGTAGCCCGGCGCCAATGTGACCCCCGGGGGCAGCAGCGGCGCATTGTAGAGACCGGTCGCCGGGTCCATCAGGTGGATGCCCGCGATATCGCAGGCACCGCGCGCTGCAGCAAGAAGGCCGGCCTGGCTGCCGACTGCCAACGACCGCAGGGCCAGTCCGTCCTGCTCCAGCAGGCCAACCAGAAGGTCGAGGCCGGCGCACTGGCTGCCGATGATGACCAGGTCGGCCGTTGCAGCCGTGCCGATGCGTGTCACTTGCACCCGGGTCCCTGCGGCCATTGTTTCGGCCTCTGCGGGTATCGGGAAGAAGACGTCGGCTGCAGCGAAACTGGTGACAGCGCCTGATACCTTTGCCGTCGGGTAGGCTGCCATCGTGCCGTCCGGCGACGGCACCAGGGCGGTCAGCACGTATTCCGTTCGCCCGCGCTCGCTGCCGATCCGGTGCGGCAGGGTCGCCTCGACAATCTGTTCGCGGGCTGGGGGGAGGCCCGCGAACACCCGGATGATGGGTGCGATGAATGTATGGAAGGTGAAGACCGCCGATGTCGGGAAGCCAGGCAGGATCGCCACCGGCGTGCGCCCGGCGACCGCGAGACAGAGGGGCTTGCCGGGTTTCAGCGCGACGCCGTGCACCAGGATCCCCGGGTCGCGTAGGTGAGCCACCGCCTGCGCTGCCACGTCGCCCGCCCCCTTGCTGGTGCCACCGGACAGCAGGACCATGTCCGCGCGGGCCAGCGCATCGGCCAGCGTCGCGCGGATGGTCGCCAGATCGTCGGGGACGATCCCCATCGGCAGCACGATTCCGCCCGCCTCCTCCACCGCGGCGCCGATCGTTGCCGCGTTGCTGTCGAAGACCTGGCCTGTGCGGATCGGGGTCCCTGGCGGCACGATCTCGTTTCCCGTCGAGATTACCGCGACGACGGGCCGCCGCCACACGGCTACCTGGTCCAGGCCGACTGCCGCCAGCATGCCGATTTCCCGCGAGGTCAGGACCTGGCCGCGGCGCAGCACCGTCTCGCCGCGGGCGATGTCGGAGCCGGTGCCGGCGACGAAGGCCCCTGGCGCCACCGCCCGCCGCACCTCGATCCGGAGGGGTTCGCCGTCCAGCGTGTCCGTCTGTTCGACCATCACCACAGCGTCGGCGCCGCGCGGCAGCATGCCACCGGTTGCGATCAGGCTTGCCCATCCCGGCTCGACGGTGTGGACGGGTGGCACGCCGGGGGTCAGAAGGTCTGGTGTCAGACGCAGAACCGCGGGCAGGTCGTCGGCGCGGACCGCGAAGCCGTCGACGCTGGCGCGGTCGAAGCCGGGCGCATCGACCGCGGCCAGCACGTCCTTGGCCAGGACGCGCCCGCGGGCCTGGGTCAGCGCGACGCTTTCCATGCCCAGCGGCTTCATGGGGAGGTGGGCGCGGAACCGCGCTTCCGCCTCCTCCCGGCTCATGACGTCCAGGAACTGCGTCTGGCTGGCTGCGGACCGAATATCGTTCATAGGGGGATGACGGACACCATGGCTCCTGCTGGATAGCCTTCGCTGCCTTCCGGCACCAGCACCAGGCCATTCGCCGCCGCGGCCGCCGAGAGGCCCAGCGCCTCCGAGGGTCCTAGCGGGGTTGCCACGCCATCCTCCAGGCGCACCCGGATTGCATCGACCGTTCCTAGGCCCGAGGTGATCTTGCGCGACAATTGCGCCGATAGCCTCGGCGGCTCCGGCAATGCGCCCATCCGACGCAGCAGCGGGACCACCAGCAGCGCAAAAATCGTCGCCGCATCGGCCGGCGCGACCGGCAGCCGGATGGCGGGTATTCCGCCCATTAAACCTAACGCGGTCGTTTCACCGGGTCGGATGGCGATGCTGGGGATTTCGGCCTGAAACGGCGGCGCCGGGTCGATGAGCAGGTCCGGCGGCCCATGCAGCACTGCGCCCGCCTGCACCGCCAGGGCCTGGATCATCGGCCTGGCACGCCCGCCGAGCACGGGTTGCCGCACTACGGCAGGCGGGCTGTCGAGCATGGCCAGATGCAGCGCGGTCAGACGCGTCCCTGCCGGCAGCACGTGGCCGGCAGGGACATCATGGCCCGGCAGCGCCACGCCTTCGCCGCGCGCGACCGGCACCATGACCATGCCCGCGGCATGCGCATGGTCCGGGACGACCGCATCCATGTCTGACGGCACTGGCCATCCCGCCCGCACCGGGAGGGCATGGCAGGGCAGGGGGGTGTAGTCGCTCGCGCCCGCGGTCTCTGCCGCGCGCACCGCCACCCCGTCGATCAAGGCCATTGCGACGGATGGCGCCCCCGGCAGCATGATGTCCGCCGCCGACACCCGCCCCGCCGCGGCCGGGATCGGCACGACCTCGCCCGGCAGAACGGCTGCGTGTCGCAGCAACCAGTCCAACGCCAGGCGATACGAGATC
>JAYVEG010000050.1:0-6519 GCA_043748985.1 Rhodospirillales bacterium
TCGGCGGCGGCTATATCGGGCTCGAACTCGGCTCGGTCTGGAAGCGCCTCGGCTCCGAGGTCACGGTCGTCGAATACCTCGACCGGCTGTTGCCGGGCATGGACGGCGAGATCGGCAAGCAGTTCGAGCGCACGCTGGGCAAGCAGGGCATGAAGTTCAAGCTCTCCACCAAGGTCACGAAGGCCGAAAAGACCGAAGCCGGCGTCGTCCTCACCCTCGAACCCGCGAAGGGCGGCGAGGCGACCACGATCACCGCCGACGTCGTGCTCGTCTCCATCGGCCGCCGCGCCTACACCGAGAGCCTGGGCCTCGCCGATGTCGGCGTGGCGCTGGACGACCGCGGCCGCGTGGTGGTGGACAGTCATTGGGCCACCAACGTGCCGGGCATCTACGCCATCGGCGACGTCATCGCCGGGCCCATGCTGGCCCATAAGGCCGAGGAGGAGGGCGTGGCCATCGCCGAGTGCCTCACAGGCCAGGCCGGGCACGTCAACTACGGCGTCATTCCAGGCGTCGTCTACACTTGGCCCGAGGTCGCCAGCATCGGCAAGACAGAAGAAGAGCTGACACGCGAAGGCGTTGCCTACAAGGTCGGCAAGTTCCCCTTCACCGCCAACGGCCGCGCCCGCGCCATGGGCAGCACCGAAGGCTTTGTGAAGATCCTCGCCGACACCGCCACCGACCGCATCCTCGGCGCCCACATCATCGGCCCTGACGCCGGCACCCTTATTGCCGAACTCGCCACCGCCATGGAGTTCGGCGCCAGCAGCGAGGACGTCGCGCGCACCTGCCATGCGCACCCGACCTTGTCCGAAGCCGTGAAAGAGGCTGCTCTGGCCGTCGAAGGACGGGCATTGCACATCTAAAATGTCAATCGAGGCGCCAAGAGACCACACCTATACCGTTACCGTGACCTGGACCGGCAATACCGGAACCGGGACGTCGGCCTATCGCGCCTATGACCGCGCGCACGACATCGCGGTCCTCGGCAAACCCGTCATCCTCGGTTCGTCGGACCCGGCGTTCCGCGGCGACCGCACCCGCTACAACCCCGAGGAGATGCTCGTCAGTTCCCTGAGCACCTGCCACATGCTGTGGTATCTTCATCTCTGCTCCGAGGCCGGAATTGCCGTCCGCGCCTACCAGGACGTGGCCGAAGGCGTCATGATCGAGGATGCCAACGGCGGTGGCCGCTTCAAGGAAGTCGTTCTCCAGCCCGAGATCACCGTCCCCCCTAGCACCGACCTGGCCCTGGCCGGGTCGCTCCACGCGCTCGCCCATACCCGCTGCTTCATCGCCAATTCCGTCAAGTTCCCGGTCCGCTGCGAACCTGTTTTCCTGACCGCCCCGCAATGATCCCGCTTGCCCTCACCATGGGCGACCCCGCCGGGATCGGCGGCGAACTCACCGCCAAGGCCTGGCAGGCCCTCCACATGACCGGCCTCGCCTTCTTCGCCATCGACGACCCGCGCCGCCTTGCCACCCTCGGCATCCCCGTCCACATCATTGATAACCCGCTCCAGGCCGCGGCAGCCTTCCGCCACGCGCTCCCCGTCCTGCCCGAGCCCCTCGCGACCCCCGCCGTTCCCGGCCACCCCGACCCGGCCAACGCGCCCGCCACCATTCGCAGCATCGAACGCGCCGTCCAGCTGGTTCAATCCCGCCAGGCCGGCGCCGTCGTCACCAACCCCGTCGCCAAGAGCGTCCTCTATGCCGCGGGGTTCAAATACCCCGGCCATACCGAGTTTCTCGGCGCGCTTACCGGTTGCCCGCTTCCGGTCATGATGCTCGCCAACAGTTTTCTGCGTGTGGTGCCCGTCACGGTGCATGTCGGTCTGCGCGCCGCGCTGGACCTGCTCTCCACGGACCTCATCGTCGCCACCGCCCGGGTCGCCGCCGACGCCTTGCGCCGGGCTGGCATCGCCGCCCCCCGGCTGGCCGTCGCCGGACTGAACCCCCATGCCGGCGAGGGCGGCGCGATGGGCACCGAGGAAGCCACCCTCGTCCGGCCCGCAATCGACGCCCTTCGCGTCCTCGGCATCGACGCCACCGGCCCCTGGCCGCCCGACAGCATGTTCACCCCCGCCGCGCGCGCCCGCTACGACATCGCCATCTGCCTCTACCACGACCAGGCGCTTATTCCGCTGAAGACACTGGATGTCGCCAGTGGAGTCAACGTCACCCTCGGCCTTCCCATCGTCCGCACCTCGCCCGACCACGGCACCGCCTTCGATATCGCGGGCCAGGGCATCGCCGACCCCAGCAGCCTGATTGCCGCCCTCCGCATGGCGGCGGAGATGACAGCATGACCCTGCGCCTAGGCGTCAACGTCGACCACGTCGCCACCATCCGCAACGCGCGGGGCGGTTGGCACCCGGATCCCTTCGCCGCCGCCCTCGTCGCCATCGGTGCCGGCGCCGACGGCATCACCATCCACCTGCGCGAGGACCGCCGCCACATCCGCGACGCCGACGTCGAGACCATGGCCGCCGCCCCCGAGATCCGCCTTAACCTCGAAATGGCTGCGACCGACGAGATGGTCGCCATCGCGCTTCGCCACCGTCCCGCCGCCTGCTGCCTGGTCCCCGAGAAGCGCACCGAGGTCACGACCGAAGGCGGCCTGGATGCCGCCGGGCAGATCGCGGCCCTGCAGCCGAAGATCGCCGCCCTCCGCGCCGCCGGTATCCGCGTCAGCCTGTTCCTGGATCCCGATCCCCGCCAGCTTGCCGCCGCCGCGGAGCTGGCGGCCGACATCGTCGAGCTCCATACCGGCGCCTACGCCGAGGGCCGCGACGGCGAACTCGCCCGCCTCGCCGCCGGCGCCCACCGCCTGTCCGAACTCGGCATCGAATGCCACGCCGGCCACGGCCTCACCTACGCCAACGTCCAGGACATCGCCCGCCTGCCCGAGGTCATGGAACTCAACATCGGCCACTTCCTCATCGGCCAGGCCATCATGGACGGCCTCCCCGGCGTCGTCGCCCGCATGAAGGCGCTGATGGTGGCCGCCCGCGCATGATCGTCGCGCGCGCCCTGCCCGACCTGCATTTGGCCAGGGCCGCCCTGCCGGGCCCCGTCGCACTTGTCGCCACCATGGGCGCGCTGCACGCCGGCCACCTCGCCCTGCTCGACGCCGCCCGCGCAGAAGGCGCTGCCAGCATCGTCGCCTCCATCTTCGTGAACCCGCTGCAATTCGGCGCCGCCGAGGATCTCACCCGCTATCCCCGCACCGAGGCCAGCGACCTCGCCGCCCTCGAGGCCGCCGGCTGCGCCCTCGTCTGGGGCCCGCCCGTCGACGCCATGTATCCCCCCGGCGCCTGCACCACCATCGACGTCGCCGGCCCGGCCGAGGGCTTCGAAGGCGCCGCCCGCCCGGGCCATTTCCGCGGCGTCGCCACCGTGGTCGCCAAACTCTTCATGCAGACCCGCGCCGACCTCGCGCTGTTCGGCGAGAAGGACTGGCAGCAGGTCCAGGTCGTCCGCCGCATGGCCACCGACCTCGATCTGCCCATCCGCGTCCTTGCCGCCGCCACCGTCCGCGAGCCCGACGGCCTGGCCCTGTCCTCCCGCAACCGCTTCCTCACCGAAGCGGAGCGCGCCCTTGCCCCAGGCCTGTATCGCGTGCTGACCAACGTCGCCGAGCAGCTCCGCGCCGGGCGTCGCGGGGCCATCGAGGAAGGTATCGCAGCCTTGGCGGTCTCTGGCTTCGTCCCCGACTATCTCGGCCTTGTGGAAGGCGAGACGATGCGCGCCCTCGACGCCCCCACCCCTGGTGCCCGCCTCGTCGTCGCGGCCCGCCTCGGCGCCGTCCGCCTGCTCGACAACGTTGCCGTCTGACACCAACGCCGCGTCAACGCATCAGCCGCCGCATCCCCCGGATGGTCTCCAACAGCCCCGTGGCATGCTCGTTCCGCCATCGCCAACGCCGCACCACGACCTCGATCAGCATGAACCCGACCGGAAGACCGGCATGCCAGCTGGTCACGAATCCGGCCCAGCGCGCCGGCACCCAAACCAGCAACGCCGCACTGCCCACCAGCTCTCCCGCAAACACCCCCACCCAGCCCCAGGTGACGGCGCGGGTGTAGCCCACCTGCCCGGCATGGAAATGCGGATTGATCCGGCTTGCCGCCCAGGTCACCAGCTCGACCCGCCCCGGTCGCAGGCTGCGTCCGAACCCCACCAGCAGCGCCCCGTACAACAATGCGTGTGCAACCCCCGCCTCAGCCAGTAGCGCCGCCGCTGCCCCGTCGCGACCGCCCAACGCCAGCGCCGCCCACAACAAAAGGCACACGGGCACGCCAGCCCACCGATACGGAACCGGCAACCCGCCCACCAGAATGCCGGAAGCCGCCGCCTGAACACCCGCCAGCCCGACAGCCACGCCATAACCCTGCCCCAATGCCAGGGCGATATGACTCACCACCGGCGACAGGACGGCAAAGATGGCCGCACTGCCGCGTAATCGTCGGCCAGCCGAACCTGTCATACTGCTGCCCTGGCTAGGCACATCCGCATCCATCTCGCTATGTTAACGCAGGGAGACACCGTGACAGACCTGCAAACAGACCTTCCGGCCGAAACGCAAGACCAGACCGCCCCCGAGCACGCGCTCGCCACGCTGATCGTGGGCGCCCTGCATCTGGAGGTGGCGGCGGCCGAGATCGGGCCCGACGAAACCCTGTTCGGCGAGGGCCTCGGCCTCGACAGCATCGACGCGCTGGAACTGGCGCTGGCGATCAGCCGCGCCTACGGGTTCGAGTTGCGGTCGGACGACGAGCGCAACAAGCGCATCTTCGCAAGCCTGCGCAGCCTGTCGGCGCATGTCGAGGCGCATCGAACGAAGTAGATGACCGATCGTGTGCCCTTGTTCGACCGGGCGGCCGAGGCGGCGCTGTTCCAACGGCCGGATGGCGCCGTGTCGGGACATGCCTTCCTGGCCGATATCGGGCGCGTGGCCGCTTCGCTACCCGCCGGATCCTATTTGCTCAACCAATGCCGGGATCGCTACGCGTTTGCCGTCGCGTTCGCCGCCGGGCTGATCACCGGGCGAACGGCGCTGCTGAATGGCGGCCCGGCCGAAGCCGCCGCGTTCGCGGGCGCCGTATCCGTCGACGACACCTGCCTCGATGCGCCGCCCGCTGCGCCCGCCGCATGCGCCGCCATCCCGTGCGACCATCTGGCCGCCATCGTCTTCACGTCCGGCAGCACCGGTGCGCCCATGGCCCACGAAAAGCGATGGGGCAGCCTGGTGCAACGCAGCCGGGCGGGCGGCGCTGCGTTCGGCCTGGCTGGTGGCACGATCATCGGCACGATCCCGCCGCAGCACATGTACGGGTTCGAAACCACAATCCTGCTGCCGTTCCATGCCGACGTGTCCAGCTGGTGCGGCCCCGCCTTCTTCCCCGGCGACATGCCCGCCGCCCTCGCCGCCTGCCCCGCCCCCCGCGTGCTGGTCACCACGCCCCTGCATCTGCGTACCCTGCTCGACAGCGGCGCGGTCCTCGACCTTCGCATCGTCGTCTCCGCCACCGCACCGCTCGACCCGGCCCTGGCTGCGCGGGCCGAGGCCGCTTGGCGCGCGCCGGTGCATGAGATCTTCGGCGCCACGGAATGCGGCAGCATCGCCCACCGCCGCACCACAGCCAGCGAGGTCTGGACCGCCTACCCCGGTGTCACCCTGGCGTTGGATGATGCCGGCGCCGTCGTCACCGCGGCCTTCGCCGACCCGGTGCGCCTGGCCGACGTGTTGGACGCAGCCCCGGGCGGCTTCCGCCTGATCGGCCGCCGCACCGACGTCGTCAAGCTGGCCGGCCGCCGTGCGTCGCTGCCGGGCCTGAACCGCGTGCTGCTGGACGTGGCCGGCGTCGACGACGGCGCCTTCGTCATGCCCGACGAAGCCGATGCCCGCCTGGTGGCCGTCGTCGTGGCGCCCGGCCGCACCGGGGCCGCGATCCTGTCGGACCTGCGGCAGGTGATGGAGCCGATCTTCCTGCCCCGCCGGGTAATCCAGGTGGACCGCCTGCCGCGCAACGCGCTCGGCAAACTGCCGCGCCACGCGCTGCTGGCCCTGCTGGCGCGCGCATGACCTTCACCGTGATGGCCGACCATCCATGCCTGCCGGGCCACTTCCCGGACCGTCCGATCGTGCCGGGTGTCGTGCTCCTCGACATGATCTTCGCCGAACTCGGCCTGGCGCCCACCGCCCTTGCCGCCGTCCGGTTCATGCGCCCCGTCCGGCCTGGTGACGTCGTCGCCGTGTCACGCGACGGCACCCGCTTCGCAGGCCGGGTGGACGACGTCGTCGTCGTGCAGGGCGTCCTAGGGTGACGTGGTCGGCCCAGCGCGAGCGGGGCGGCGAGCGACTGACCCGTGCCGCCGTCTGGCTCGCGCTGCGCGGCGGCCGGCTGATTGCCCCGGCCCTCATCGCACTCGGCACTGCCTGGTTCCTGCTGACTTGCAGCATCGCGCGCGGGGCCTCGCGCGACTACCTGCGCCGCGCGCTGGGCCGCACGCCGG
>JAYVEG010000051.1:0-18472 GCA_043748985.1 Rhodospirillales bacterium
CGCCGGCAGGTCGTTCTTCTGGCTGCCGATCGCGTCCAGCCCGGCGGTGTTGGCCATGGGGCTGCCGGGCATGAACACGCCGACATGGTCGTTGTACAGCGTGGGGTCGTCGCCGATCACCACCTGCATCATCGCGTTCTGGTCCAGCGCATGCAGCACGGCGCGGCGGATGGCCGGGTTGTCGAAGGGCGGCTGCAGGTGGTTCGGCCGCAGCATCCCGATGGTCCCCGCGCTGTCGAGGGATTCGACGGTGATGGCGCGGTTGCGACGCAACAGCTCATTGAGGTCCGGGGTGGTGGATTCCCACCAATCCTGCTCGTTGTTCTGCAGCGCTGCGGCAGCCGTGGCGCCGTCCGGGATGGTGGTCCATTCGACGCGGTCGAAATGCACGATCTTGGGGCCGGAACACCAATCGGTCGCGCCGCCCTCGCGCGGTTGATAGTCCGCGAACTTCGCATAGACGTTCCGCGATCCCTGCACGCGCTCGCCCGCGATATAGCGGAAGGGGCCGCTGCCGATGATCTCGCTGATCTGCGTCATGGCGTCGGTCTGGGCCAGGCGTTCCGGCATCATCGCCGGCATGTAGGCCGCAGGCTTGCCCAGCGCATCGGGCAGCAACGGGAACGGCTTGTTCAGCCGGAATTGGATGGTGCGGTCGTCGGGCGCAGACAGCTCGTCCGTCGCCTTCATCAGCATGCCGCCGAAACTGTCCCGCCTGGCCCACCGGCGGATACTGGCGACGCAGTCGCGCGCAAGGACAGGGGTGTTGTCGTGGAACATCAGGCCGGGGCGCAGGGTCAGACGCCACAGCTTGCCATCGTCCGAAATGGTGTGGCCCTCGAGCATCTGCGGCGTGGCGCGGAAGCCGGTGTCGCAGCCATACAGCGTGTCGAACACCATCTGGCCGTGGTTGCGGGTGATGTTGGCCGTGGACCAATGCGGGTCCAGGAAGGCGAGGTCGATCTGCGGGATAAAGCGCAACGTGCTGGCGGGCACTGCAATGGCGGGCCGGGCCAGCGGGGTGGCGGCGAAGCCGGCGAGGAGGGTGCGGCGGTGCATGGGCTCGGTCCCCTTGTGATGTCAGCGGAGAGTAGACGGGGCAGCGGCGGCCGTTGGCAAGCGCGCCCGCATGACCGGGGGCCAACAGCGCCTACCGTGGAAACCGCAATGTCTCGGCCATCTTCTCGGCGATGGCGACTGTCGTCAGGTGGGTGTTGGCCCGCGGCACCTCCGGCATGATGCTGGCATCGATGACGCGCAGACCGGTGGCGCCGATGACGCGGCAGTCTGGGTCGACGACGGAGGCCGGGTGGTCGGCCGGTCCCATGCGGCAGGTGCCGCTGGCGTGCTGGGCGTCGGAGCATTCCGCGAACAGCCAGTCGTCGAGCGCGGCGTCGTCAAGCTCTTCGTCCATGGAGCGGCCGATGGTGCCGTATTCGACCCGTTCGGTAATCGCGCGGACAGCGTCGGACAGGCAGATGGCGCGCAGGCGGCGGGCGCCGTCGCGCATACGAACCAAGTCGCGCGGGTCCGACAGCATCCGCTCCTCCACAGCCGGGTCGATAGCCGGGTCAGGGGTGACGATGCGCACGTGGCCCTGGCTGAACGCCTGGTAGACGGACACGGCGATCCGCCCGCGCGAGGCGTCGGGGCCGCCCTGGCTCAGCAATGCGCCGGCCAGGTTGCCGGCAATCATGATCATGTCGTTGCGCCCGGCGTCCGCAAGGCCGGAGCTGTAGCGCAGGCAGCAGTTGGTGTGCCGGTGCATCAGCGTGCCGACCTGCGCCGTGTCGCGCAGGTGCAGCAGGGCGCCCATGATGGGATGGTCGGTCAGGTTCTCGCCGACAGGGCGGTCGGCGGCGACCGGAATGCCGAGCGATTGCAGCAGGGTTGCCGGGCCGATGCCGGAGCGCTGCAGGATGGCCGGCGAATGGATGGCGCCTGCCGACAGGATCACCTCGCGGGTGGCGCGCGGACTGTGCACCTGGCCGCCGACCCGGACCCGGACCCCGGATGCGTGGGGCCGGTTGCCTTCCAGCGTGACCCCCTCGACGAGGGCGTCGCCGACGATGCTGAGGTTCGCGCGGCCGCGGGCGGGCTCGAGGTAGGCGTCGTTGGTGGAAACCCGGCGAGCATTCACGCTGTTGATGGCAAACGGCGAGACGCCCGTGCCGTCGGGGGCGTTGTGGTCGTCGCACCAGCCGTAGCCGAGGCCGAGGGCCGCGTCGCGCAGGGCTGAGTCGACGCTGCCCCAATCATCCTGTGGCGCGCGGTAAACCGGGATCGGCCCGCTGTCGCCGTGATAAGGCGCATCCCCGAAGTTCTTGTCGGTCTCGAGCTTGCGGAAGAACGGCAGCATGTCCGGCCAGTCCCAGCCGATACAGCCGGCGGCCGCCCATCTCGCGAAATCGTCGGGCATGCCGCGGATGGCGATCTGGCCGTTGATGGTCGAGCTGCCGCCCATCGCACGCCCGCGCCACAGCAGGCGCGGATCCTGCCGCTCCGTCCGGCGCGCGACCAGGTTGGGCCAGCGGAAGCCGTCATCGCCGATGGCGCGCATGGGGTTCGGGATCTGGATGTGTTCGGGGGTTTCGGCGGAGCGAAGGTCACGCCCGGCTTCCAGCAGAAGAACGCGGGTGCCGGAGTTTTCCGAGAGGCGGCCGGCGAGAACAGCGCCGGCAGACCCGCCGCCGACGATGATGTAGTCGTACTCGTCTTGCATTTCGCACCTCCGGTCCGTGCGCAGCTTGCGGGGCAACGCGTGGGGCGGCAAGCTCGGCCGGGCGGCGTACGGTTCGTGCGGCGGGTACCCACCCCTGGCCCCTTCCTTGCAGGGATAGGGAGAAGAAAGCGGAGATTTCGATGACGAAATACGACGTCGGCGCGATGCCGAACCAGATCAGTGCAGAGGTCATCGCCCTGCTGGAGCAGGCGGAAACCGCGACGATCGGGCATTGGCGGCAATGGGGCTTTTGCCATCGCGGCATCCAGCCCTTGCTGCGGAAGCGCCGCGTGGCGGGCACGGCGGTCACGCTGGCGATTCCCGGCCCGGACAGCACGTTGCTGCATCACGCGTTGGGGCTGTTGCGGCCGGGTGACATCCTGGTCGTAGATCGCCTGGGCGACGACAAATACGCCTGCTGGGGTGGCGGCGTCACGGTGGCGGCAAAGGCGGCCGGCGCGAAGGCGGGCGTGGTCGACGGTCCCTGCACGGACATGGAGGAGATCGAGGCGTCAGACTTCCCGCTGTGGTGCCGGGGCATGGCGCCGATCACGACGCGCGTCTACGACCTGGGGGGCATGCTCAACCGCCCGGTTTGCATCGGCGGCGCCGTCGTCATGCCAGGCGACGCCGTGCTGTGCGATGATACCGGCGTCCTGATCCTGCCGCCCAGCGAGGCGGAGGTGGAGGCGCGCCACGCGATCGAACGCCAGGCGGCCGGGCTGATCAGCCAGGACCGGGTGGCGCGCGGCGCGAAACTCGGCGAGCTGAGCGGCGCGAGCGGCAAGGTGCTTGCATCGGGCTGATCACCTGACCCGCCTGGTCACCTGACGAGGAGCCAATCCATGCGCCGTTATGCCCTGATTGTCGCAACACTGCTGCCAGCCGCAGTCCACGCCGAGACCGCGACGGTGATGAGCTATTCCGACGGCCCGTTCCAGGACAACTACACAGCCGCCGTAACGAACCCCTACAACGCCAAGGCCGGGCCGAACCAGGTTGCCTTCTTCGGCAGCAACTCCTCGGCCACGATGCTGGGCCAGCTTCGCACCCAGAAAACGGCGCCGCAGGTCGACGTCGTCATCATGGACACCGCCATCGCGGCCATCGCCTGCGCCGAGGGCCTGATCGAGAAGATCACCCCGGCCATGCTGCCCGTCATGGCCGAACTGGACCCTGCGGCCCAGGACGCCAACGGCTGCGGACCCGGCGTCACCTTCGACCACCTCATCATCGCCTACGACGCCAAGGCCGTCATCCCCGCCCCCACCTCTCTCTCCATTCTGGCAGATCCGAAATGGAAGGGCCGCACCAGCCTCGCCGCACCCCCCAACATCCAGGCCCTCGCCCTGACCGCCATCCTCGCCCAGGCCAACGGCGGCGACTGGCGCAAGCCCGACGGCGCCATGACGGTCCTGAAGACCATGGCCCCCAACGTCCAGACCTTCGACCCGCAGCCCGACGGCTACACCCTCATCCTGAACGGCACACTGGATTTCGCGACCGGCTGGAACGCCCGCGCGCAGCTCTTCAAGGACCGCTCGGAAGGCAAGCTGGGCGTCATGGTCCCGAAGGAAGGCACCGCCCTCCAGATCAACACGATCAACCTGGTGAAGGGCGCCCCGCACCCGGAGGCCGGCCTCGCCTTCATGAAATACGCCCTCTCGTCCGAGGCACAAAAAGCCTTCACCGAACGCATGTTCTACGGCCCCACCAACACGCACGCGGTGATCGCCCCCGCCGTGGCCGCACGCACCAGCGCCGGGCCGGAGGTCAAGCCCCTGATCGTTCCGGTGGACTGGAACGAAATGGTGAAGCTGCGCGACAACTGGACCCAGCGCTGGCGGCGGGAGGTCATTCCGGCCGGGGCGCGCTGAGCTGTCATACCTGGTCCTGGAGGCGCTGTGCCGCAGCTACGGCGCCTTCGCAGCCGTTAGAAAAGTCTCCCTCTCCATTCCGCGCGGCAGCCTGGTCGCGCTGCTCGGTCCGTCGGGATGCGGCAAAACCACAACCCTGCGCATGATCGCCGGGCTCGAAACCCCCGACGCCGGCCGCGTCCTCGTCGACGGCCGCGACCTCACCCACCTCCCGCCCTACGCCAGGCGCATGGGCGTCGTCTTCCAGTCCTACGCCCTGTTCCCGCACATGTCGGTCCTGGCCAACGTCGGCTTCGGCCTCCGTATGCAGGGCGTGAACGGCGCCGAACGAACCAGGCGCGCCAACGCCGCCCTCGAAATGGTTGGCCTCTCCGACCAGGCCGCCAAACGCCCGAAACAGCTGTCGGGCGGCCAACAACAGCGCGTCGCCGTGGCCCGCGCCCTGGCGATCGAGCCGGACGTGCTGCTCCTCGACGAACCCCTCTCCGCACTCGACGCAAAGCTGCGCGAGGAACTCCGCGTCGAGATGCGCATCCTCCAACGCCGCGTCGGTGCCACCGCCGTTTTCGTCACCCACGACCAGGCCGAAGCCCTGGCCATGGCCGACTTCGTGGCCGTGATGCAAAACGGCCGTGTGGCACAACTCGGCACCCCGGAAGACGTCTTCGAGCGCCCCGCAACCCCCTTCGTCGCCGACTTCGTCGGCCGCAGCGCGCGCTTCGCAGGCACCGCCTCCCCCGACGGCGTCCGATGCGGCCCGCTCCTGCTCCGCGCAACATGCCGGGCCGGACCGGTGCAGGTGTTCGTCCGGCCGCACCGCATCTCCGTGCTGACACCCGATGACGGCGCCGACAACGTCCTGAACGGCGTGGTGGCCGCCCTGGATTACACCGGCGAGGTGGTCCAGGTCGTCCTGGACACCCCACTCGGCCGTGTGCCGGTAGATGTGTCCACGCGCGATGCCGCATGGCGCGAATTACAGCCAGGACAGGCGGTCCGCGTGGGGTGGGCCGCGTCGGATACGCTCTGTTTCCCCTCATGACCCGGCGCGCCACCGGGATGCTGATGGTCATGCCGGCGCTGGCGATCCTGGGCCTCAGCTTCCTCTGGCCGCTGCTGGTGCTGGCCCGGATGAGCCTGAACCGCACCGCGGACGGTGGCGCGATCGTGACCGCATTCGGAACCGAAACCTACGCCAAACTCGCAACCGACGACTTCACGTGGGCCCTGACCGCCGACAGCCTGCGGCTAGCCGCGGTCTCGGCCACGATCGCGGTGGCGCTGGCCTACCCGATGGCACTGTTCCTGTTCCGCAGCCGCAGCCGGTTTCGCGGCGTGCTCGCGGTGGCCGCGGTGGCGCCGCTGCTCGTCTCGGGCGTCGCTCGGGTGATCGGCTGGCTCGCCATCCTCGGCGACGGCGGCCTGGTGAACGGCGCCCTGGCCGCACTCGGCCTGCCGAAGCAGGCGCTCATCAACAACTGGACCGGCGTGCAGATCGGCCTGACCGAGAGCGTCATGCCCTATGCCGTCCTGGCACTGCTGGCGGGTTTCGGCCGGCTGGACTCCCGGCTCGAGGAAGCCGCCGCCACGCTCGGCGCCCGGCCCTGGGCGGCGTTCTGGACCGTGACGTTGCCGCTGACGCTTCCGGCAGTGATCGGCGCCTGGCTGCTCGATTTCGTGCTCGGCGTCTCGGCCTTCATCACCCCTAAGCTCATGGGCGGGGGCCGCGTGTTCACCCTGGCCACCGAGATCTACGACGCCGCCACCCAGACGCTCGATTGGCCGGCGGCGGCCGCGCTCTCGATGTTCGTGCTGGCGCTGCTGGCCGTCATCCTCGGCGCACAGGCGGTCGTGTCGCGGCGAATGCGCGCATGACGCGCCTGCTCGCCGCCTGCGGCTACGCGTTCATGCTGGCGCCACTCAGCGTGGTCATCATCCTCAGCTTCACCGCGGGACCATACCTGTCATTCCCGCTGCCAGGCCTGTCGTTCCGCTGGTACGCGGCGCTCGCAAACAATGCGGACGTGCTGCGGGCAGCCGGCCAAAGCCTGGTCTTGGCCGCGATCGTGACCACGGTCGCCCTGCTGACCGGACTGCCGGCCGCACTCGCCGTCGCGCGGGGCACCGCGCCGCCCTGGGTGACCGGCGTCCTGAGCCTGCCGCTGCTGCTGCCGACGCTGGTCATCGGCCTCGGGTTGCTGATGGTGCTGCAGCCGCTCGGACTGCTCGCCACCTGGCCGGGCCTGGCACTCGGCCACCTCGCTGTCGTGCTGCCCTTCGTCGTCCGCCTCATGGCCGGCGCCTTCGCCAACCTCCCAGCGCAACTGGACGAGGCGGCAGCGACCTTGGGGGCCCGCCCCCTCCAGGTCTTCGCATTCGTGACGCTGCCGCTCGCAGCCCCCGGCGCGATCGCGGCCGCCACGCTGTCCTTCCTGCTCAGCTTCGACGAGACGGTCATCAGCCTGTTCCTCGTGGGGCCGCGCCTGACGACGCTGCCGGTCGCGCTGTTCCACTACGCCGAGACGCGGGTCGACCCGTTGCTGGCCGCACTGGCGGTCGTGCTGATCGGCCTGGCGCTGACGATCGTGCTTTTGGTGGACCGGCTGGTCGGGTTCACGCGAACTGTGGGACGAGGATAAAGATGAGCGAAACGATCGTGGTGCTGGACCCGCTGACGGAGGCAACGGCGGTGAAGCTGCGGGGCCTGTTGCCGCCGGGCTTCGTGCTGACGCATGGGTCCGCCAGGGACGAAGCCCATCTCCAGGCGATCATCGCCGACGCGGATTATGCCATCACCGGCCAGATCGGCGTCAGCGGCGCCGTGCTGGCCGCAGGCAAACGTCTGAAGTTACTGCACAAATGGGGCGTTGGCGTCGACAACATCGACCTCGACGCCGCGCGCCGCCTGGGCGTGACGGTCGCGCGCACCACAGGCAGCAACGCGGTCCCCGTGGCGGAGCTGACAATCGCCCTGATGATCGCGGCCCTGCGAGACTTCCCCCGCGCCGCCGCCGAGCTGGACCAGGGCCGCTGGGTCGGCGGCAACTACGCCCGGCCATCCTTCCTGCTATCGGGCAAAACGGTGGGAATCGTAGGATTCGGCGCCATCGGCCAGATGGTCGCCCGGCTGCTGACAGGCTTCGGCTGCACGCTGCTCTACACCGCACCCCGCCCGAAGGACACGACGACCGGAGCCCGCCACGTGCCACTGCCGGAACTGCTGGCCCTGTCGGACGTGGTCAGCCTGCACTGTCCGCTCACCCCCGAAACAGCCGGCATCATCGACCGTATTGCGTTGTCTGCGATGAAGCCCTCGGCGGTGCTGGTGAACGTGGCCCGCGGCGGGGTGGTGGTGGAGCCCGACCTGGTCTGGGCGCTGCAGAACCAGGTGATCCATGCGGCCGCAATGGACGTCTTCGAAATCGAGCCCCTGCCCGCAGACAGTCCCTTGATCGGGTTGCCGGGCCTGACGATCACGCCGCACATGGCCGCCAGCTCGGCGGAGACGTTCGACAGCGCGGTGAAGCAGATGTTCTCGAACATCCAGGCGGTCGGAGCGGGCGGCGCGGTGCCGGCACGAGACCTTGTAGTGGGTTAGCTCGGTCTGCGCGTGCGGGCGGCCATCAGCGTCCTACGGCGTACATCGCGGATGTCCGGGCCATGGTCCGCGAACTTTTCGACGCGCGACCGTGTCCGGCCTGCCGCAAGCGCCCGATCGAAGACGGCGTCGGCAGAGTGGATGCGCGTTTCTTCTTCCAGAAGCCGCAAGAAGTCCGTCGTCGGCAGTTCTACGATCTTACCGGCTTCCAGCACGATGATGCGCCGCATGACCGCCGTGTCCTCGCAAAGCAGGATCACTTTGTCCTGGCCCTGCAGTCGAACCGGCTCCTCGATCACCTCCACGGCCGCCCGCTCGCCGGGATTGGGCTCACGCAGGCGGGGGCTTACCTCCCGGGCCGCAAGTACCCAGCACATAAAGCGATATGTTCCGCCGACCGGGGGTGCAGGCGGAAACAGCCAGGCCCTGGCCGTGGCGATCTGCGGATCACGCCCAGCCTGGGACGCGCGAGGCAAGGGCAGATCCCTCTACGCCAGCTCGATCAGGACTTCCCCCTACGTGCCGCCGCCAAGGGCCCGGCGCCACTCGACGGCAGATATCTCGGCCCATGCGTAGCGCTCCAGCAGACTGGTCTTCTCGATGTCCGTCCTGGCGCCACCCTAGGCAGACTTGCCCGGCGTGCTGAAGCGACAAAGCCGACATCTCGCCGACGCGAGACAGGCTAGCGCCATAGGCGCCTGTCCCCTAACCCGGCGGACGTTTGTCCGCCCAGGGCCGAACCGCCTCCAGAATGGCCCCAAGACGCAGCACGTCGAAATCCGCTCCCCACCGCCCGATGATCTGCACCGCCGTCGGCAACCCGTCGGCGGCGAAGCCGGACGGGATGGTCAGCGCCGGATGGCCCGTCAGGTTGAACGGATACACATAGGCGCTCCAGCCCTGCCGGGTGATGCCCCAGGTACGGCCGTCGATCTCCACCTCGTCATGCGCGGCATCGAAATCGGCCGCCAGCGCAGTCCGCGTCAGCGTCGGGGTGATCAGGAAATCATAGCGGGCCAGCAGGTCCTGGATAGTGCGGAACAGCCGCGTGCGGGCGTATTGCCCTTCGCGGAACTGTTGCAGGCTGAATCCCCGGCCCCGCTCCATGAACGCCAGCAGGCTGGGGTCCATCTGGTTCTCCCAACGGGCCCGATGCTTCTCGTTGGCCACCGCGAAGTTGGCCTGGTACATCACCCGGCCCGCATGCTCCATCCAATCGATCGGCGCGATGATCGGCTCGACCTCCGCGCCCAGCTGCTCGAACGCCGCAAGGCTTAGCGCGACATTGGCAGCAACATCGCGATCCACGTGCAGGTTGGCCGCCAGGGCGATGCTGCCGATCCGCACGCATGACAGGTCCATGCCCAACAGCCCCGGCGACAGCCGCCGCTGCTCCTGGTTGGTCAGCGTCCAAGGGTCCCGCGCACTGGCACCCGAGAGCGCCGTATGCATCAGCGCCGCATCCGTCACGGTGCGCGTGATCGGCCCCGCATAGGTGTAGTTGCCGAACGCATCGAGCGCGCTCTCCCACGGCACCGCCCCCAAGGTCGGCTTGTGACCGACCACGCCGCAGCACGCCGCCGGAATCCGCACCGACCCGGCGCCGTCCGTCCCAAGCGCCAAGGGCCCCAGCCCAGACGCGACCGCAGCCGCCGCACCCCCACTGCTGCCGCCCGAGGTGCGCGACAGGTCCCAGGGATTGGGCGTCACCCCGAAGCTCGGCCCATCCGTCAGTCCCTTGTGCCCGAACTCCGGCATGCGGGTCTTGCCCACCATGATGCAGCCAACCTCCCGCAGCCGCGTGGCGATGACGTCGTCGCGGACAGGCACGTTGTCCGCGAAGATGGCGCTGCCATGGGTCGTGGGAATGCCAGCGGTCTCGACCTGATCCTTGATGCTGACGGGCACTCCATGGAGCGGAGCCAACTCGGCACCGTCCATCACCGCCTGCTCCGCCGCACGCGCCTGCGCGCGGGCCAGGTCGGCCGTGACAGTGACGAAGGCATTGAGCCGCGGCTGCGCAGCCTCGATCGCGGCCAGCACCGCGTCGGTCAGCTCGACGGGCGAGAGCTGCTTTCGCCGGATCAGGGCAGCGGCACGGGCGGCGGACAGGAAAAGCAGGTCGGTCATGCAGAGCCTCATCGAGTCGATGGACGATGCTACGCCGGTGCGCCTAGCCTGCAAGAACGGCCTTAAGGCCATCACGGGAGACCGCACGATGTTGCACCGCCGCTCCGTCCTCGCCAGCGCAGCCGCAGCGGCAGCCGCGATCGCCACGCCGGCCCGCGCCGCGGGAACCACGCTCAACCTGGTGCTGGAAAGCGAGGCGGTGATCCTCGACCCCTATGCCACCACGGCCGCGATCACCCGCACCTTCGGCTATCACATCTGGGACACGCTGTTCGCAACCGCCGCAGACGGCACGATCAAGCCACAGATGATCGAGGCGTGGGACACGTCGGAAGACCGCCTCATCTGGCGCTTCGTGCTGCGGCCGGGCCTGCTATGGCACGACGGCGCGCCGGTCACGGCGGCTGATTGCGTGGCCAGCCTGCAGCGCTGGATGCCGAAGGACCCGCTGGGCCGAATGCTGGCCGCCGCCAGCGCCGGCATCGAACCGACCGATGCGCGCACAGTCACGATACGCCTGCGAGAACCCTTCCCGCTGATGCTGGACGTCCTGGGCAAGCCGAACGCCCCCGTGCCCTTCATGCTCCCCACCCGCCTCGCCCAGGTGCCCGGCGACAAACGCATCACCGAGATCGTCGGCAGCGGCCCCTTCCGCTTCGTCGCAGCCGAGTGGCGGCCCGGCGACAGCATGGTGCTGGAACGCAACGCCGCCTACGTCCCCCGCGCCGAGCCCCCAAGCTTCCTCGCCGGCGGCAAGGTGGTGCACGTCGACCGCCTGGTGCTGCGGGTCATGCCGGATGACGGCACCGCGGCGAACGCGCTCATCAACGGCGAGGTCGATTACGTCCAGTATGTCGCCTTCGACCAGTTGGCCCGCCTGGCCGGCAGCCGCGGCATCGCGGTCATGAAGCTCGGCGGCATCGACATGTTCCAGGGCAACTTCCGCCTGAACCACGCCAGCGGCCCCTTCAAGGACCCGGCCGTCCGCCGGGTGCTGTGGAACCTCGTCGACCAGACGGAGATCATGGCCGCCATCGGCATCCCCGCGTCGGCCGCCGCACCCCCCTGCCCGTCCTTCTGGATGTGCGATGCGCCCCTCAGCACGGACGCCGGCGCCGAAGCCGTGCGCTTCTCGGTGGAGGCCGCGGCGGCAGCCCTAAAGCGCACGGCCTATGCAGGCGAGCCCGTGGTGATGCTCGAAACCTCCCAGTCGATCAGCCAGACCGCCTGCAACGTGCTGGCCCAGCACATGAAGGCAGCCGGCTTCACGGTGGACGAACAGCCGATGGACTGGGGCACCGTCCTCGCCCGCCGCGCAAAGAAGGACGGCTGGAGCCTGTTCGGGGTCTACTCCAACGGCGTCGACATGGTCAGCCCGCTGAACCACTTCTACGTCGCCAGCAGCTGCGCCGACTACCCCGGCTGGAGCTGCGACTCCCGCGTGCCCGCGCTGCTGGCCCGGTTCGCCCGGGCCGAGGACCTGCCCGCCAGACGAGGCATCGCCGCCGAGATCCAGTCGATCGCCTACGAGACCGTACCCAGCGTCATGTGGGGCCAGTTCAGCCGTCCCGCCGCCTACCGCACGCGCCTCAAGGCGCTGCCGCAAAGCAGCTTCCCGATCTTCTGGGCCGTCGAGGCGGCTTAGGTCGCAAAACGGGGCAGGACTTGCCGCATTCGCCGGCAGCGCGAAGGTTGCTCCCTGCCGAAAGGATAATGGGTGTCGGACGAGCCGAAGGTGGACGTGGCGCATCTCGGCCATGGCGAACTGCTGACCATCCCGCCCGTGGCGTCGCTGCCGGCCAAAGCTGACACATGGCATCCGGAGAAAACACAGTGAGCGATAACAAGACGGCACTCGTGATCAGCGCGCATTCAGCAGATTTCGTCCGGCGGCCGGGCGGCGAGGGCTACCAGGCCGCCTATCCCCACGTAGTAGAGCGCCGACCTCGTTCAGCGACGCCGGTTTTTTCGGCGAATTGATCGCCACCTCGATGAAGGCTCGTGGCGTGCGTGGCCTGGTGCTGGAGGGCGGTGCGCGGGACATCCAGGAACTGACCGCGCTGGACTTCCCGGTGTGGTCGCGGGCCATCAGCGCACAGGGCACGGTGAAGGAGACCATAGGCCCCATCACCGTGCCGCTCGTCTGCGCCGGCCAACTCGTGCAGCGTGGCGACGTGATCGTGGCCGACGATGACGGCATCGTCGTGGTGCCGCGCCTGCAGGCCGCCGCGGTGCTGGCCGCTAGCATCGCGCGGGAGCAGAAGGAGGCTACGATGCGGACGAAGCTGCAGGCCGGCGAGTTGGGCCTCGATATCTACGGCATGCGGGAAAAACTGGCGCAGAAAGGCCTGGTCTACCAGCCATACGGCTCATGACCCCAATGAGCGCCGAGGGATCAGCGACGCCGCTGCGCACGGCGGCATCAGCGACGCCGCTGCGCACGGCGATCGGGCGATATCCCCACACCGAGGCGCTGTTCCATGACCCCGCCCTCACGATCGAGCCGTTTCCCGTCATCAGCCGCGCGTTCGCGCCCATGGTGCGCGACGAGAGATTCGACGTCAGCGAGATGGCGATCGCCACCGCCCTGATGGCGCGCGCCGCGGGCAGCGACCTGGTGCTCCTGCCCGTCGTCCTCGCCTCCCGCTTCCAGAACGCCGCGATGCTGCGCCGCGCCGACGACGTCTTCGGCCCCGCCGACCTCGCCGGCAAGCGCGTGGGCGTGCGCGCCTACAGCCAGACGACCGGCCTCTGGCTGCGCGGCATCCTGCAGGAGGAGCATGGCCTCCGACCAGACCAGGTGCGCTGGGTCACGTTCGAGGACGCGCACGTGGCCTCGTTCCACGATCCCGGATTTGTCCACCGCGTGCCGCCCGGTTCGGACATGCTCGCAATGCTGCGCGACGGCCGCCTGGATGCCGTGATCTTCGGCAACGACACCCCATCCGCATCCGACCTCGCCACCGTCTTCCCCGACCCGGCCGCGGCAGGCCGGGCTTTCCAGGCGCGCCACGGCGTGATGCCCGTCAACCAGATGGTCGTGGTCCGGGCCGAGGTCGCGGGCCGCCCCGGGGTGGCGGCTGGGCTGATCGAACGCTTCAGGGGCGCAGGCAACCCCTTTCCGATGGGCCGCGCGGCGTTGGCGCCCGCCGTGGGGCTGGCGCTGCGCTACGCAGCCTGGCAAGGGTTGCTGCAACGGTCGCTCGAACCGGCCGAGATCTGGACCGGCTTGCCGGCCGACTGCGCATAGGGAGCCAGCACCATGAAGATCGGGATCATTGGGTTCGGCGAGGTCGGCGGCATCCTGGGCCGCGAACTGGCGGCGAAACGGGCCCAGGTGCTGGCCTTCGACGTTTCGGCGGCCGCGATGACACGGGCCGGCGCGATGGCAGCCCCGAACGCGGCGGCCGTGGCCAAAACGGCCGACGCCGTGTTCGTCTGCGTGACCGCCGGCTCGGTGCTGACGGCGATGCGGTCCTTGGAAGGCGCGCTCGCCAATGCCCCCTTCGTGGTGGACGTGAACAGCGTGTCCCCGGCGACAAAGCAGGAATCGGCCCGCATCATCGAGGCAGCCGGCGGCCGCTATGTAGAGGCGGCCGTCATGGCGAGCGTCCCCCCGAAGAAGCTGCAAACCCCGATGCTCCTGGGCGGCCCGCACGTCGCCGCCTTCATTGCGGCGATGGCGCCCTATGGCATGGACCTCACCGATTACGGCGCCGCCATCGGGCGCGCATCATCCGTGAAGATGTGCCGCAGCGTGATGATCAAGGGCATCGAGGCGCTGACGACGGAGTGCATGCTCGCCGCCCGTCATTACGGCGTTGAAAACGAGGTGCTGGCCACCCTGGGCGAGACCCTGCCGCATCCGGACTGGCCCGCTTTGGCACGCTACGTCATCAGCCGATCGTTGATCCACGGCAAACGCCGCGCGGAGGAAATGACCGAGGTTGCCCGAACGGTGCAGGACGCTGGCGTCGAGCCGTCGATGAGCCGCGCCATCGTCGCGCGCCAGGATTGGGCCTGGCGACGCGGCGCCGAGATGGATTGCACCCTGCCGACGCTCGAGCCGCTGCTGGACGCCCTGACGGCCACCTTCACGCCGCAACCCGCAAAGGCCAACGCCGCAGAGTCGCGGCGCACCTTGCGGACATAGAAAGCAAGCCCGGCAACTACGCCTCGATTACCAAGCGAGCCCCAACGGACCCCCAGCCGCACCGGGGGCCGCACCATCCGGGCGCCAGCGCAGCAGCAGCAGCGCACTCCCCACAACGCTCACACTCGACAGCGCCATGGCCGCGCCGGCGATCACCGGGTCCAGCAGCCCCGCAGCGGTAAGCGGGATACCCACGACGTTGTCGGCGAACGCTCACAGCAAACCATGCCGGTTCCGCACGAAGGTGCGGGCGGCGATGTCGAGCGCCGCGGCCACCAGGGCCGGGTCCGTGATCTGAAGGTCGACGCGGTTGAGAGCGAGAATGGCCTGGTCCGTGCGCGGTATGTGGGGACTGTCCCGCTGGAACAGAAAGCGGTCGCGTGACGGGTCTTGCAGACACAGTTAGGGTCCGGCGCAAACCAGGGGAAACCACCATGCAGCACGCCGCCTTCATTTCCGGATCCGGGCGCAACATCGGCCGCGCCATCGCCCTGCGCCTCGCGGCGGCCGGGGTCGACATCGTGCTGAACGGACGCGTCGACCGTGCCGCCTGCGACGCCGTCGCGGCCGAGGTCCAGGCGCTGGGCGTAGAGGCGCATGTCCTCATGGGCGACATCGGCGCCGCGCCCGAGGCCCGGCGCATGGCAAGTGAGGCCATCGACCGCTTCGGCACCATCGACATCCTGGTGAACAACGCCGGCCTGCGACCCCACCGCTCCCTGCTGGACTTCACCGACCAGGAATGGGCCGCGGTCCTGGATACCAACCTCAATTCCTGCTTTTGGCTGTCCAAGGCCTTCTTGCCCGGCATGATGGAGCGCAAATGGGGGCGCATCGTCAACTTCGCCGGCATGTACGCGATACGCGGGGCCGCGGATTACGGGCCGAACGCCGCGGCCAAGCATGGCGGATGGGGCCTGGCAAAGGCCATTGCGACCGAGTTCGGACCCTACGGCATCACCGCCAACAGCGTCTCCCCCGGCCCGATCCGCCAGGATGGACAGGAAACGGCGGACACCGCGGCACTCGGCGCCCAACATCGCGTGCCGCTCGGCCGCACCGGCCTGCCGTCGGAGGTCGCCGCCCTGGTGGCCCTGCTCTGTTCCGACGACGGCGCGTTCATCTCCGGTCAGATGATCGCGGTCAACGGGGGGGCGGCGACGTAGCCAGGCGGAACACCAGAACCAGATTATCCGCAGGCATCGGGATCACGGTCGGCGCGCCGAACCCGACCGCCTCGGCCAGCTCGGCCACCGCCTCCACCATCCGCAGGCCCCACGCCGGGTCGCGGCTGCGCAGATCGGCATCGAACGCCGCGTTGCCCGGCTCCAACGGGCGGAAGCGCCACCGGAACGGGCCATAGATCGCCAGCGGTCCCCCCGGCGGCAGCACGCGCGCGGCGCCCGCCATCAGCCCCCGCGTCGCCGCCGACGGCGCGATATGCAGCATGTTGATGCACAGGATCGCCTGCGCCGCCGTGACCGGCCAGGGGTCGCTCGTGGTATCGAGGTCGATGGCCCGGCGCACGTTCCGCAGCCCGCTCGCCCACGCATCGATGCTGGCCCGACGCTCCGGCACCGGGTCCGTCGGCTGCCACACCAGACGCCCCAGCGCGGTGGCGAAGTAGGCGACATGCTCACCGGTGCCGCTGGCGATCTCCAGCACGGTGCCCGATCGCGGCAGATGCGGCCTCAGCGCCGCCAGGATGGCATCACGGTTGCGGGCTGCCGACGGCGCCGAAAGACGGGGGTCTTCTACCATGTCGATCGCGGCGACGCCTGGTCAGGCCTGCGCCAGCGCCTTCGCCGCGTCGCGCCAGATCGCCACAGTCTCGGCAACGTCGCGGGCGTCATGCGCGGTGGACACGTAGTATTTGGACTCCCCCTTCAGAATGCCACGATCGCGCAGCAGCGCGTTGAACCGGCGCTGGGTGGCCGCATTCCCGCTGGCCAGGCCGCGGTGGTCGCGGATCTCGGTCGCGGTGAAGATCGCATCGAAACAGGCGGGTTCGCCCACGACCTGCGCCTCTATCCCGACATCGCCCAGTGCTGCAGCCAGCTGCGTCTTCAGCGCCTGCCCGGTCTCATTCAGGCGCTCATACATGCCGGGTTCACCCAGGATCTTCAGCGTCGCAAGCCCTGCCGCAGCGGCGACAGGATTGCCCGAAAGCGTGCCGATCTGCTTGACGAAGCGGTCGTGCCCGACGGCCGCAACGTCGAAATGCGCCATGATCTCCGCCCGCCCGGCGATGGCCGCCAGCGGATGCCCCCCGCCGATCACCTTCCCCAGCGTGCACAGGTCGGGCGTGACGCCATAAAGCTCTTGCCCGCCGCCCCAGGCCAGACGGAACCCCGTCACGACCTCATCGAAGATCAACGGAATGCCCGCCGCAGCCGTGACCCGGCGCAACGCCGCAAGAAACCCCGGCGCCGGCGGGATCAGCCGCTGCATTGGCTCGACGATGACGCCGGCGATCTCGCTGCCATGGGCGCGGATGATGGCCTGCACCGCCTCGATGTCGTTGAACGGCGCCACCAGCATGGTGTCGGCGACGGCGGCCGGGATCCCGGCGGAGTCGGCTTGTGGCGCCCAGGAGTTGGCCGGGTGCCGCGGCGACGTGCTCATCAGCCCGTAATCGCTCATCCCGTGATAGCCGCCCTCGAATTTCAGGATCCGGTCGCGCCCCGTGAACGCCCGCACCAGCCGCATGGCATAGGCGTCCGCCTCGCTGCCGGACGACACGTAACGCACCTGCTCGACGCACGGCACCGCGTCCACGATAAGCTCCGCCAGCTCGATCCCCAGACGGTTGTTGGCAAAGAACGTGGTCCCAAGGCCGAGCTGCGCCGTCACGGTAGCCGTGACGGCGGGGTGCGCATGCCCGACAAGCATCGGCCCGGAACCGAGCAGGAAGTCGATGTATTCCCGACCGCCCTCGTCCCACACCCGCCCGGCCCGGCCCTCCCGTATCACCGTCTCGGCCGAAGTGTTGCCGAACGTCCCGCCCGGCAGCACGCGGCGCGCCCGCTGCATCAGGTCGCGCTCGGTTTCGGAAATGACGCCGTCGGGCATGAGGGGGCTCCTATGGATCGGGTGAGGCAAGCCTACACGATCACGGCACCGTCGTCCGTCACGGCTTGGCAGTGGAAGCAGCGGCCGGCACCAGGCCCGCATCCCTGCACGCCGTGGATCGGTCGCCACCGAACAGCCCGTTGATGAATAGCCCCAGCTTGTCGAGCCCGTCGGCATCGAGCCGCCCCCGGATTGCGTGGAACGGCCCCTCGACAATCACCGGCACGGCAACGGAGGAGCCAGAGATCTCCGTCATCGGATTGAGCTTGAGCGCCACGGTTTCGTTGCCGAAATCGATCCGGCCGCTCCCGTCGAGTTGCAGCCACGTCGTGTCCAGCGCGATGGTCTTCAACAGTCCCACCCCCTTCTCGAAGCTGCCGACCAGGCCCATGCAGCGCAGCGCCGTCTCCCCCTGCGCCGGCACCTTGATGCCGAGCGCCTCCAGCGACGCCCCCGTCAGCATGATGAACGCCGCATTCGTCATGCGCCCGCCCACCAGCGTGGCCGAAACCGGCCCGGCCAGCGTCGCTGCCATCGCGTGCGGCGTGCCCCCCGCGGCATGCAGCTGAGCCTCGATCCGCACCGCCCCCGTCATCGGCCCCGGCAGCCCCGCATACCGCGCCACCAGCGACAGCGGGATGCCCGGCGCCCGAAGCTCGATGGCGACGATACCCGCCTCGCCCGAGGCATCCATCGTGAAATCCAAATGCAGCGGCCCGTCGGGCAAGGAGAGCGTAACGGGTGACACGGACAAGCGCCCAGCCTTCAGCTGCATCGCCAGCGACACGTCCCTCCACACCTCCCCCTGAAACGATAGCGCCGCCACCCGCGCCGACAGATCGACGCGCGGCCCGCGCAGCAGCGCCCACGGCAGCGCCGCCGTGGAGATGGCGGGTCCGCTCGCCCCGGCCAGCGCAGGC
>JAYVEG010000052.1:0-6481 GCA_043748985.1 Rhodospirillales bacterium
GGGGCGCCGGCCTCGGTGAGGGTGGCGTAGAGGGAGTCGCTGTCGGTGGTCTTGAACACGAGACCGTTGAGGCCGGGGGGCCAGTCCATGACATCTGTCTGGCCGACGGTGCCGGGCATGACGCCGAGGAGCTCGATATAGTCGGTGCCGAGGATGGCGAGGTTGTTGCTGCTGCCCAGCGTGTGGTGGCCGCGGGGGGTGAGTCGGAAGCCAAGGCGGGTGTAGAGGGCGGCGCTGTCTTCCAGCTCGTCGCGGGCGTTGATGATGACGTGGTCGATGAGGGGGATGGGCAGGGTCATTCGGCGGCCTTCGCTTGTTGGGGCGCGGTTTCGGTAGCGCGGGCGGCGAGGGCGGCTCGGGCTGTCAGCGCTGCGCGACCGGCTATGCCGAGGGCTAGGTCGTCCTGGGGTGGGGCGAAGAGGCCGGCGCGAGCATCGCGGAAATAGCGTTCGAGCGGGAGGTCGGGGGTAAGACTGAAGCCGCCGGCGACGCGGAGGGCGGTTTCTGTGACGGTGCAGGCGGCGTTGGTGCAGAGGTATTTTGCGGTGGCGATGCGGGCGGCGAGGGCGGGGCGGGTCTCGGGGTGCTCGGTCCAGGCGCGGGCGGTGTCGTGCAGAAGGGTTCGGGCGGCGTCCAGCGCGATCTGCATGGAGCCGAGCCATTGCTGGATGTGGGGCTGGGTGGCGATGGGCGCGCCGAGGGCTGGAGGGGTTCGGGTGGCGGCGTAGTCGCAGGCGGTGTCGAGAGCGGCCTGGCCGACGCCGAGGTAGACGGCGGCGAGCGGCAGCGCCCAGGGGTTTGCGCCGGGCCCGGCCTGGCCAGGCATGCCGAGGGGGCGGCGTTCGACGACCCAGGCGTCGGGAACGAAGACGTTGTCGTAGATGACGTCCTCGTTGCCGGCGGTGCGCAGCGCCAGGCTGTGCTGCCAAGTGGTGCGGATAGTCAGGCCCGGCGTCGGGGCGCGGACGATGGCGCTGGCGTAGTAGCCCTTTGGTGCTGCGTCGTCGGGGGGGAGGACGACACCGGTGACGAGGAACCTCAGGGCTGGGGCGGCAGTGACGAAGATCTTGTGGCCTGAGACGAGCCAGCCGCCGGCGGTGCGCTGCGCGCCGGTGGCGGGGGTGCCGCCGCGGGAGATGCTGCCGAGTTCGGTCTCGGTGACGCAGTTGTTGAGGCCGCCGCCGTGGGTAGCGAGTTCGGTGCAGATCTCGGCAAGGACCTGTTCGGGCCAGGTGCGGAGTTCCAGGGCGCGGCCGAGGACGCTGATTTCCATGGCGGCACCGAGGGCGGTGCTGGCGTCGCCGCGGGCGAGGTGTTCCTGGGCGATGACCATGTCGAGCACGCTGGCGCCTTCGCCGCCGTATCGGCGGGGTATCACGAGGCGGAGGTAGCCGCTGTCGTGGAGGTCCTGCCAATTCTCGATGGGAAAGCGGTTGGCGTGCTCGGCTGGAGCGACGCGGGCGGCGAAGCGGGAGGCCAGCTCGTCGGCGAGGGCGGCGATGCGCTGCTGGTTACTGGTCAGGGGCATGGGTGCAGCTTCGCCGGTTCGAGGGGGTTTTGCCAGGGGGCGACGCTTTGGGACGCGCCAGGCATTCGACAGTGCTGTGGGGCCTAAGCCTCGCTCTGGCCGTGTCCCAAGGGGAAGGGAGAAGATTGGTAGGTTTTTAGCCTGGTTCGGGCGGCTTCGACTTCTCGGTGGGTGAGGAGGCGGGGAGTGCCGGCGCTGCGGGCGAGGAGGTATTGGCGGCAGAGGCGTTCGAGTTCCAGGGCGGCGGCGACGGCCTGGGGGAGGGTGGGGGCGGCGGTGATCATGCCGTGGTTGGCGAGGAGGCAGGCGGTGCGGTCCTGCATGGCGGCGACGGTAAGAGTGGCGAGTTCGGGGGTGCCGAAGGTGACGTAGGGCGCGCAGCGGATCTCGCCGCCAAAGATGAGGACGGCGTAGTGGAAGATGGGGAGGGGCTCATTCAGGCAGGCGAGGGCGGTGGAGGCGTCGGCGTGGGTATGGACGATGGCGCCGAGGTCGGGGCGGGCCTGGTAGAGGGCGGTATGGAGGGGCCATTCGCTGCTGGCGCCGGGTTCGGGCGTGTCGAGGGACATCGCGACGATGGCTTCGGGGGTGATGCGCTCCGGGGAGGTGCCGGTGGGGGAGATGAGGATGCCGGCACCGTCACGGACGGAGATGTTACCGCTACTGCCGGCGATGAGGCCCGCTTGGCCGAGGGTTTTGTAGGCCTCAGCCAGGTGCTGGCGCGTCATCAGGCGGCTTGTGGGGCCTTCAGGCGGTCGTTGAACATCTTTCGGAGCTTCGCGACCTTCGGTGTGATGACCGCGCGGCAGTAGCCTGACCAGGGGTTGCGGGCGAAGTAGTCCTGGTGTTCGTCCTCGGCACGCCAGAAGGTGGTGAGGGGAACGATCTCGGTGACGAGCGGGCTGCCCCAGACGCCGCTGGCGGCGATCTCGGCCTTGATGTCGGCGGCGATGGCGGCCTGGTCCTCGGATTCGGTGAGGATGATACTGCGATATTGCGGACCAATGTCGGCGCCCTGCTGATTGGGCGTGGTGGGATCGTGCATGGTGAAGAAGACGCGCAGGATGTCGGCGAGAGTGATCTGGTCAGGGTCGTACTCGAGTTGGACGACCTCGGCGTGCCCGGTGCGCTTGGCGCAGACCTGGTCGTAGGTGGGATTGGTGACGGTGCCGCCGGCGTAGCCCGAGACGGATGCGTGGACGCCGCGGAGGGCGAGGAAAACTGGCTCCAGGCACCAAAAGCAGCCGCCTCCCAGGGTGATGCGCGCGATCGCCATGTCGTTCTCCAGTCTTGAATGCTGGGCATATGTGTCGTGTCGGCGAGAAATCAAAGGTGGTCAGTTCTTCCGGGTCGTCTCGGCACGGACGACCTGGGCAACGGCCTGCATCAGGCGGTCCCAGCCGAAGGGCTTGGGCATGAAGGCCTGGGTGCCGGGGGGTTGAGGGCGTCCGCTGACGAGGAGGACGGGCATGCCGGGCCAACGGGACCTGGTTTGTTGGGCGAGTTCCAGTCCGTCCATACGGGGCATATTGATGTCGGTGATCAACAGATCGACGGGACCGCTGGCGATGAGGTGCTCGAGTGCAGCCAGGCCATCCACGGCCTCGGCCACTCTGTGGCCGGCGTCGGCCAGCATCCAGGCCGTGGCCTCGCGGACCATCGGGTCGTCGTCGACGAGCAGGATGGACAGGCGTTGCTCGGGTGCCGCGTCGGGTGCCGAGTGGGGCAGTTCGGGCTTCATCGTATTGTGGGTTCCGTGCAGTTCGGACGCCAACGCGTAGGAACGTGCTCGGGTCGCAGGGCGCAATCCCCGGTGCGGACAGTTCCCCGTGATGAGCGTTCGGCCGAGCATCCGATCATGGCGCCCGAAACGGAGACGAGACGGTATAGCCAGGGGCGTTGGTGCTCGGTATGTTCGGGTGAAGGTCGGCGACACGGCCACGCATATTCGTTGGGAACGTTCATCCATGGCCAATGTCTCCATTCGCGGCGTCCGCAAGTCGTTCGGTTCGACCGCCATCCTGCATGGGGTGAGCATCGAGATCGCGGACGGGGAGTTCACGGTGCTGGTGGGGCCGTCGGGATGCGGCAAGAGCACGCTGCTGCGGATGCTGGCAGGGCTGGAGGAGATCGACGCGGGGGAGATCGCGATCGGTGGACGGGTGGTGAACAAGGTGCCGCCGAAGCAGCGCGACATTGCGATGGTGTTCCAGAACTACGCGCTTTATCCGCACATGACAGTGCGGAACAACATGGCATTCAGCCTCAAGCTCGCGAAGGCGCCGCAATCGGCGATCGACGAGCGGGTGAATCGGGCGGCAGAGATTTTGGGTCTGGCCGGGCTGCTGGATCGTTTTCCGCGGCAGTTGAGCGGGGGGCAGCGGCAACGGGTGGCGATGGGGCGTGCGATCGTGCGGGATCCACAGGTGTTCCTGTTCGACGAGCCATTGAGCAATCTGGATGCAAAGCTGCGGGTGCAGACTCGGGCGGAGTTGAAAGATCTGCATCAGCGATTGAAGACGACGACGATCTACGTGACGCACGACCAGATCGAGGCGATGACCATGGCGGACAAGATCGTGGTGATGAATGGTGGGCGGGTTGAGCAGATCGGGTCGCCGCTGGAGTTGTATGATCGACCGGCGAATCAGTTCGTGGCTGGTTTCATCGGCAGCCCGGCGATGAACTTCATCCCCGGCACGGTCGAGGCGGCCGGGTTCCGGGCGGAGGGGGGCTCGCTGTGGCCGCTGCCAGCCGAGAGCGCCAACCAGAATGGGCGGCCTGCGGTGTATGGAGTACGGCCAGAGCATCTGCAGCTGCATTCGGAGGGCGTGCCGCTGATGGTGCAGGTGGTGGAGCCGACCGGGTCCGAGACGCAGGTGCATGGGCGGCTGGGGCCGTTGGCGGTGATGGGGGCGTTCCGGGAGCGGGTGAGTGTCGCGCCCGGTCAGCCGCTGGCGGTGACGGCGGACCCGGCGCTGGTGCATCTGTTCGATCGCGAGACAGGGGCGCGTCTCGTGGCCTGAAAGCCTTCAATGACGCCCAGGGGAGATCACAGAATAATGTACGACTTGAATCGTCGCCAGCTCGGGCTGGGTGTGGGTGCGGCCACGGCTGCGGGGTTGATCGGGTCGGGGGCGCAGGCTGCGATCCCCGTGGTGGATGTGCCGCCGCTGAACCTGCCGATCGAGAAGGGCGCGAGCCTGCGGGTGCTTCGGCCGGCAAAGTTCGTTGATCCCGATGAGCGGATCTGGAACGAGAACACCAAGAAGTTCAGCGAGGCGACGGGCTGTGCGGTGAAGGTGGACTATTCCGGGTGGGAAGATCTGCGGCCGCAGACCGCGGTTACGGCGAACACCGGGGCCGGGCCGGATGTGGTTGTGGGGTGGACGGATGATCCGCATCTGTATTCGGACAAGCTGCTGGATTTGACGGATATCGCGACGTATCTCGGCAAGAAGTACGGCGGCTGGTATCCGCTGGCGGAGAAGTATGGGAAGAAGTTCAAGACGGACCAGTGGATCGCAATTCCGATGGGCGCCAGTGGCGGGCCGGCGGTGTATCGGATCAGCTGGCTGAAAGAGATCGGGTACGACACGTTCCCGAAGACGACGGACCAGTTGCTGGATATGTGCCGGAAGCTGCAGAAGTCGGGGCATCCTGCCGGGTTCGCGCTGGGGCATGCGGTGGGGGATGCGAACGCGTTCTGCTACTGGCTGCTCTGGGCGTTCGGAGGGAACCTGATCGACGAGAACGGCAAGGTGATCATCAACTCCAAGGAGACGATCGAGGCGCTGAAGTATGTGAAGGCGCTGTATCCGACGTTTATTCCTGGGACGAACTCCTGGCTTGATCCCAGCAACAACAAGGCGATGCTGGCGGGCGAGATCGCGGCGACGCAGAACGGGGTGTCGTTGTATTTCTCAGCGAGGAACAGCAAGGACGAGTCGTTGCAGAAGGTCGCGGCGGACATGAACCATGCGCGGATGCCGATCGGGCCTTCGGGGAAGAGTGCGGAGAGCGCGAACGCGATCAACGCGATGATTTTCAAGCATACGAAGTATCCGAATGCGGCGAAGGCCTACTTGGCTTTCATGATGGAGGCACCGCAGTATGACCGATGGCTGACGGACAGCTTCGGTTACTGGGGCCAGCCGCTGAAGGCTTACGAGGCCAGTGCGGTTTGGACGAACGACCCGAAGGTCGCGGTGTACAAGGATACGATGGCCGATAGCCGGTGGCTGGCTTATCCGGGGGCCATTACCGAAGCTTCGGGTGCGGTTGTGGCCGACTATGTCGTTGTGGACATGATGGCGGCGGCGGCGACGGGGCAGAGTTCGCCGGAGGACGCGGCGAAGGAAGCGGAGCGGCGGGCTAAGCGATATTACCGTTAAGGCCTAATCACCATCACCTGGCCCTCTTTCGCAAGTGCGGGGGAGGGCGTTACTTTGGCAGAGGTTTCGCCGCGGCGGTCCAGTCTTGCCAGGGGTCTTTCTCCTTGAGCAGGGCTGGGGCGGTGCGGATGGTGTAGGCCTTGGGGTCGAGCTTGGGTGTGACCTGGGACCAGGCGATGGGCATGGAGACGGGGGCGCCGGGCCGGGCACGGGGGGACCAGGCGGCGATGGCGGTGCTGGTGCGGTCGTTGCGGAGATAGTCCAGGAAGATGCGGCCGATACGGGCTTTCTTGGCCATGACGGCGGTGTAGGCGGCTGGTTCGTCGGCGGCCATCTGTTCGCAGAGGGCTTTGGCGAAGGCTTTGGCAGCGGGCCACTCGGCTTTGGGGATGATGGGGACGACGACGTGGAGGCCCTTGCCGCCGGTGGTTTTGCAGAAGCTGGCGAGGCCCCTCGCGGCGAGGCGGTCGCGGACGGTTTTGGCGCCTTCGATGACGCGGGCGAAGGGGAGGTCAGGGGCGGGATCCAGGTCGAAGACGAGGCGGTCGGGTCGTTCGAT
>JAYVEG010000053.1:0-6465 GCA_043748985.1 Rhodospirillales bacterium
CTGCCCGCCGCCCTCTGCGGCATCGCCGGGCTCAAGCCCACCTACGGCCTCGTCAGCCGCCGCGGCGTCTACCCCAACTCCTTCACCTTCGACAACATCGGCCCCATGGCCGCCACCTCCGAGGACTGCGCCATCCTCCTCGGCCTCATCGCCGGCCACGACCCCCAGGACCCGGCCAGCGCAAACCGCGCCGTCCCAGACTACCGCGCCGCCCTTACGGAAAACCTCGCCGGACTCCGCATCGCCGTGCCCCGCCATTTCCACGAGGAAGACATCGAGACCGCCCCCGCCGTAACCCAGGCCTTCGAGGCCGCACTCGACGTTCTCCGCGACCTCGGCGCCACCGTCGAAACGATCCGCCTCCGCCCCGCCAAGCAATACAGCGACGTCAAGATCGCCATCGCCGAAAGCGAACTGTTCGAGGTCCACGCCGCCAACCTGCGCACCCGCCCCGGCGACTTCGGCGAGGACTTCCTTGGCCGCGCCCTCGGCGCCATCTTCATCAGCGGATCCGACTACATGGCCGCCCAACGCGAACGCCGCACCATGCTCGCCGAGTTCGCCGCCGTCTGGGCCCGCTTCGACGCCGTCCTCTGCCCCACCGCCCCCGCACCTGCACCCGCCTTCGGCGCCTGGCGTACCGAGACCTTCTGGCAGAAGGCCTCGTTCACCACCCCCTTCAACATCTCCGCAGGCCCCGCCCTCTCCACCTGCATGGGCTTCGCCTCCAGCCTCCCGCTGGCCCTCCAGATCGCCGGTCGCCCGTTCGACGACGCCACCGTGCTCCGCATCGGTCACGCCTATGAACGCGCTACCCACTGGCGCGCCACCCGCCCCGCCATCGCGGCCAAGGCACCACCGTTGCCAGCCCCACCCGATCCCACCCCCCACGAGCCCAGCCGCGCCGCTACCATCGAAGCCGCGTCGCGCGCCGGCCTCACCCTCACCTCCCGCCAACTCGACCTCGTCTGCGCCGCAGCGCCGCATGCCCAGGCCATGGTCGCGCGTCTGCGCCGCCCCCGACGGTTCCACGAAGAGCCCGCCAACACCTTCAGCTTCTCGTAAAGGACAGCCCCATGCAGCTCGGCGTCTTCATCCCGATCGGAAACAACGGCTGGCTGATCTCCACCACCTCGCCGCAATACAAACCCAGCTATGACCTGAACAAGACGATCGTCGAAAAAGCGGAAAAATTCGGTTTCGACTTCGCCCTCTCCATGATCAAGCTCCGAGGCTTCGGCGGCCCCTCCGAGTTCTGGGACTACAACCTCGAATCTTTCACCCTCATGGCCGGCCTCGCCGCCGTCACGACCAAGATCAAACTCTTCGCCACCATCGGCGTGCTCTCAATGCCCGCCCCCATCGTCGCCCGCATGGCCGTAACCATAGACAGCATCAGCCACGGCCGCTTCGGTGTGAACATCATATCCGGCTGGCAGGAGAAGGAATACTCGCAAATGGGCATCTGGCCCGGCGACGAATTCTACGCCAGCCGCTACGAATACTGCGAAGAATACGTCTCCATCATGAATGACCTCTGGTCCAAAGGCGTCTCCGACCACAAGGGCCATTTCCTGCAGATGGAGGACTGCCGCTGCCTGCCCATGCCCACCGCAAAGATCGAAATCGTCTGCGCCGGCCAGAGCGACCGCGGCGTGAAGTTCGCCGCCGAATACGCCGACTACAACTTCGTCGCCAGCATGGGCTTCAACGAGCCGGCACTCGTCGGCAAGGTCATCTCCCGCCTCGTCACCGCAACCGAGCGCACCGGCCGCAAGTGCGGCGCTCTCGTCCTCATCATGATCATCGCCGATGAAACCGACGCAGTCGCCGAAGCCAAGTGGCAGCACTACAAGGACGGCACCGACCTCGAGGCCCTGGCCTACCGCGACGGCCAGGCCAACAACGACACGGTGAAAGACCCGATGTCGGTCGCCGGCCGCTTCCTGCCCGCCACCGCAAAGCGTCTGCCCACCAACCAGGGCGTCCTCGTCGGCTCCTACGCCAAGGTCGCCGCCCTGCTCGACGAGCTGGCCGCCGTCCCGGGCGTCGCCGGTGCGATGATGACCTTCGATGACTTCGTCCGCGGCATGGAGAATTTCGGCACCCGCATCCAGCCGCTCATGAAGTCGCGCATCAACCTGCCCACAGCCTCACACCAGGTCGCAGCATAAAGGGGAGAATGGTCATGACCACAAAAGCTATATCGAGACGCGGCGTCCTCTCGGCGGCGGCCGGCGTTGCCGCCGGGTCGGGTGCCATCACCGGCTTCCCGACCATCTGGGCGCAGAACATCAAGGACATCGAGATCCGCCACGCCGGCCAGCCCGTAACGGTCCTCACCCAGATCGGCGAGCAGGCCACCAAGGACCTGGGCTTCAAGGTCACCATGCAGGCCTCCGAGAACGCGGACCTCATCAACCGCTACCTTACCCAGTCCGCCAATATCGACGTCGGCGACGTCAGCCTCGCCTACATGAAATACCTCATCGGCCGGAACATCCTGCAGACCATCCCGGTCGCCAAGTTCAAGAACTGGGACAGCACCCTCCCGCTGTTCACCAGGTCCGTCTTCTCCGACGGCCGCAAGGCCAGCACCGAGGGCATCGCCCCCTACAAGGTGTTGTACGCCACCGACCCCACCGGCATGAAGACCGCAACCGCGCCGACCGAGTTCCTCAACGGCGTCCCCACCATCACCAACGGCGACACCCTCGGCGTCCGCCCCGACCTCACCGGCCGCGCCGTCAGCTCTTGGGCCGACCTGCTCAGCCCCGACTTCAAGGGCAGGGCAGCACTTCAGGACAACCCCACCATCGGCGTCATCGACGTCGCCATGGCCATCGAGGCCCGCGGCGATCTGAAATATGCCGACAAGGGCAATATGACCAAGGAGGAGATCGACAAGACCATCGCCATCATGATCGACCTCAAGAAGTCCGGCCAGTTCCGAAGCTTCTGGGGCTCCTTCGACCAATCCGTGAACCTCATGGCCTCCGGCGAGGTCGTCATCCAGTCCATGTGGTCCCCCGCCGTCACCGCCGTCCGCAGCCGCGGCATCCCATGCGTCTTCCAGCCGCTCAAGGAAGGCTATCGCGGCTGGGGCTACATGATGGGTTTCATGAAGCACATGTCGGGCCTCAAGCTCGAAGCCGCCTACGAATACCTGAACTGGTACACCGCAGGCTACGCCGGCTCCGTCATCGCCCGCGAAGGCTACTACTCGGCCCAACCGATGAACGCCAAGAAGTTCCTCAGCCAGGCCGAGTGGGACTACTGGTACGACGGCAAGCCCGCCGCAGAAGACATGAAGGACCCCTTCGGCCGCCTCATGGAAAAAGCCGGCCGAGCCCGCGACGGCGGCTCCTTCGAGGAGCGTATCGGCCGCATCGCCGTCTGGAACACCGTCATGGACGAAGACCGCTACCTCACCCGCCGCTGGAACGAGTTCATCTCCGTTTAATGGCCAGCCCCCTCTCCGTCATGGTCGGGATTGACCCGACCATCCACGCCATTCCGCCAGTCAAACCCGCAGAAGCGGCCCGCCACTCCGCCCTCTCCCGTTGCGAAACGGCCGGGGTAAGGATGAAACCGGGAGCACCGGCCCGTGCCCTTCCGAGCAAAAGGACCGGGTGCAACACGCGATGAATACCACCACCCTCGAAACCCGCTTGCCCGCACTCGCCATGGCCACGAAAACCCGCAAACTCCCCCCATGGCTCGTCTCCTGGCTCCAGGTGGCGCCGCTCGCGCTTATCCTCTTCGTTCTGTTCGCCCTGCCGACCATCCTCTTCCTGGTCATCAGCTTCTGGGACTATGACCGCGTCGGCATCTACCCCGCCTTCATGTGGGACAACTACAAGGACCTCTTCACCACCCCCGCCACCTGGCGCATCTACAAATCCTCGCTCCAGTTCGCCGTCATCGTCTGGGCCACCACCCTCTTCCTCGGCTTCAACATCGCCCAGTTCCTCGTCTTCCACATCCGCAGCGGCACCGTCAGAATGCTGCTGTTCCTCGCCTGCGCCATCCCGTTCTGGACCTCGGGCATCATCCGCACCATCGCCTGGATCCCCTTCCTCGGCCGCAACGGCGCCTTCAACACCATCCTCATGGACCTCGGCATAACCAGACAGCCGCTCGAGTTCCTGTTGTTCTCGGACTTCTCGGTCATCATCACCTACGTCCACCTCAACACCCTGCTCATGATCGGCCCCATCGCCAACTCCATGAGCAAGATCGACCGCACCCTCATCGAGGCCGCCCGCGACGCCGGCGCCAGCCGCTTCCAGATCCTGCGTCACATCATCGTCCCCCTGTCCCGAACCGGCATCGCCCTCGGATCCATCCTGGTCTTCACCCAGGTCATCGGCGACTACTTCGTGGTCAAACGCATGAGCGGCGGCCAAAGCGCATCCATCGTCTCCGCCCTCTCCACCGAAATCCAGGCCATGCAGTTCCCCCCCGCATCCGCCAGCGCCGTCGTCCTCGTCATCTTCGTCGCCATCGTCGTCGCCCTGATGATGAAAGTCGTCGACGTCCGCAAGGAACTCGTCAGTTGAGCACAACTCCTCCCCCTCTCCGCCTGGAAGAGGCCCGGGGTGAGGGTGAGGCCCCGCAACGCGACACGGGCGAGGCTAAAGCCCCACAGCGCCGCCCCACCATCCGCGAACCCCGCCCCTTCACCTTCTACCTCCTCGCCACTCTCATGGCCGCCTTCCTGCTCTTCCTCTACGGCCCCATGCTCATCATCTACCTCCTCTCCTTCCAGGGCCCCACCGGCGGCGTCACCTTCCCCATGGTCGGCGTCTCCACCAAATGGTTCGCCGACATCCTCAAGCCCGGCCAGATGGCCAACATCCCCGTGTCCTTCGGCCGCTCCCTCGCCCTCGCGCTCGTCGTAAGCGCCCTCACCGTCGTCATCTCGTTCGCCGCCGGCCTGGGCTTCCGCCGCCGCTTCCCCGGCGCCGGCCTCCTGTTCTACATGGCCATCGCCAGCCTCGTGATGCCCAGCCTGCTCGTCGGCTTCGGCATCGGACTCGGCTTCCAGCTCTTCGACCTGCCCCAGGGCCTCTGGACCTCCGCCCTCGGCGCCCAGCTCACCTGGACGCTCCCCTTCGGCCTGCTCGCCATGTTCGCCGTAGTCGCCCGCTTCAACCGCACCTACGAGGAAGCCGCCACCGACCTCGGCGCCTCCCCTTGGCAGCGCCTCCGCTACGTCACCCTTCCCATCCTGGCACCGGGCATCATCGGGGTCGCCGTCGGCGCCTTCACCCTCAGCTACGACGAATACGCCCGCACTACCCTCACCATCGGCAGCAACAACACCCTGCCGCTCGAAATCTACGCGCTGATCTCCAGCGACAGTACCCCCGTGCTCTTTGCCATCGGCACCCTCACCACCGCGGTGTCCTTCGTGCTGATCGGCGCCACCATGACGGCCGTGCTGCGTATGCAGCGCCGCCGCGCGAGAGGCTGAATGGATCCCAAATACGACGTGGAACTGGTCGACGTGGTCAAGCAGTACGGCACCACCGTCGCCGTCGACGGCATCTCGTTCCGCATCCCGAAAGCCAGCTACTGCTGCCTCCTCGGCCCCTCCGGCTGCGGCAAGACCAGCACCCTGCGCATGATCGCCGGCCACGAAAGCATCTCCGCCGGCGACGTCCTCATCGACGGCCGCAACGTCACCGGCCTGCCGCCCATCAAGCGCGGCACCGCCATGATGTTCCAGTCCTACGCCCTCTTCCCGCACCTCACCTGTCTCGACAACGTCGCCTTCAGCCTCAAGATGCGCGGCACCCCCCGCGCCGACCGCGAGCGCGAGGCTCAGAAGTTCCTCGACCTCGTCGACATGGCCGCCTTCGCCAAACGCCTTCCCGCCCAGCTTTCGGGCGGCCAGCAGCAACGCGTCGCCCTGGCCCGCGCCCTCATCATCCGACCCCAGGTCCTCCTCCTCGACGAACCCCTATCCGCGCTGGACCCCTTCCTCCGCGTGAAAGTCCGCGAAGAGCTCAAGAAACTCCAACGCGAACTCGGCATCAGCTTCATCCACGTCACCCACAGCCAGGACGAAGCCATGGCGCTCGCCGATCAGATGGTCGTCATGGACCACGGCCAGATCCGCCAGGCCGGCTCCCCCCGCGAAGTGTTCGACCGCCCGGCTAACATGTTCATCGCCCGCTTCATCGGCGGCCACAACGTCATCCAGCCCCCCTCGGGCGCCCCCATCGCCGTCCGCGCCGACCGCTGCCGCCTGGGGCCAGTAGGCCTCCCCGTCACCGTCATCGCCGCCGAATACCAGGGCACCACCGTCCGCATCGCGCTGCGCTCCGACACCAACGAAGAACTCTCCGCCCAAATCCCCGACGACCTCTACGATACCGCCCCCCTCGAACCCGGCACCCCCACCCACCTGACCTGGTCCCCCCAAGACGAACGCCCCCTGGCCAATTAGCAAACCGC
>JAYVEG010000054.1:0-18413 GCA_043748985.1 Rhodospirillales bacterium
CTCAAGGATCGCGCCGACTTCCTTCCCCAGATCGACGCCTTCACCATCATCGCCGCCGACGGCAAGCTCGTGAACTTCTCCCGCCAATACCCCACTCCGCCAACTGACCTCTCCGATCGTGACTACTTCGCCTACTTCAAGCAGAACGACGTCGCCACCCCCTTCGTCAGCGCCCCGGTCAAGAACCGCGGCTCCGGCGAATGGACCGCTTACGTCGTCCGCCGCGTCAACGCCCCCTCGGGCGAGTTCCTCGGCATGGTCCTCTCCGCAATCGACCTCAAATACTTTCAGGACTTCTTCCGCGCCCTCACAGTCGGCGCCGGAACTACCGTCACCCTCCTCCGCAACGACGGCACTGCCCTCACCAGCTTCCCCCCCACCGCCCGCATCGGCGCGGTGCTCCCCGCCTCCTCGCCGTGGCACCAGATCGTCAAGACCGGCCCCGACGTCTTCCTCACCCAGGGCGTCCTCGCCCCAGGCATGCGCATCGTCTCCGTCCACCCCCTCGGCGACTATCCCCTCGTCATCAACGTCAGCGTCGCCGAATGGGACGCCCTCGGCGCATGGAGCCGGATGGGCATCGCTGCCGGCGCCTGCACCCTCTCCGCCCTCGCCTGCGTCGCCTTCCTCATCCGTGCCCTCCTGATGCAGTTCCGCCGCCTCGAACAGTCCGAGAGCTTGCTCGCCGCTCGCAATACCGCCCTCGAGGCAACCCAGGCCCGCCTCCAGGCCCAGGCCATCGAACTGGACGAAGGCCGCACCCAGCTCGCCACCCAGTCCGCAACCCTCGAAACCGCCCTGGCCCACATCAACCAGGGACTCATCATGATCGCCGCCGACGGCATCGTCGCGGTCTGCAACGACCGCGCCATGTCCATGCTCGACCTGCCGCCCGCCCTCATTGCCGCCCGCCCAACCTTCTGGGCCCTCATCGCCTACCAGCGCTCTATCGGCGAGTTCGAAGGCTTCTCGCCCGGCTCCCGCCAACTCAGCCTCGCCGACACCCTCGACGGCCCCACCAAGTTCGAATGGGAACGCCCCAACGGCATCGTCCTCGAGGTCGAGACAGTCCCCATGCAGGGTGGCGGCATGGTCCGCACCTTCACCGACATCACCGACCGCCGCCACTCCGAATCCCAGGTCAAATACATGGCCCATCACGACGGCCTCACCGGCCTCGTGAACCGCACGGTCTTTCAGACCCGAGTCGGTGACCAACTCCGCACATCCAGCGAGGCCGGCGGCCAGTTCGCCGTCTTCTACCTCGACCTCGACGGATTCAAACTCGTCAACGACACCTACGGCCACGGCGTCGGCGACGAACTGCTCATCGTCGCCGCACAACGCCTCCAATCCGTCTGCCGCACCGGCGACGTCGTCGCCCGCATGGGTGGCGACGAGTTCGCCGTCATCCAGTCCACCATCGGCAGCTTCGACCAGGCAGGCGAGCTCGCCGAACGCATGCTCGCCGCCATCGCCAAGGAGTTCCAGCTCCGAAGCGTCCGCTGCCACGTCAGCCTCTCCATCGGCATCGCCATCTTCCCCGAGCACGGCACAACCTCAGTCGAGCTCCTCCAGCACGCCGACACCGCTCTCTATCGCGCAAAGGCGGCCGGCAAGCGCACCTACCGCCTCTACGACGCTCTCACCCACGAACGCCGCGACACCAAGTTCCTCATCGAACAGATGCTCGCCGAGGCCCTGCCCGAGGGCCAGCTCTTCCTCGAATACCAGCCCATCGTCCGCACCCAGACGCTCGAGATCGTTCGCGCCGAGGCCCTCCTCCGCTGGCGCCACCCCACCTTCGGCCTGATCGCGCCCAGCGACTTCATTCCCGTCGCCGAATCCTGCGGCCTCATCGTCCCCATCGGCATGTGGGTCCTGGAGACCGCCTGCGCCCAGGCCGCCACCTGGCCCGACCCGCTCGCCGTGTCCATCAATCTTTCGCCCATACAATTCGCCAGCGGCGACCTCGCCGGACAGATCGAGAAGGTCCTCCTCCGCACCGGCCTGCCCGCCAGCCGCCTCAATCTCGAAATCACCGAGGGCGTGCTCATCGACAACACCGACAGCGTCGTCCGGACCATGCAGAAGCTGCGCAGCCACGGCGTCCGCTTCAGTCTCGACGATTTCGGCACCGACCACGCAGGCCTCGCCTATCTCCGCCGCTACCCCTTCGATGTTCTCAAGATCGACCGCTCGTTTGTCCAGGACGCCGCGAAGGACGCTGCCTCCCACGCCATCCTCGCCGCCATCCAGGCCATCGGCATCGCCTGCGGCCTGGACGTCGTCGCCGAGGGCGTCGAAACAGAGACCGAATTGGCCCTCGTCCAGGCCCTCGGCTGCAGCCACGTCCAGGGCTACCTCACCGGCGTGCCCGGCCCCCCCGAAAAATCTCTTGTCCAGCGCCGCCAGCCCCCCCGCGGCCGCCTCAGCCTCGTCCAGCCCTGATCGGACAAGCGTCGTTCGCCGACATTACAAATCGTAATGCAGCACGTGCAGCCCCGCATTCCAGTCCGAAAGATAGATCGTTCCATCCGTCTGCACGTTCACGTCGCAACTCTGCGGCGCCAACGCATTCCCCGGCCGCGGATCAATGATCCGCGTCGGCGGCGGCGGAATATACCGATCGATCTCCCGCGGCGCGAAGGCATCGCTCGCGTCGAAAATCCGCAGTCCGGCATTGTGATACGTCGCGAACAGCAGCGTCTCGCTCTGGAACGTCTCCGGCCGGTTCTCATGCAGGTTGTGCGGCCCGAAATTCTCCCCCGCCCGGCACCACTCCGAATCCTTCGGCGTCGGCAGCGTCGAGATCGTAACGGGATGCGTGGGGTCCCGCACGTCATACACCCACGTATAGCTCAGACCCTTCGAACACGCGAAGCCGCTCGACTCGTCCAGCACCACAGCCAGCTTCCGCCCCGGCAGCGGCAACGGCGTATGCGTCCCCCCCGGATACGGCGGCGCCGTGTTCACATGGCTCAGTAATTTTGGCTTCGTCGGGTCCGCCAGATCCAGAATCGTGAACCCCCCATCCCGCCACGCCGCATACCCCAATGACCCGGCCACGATCATATGATGCAGCGCCACCCGCACCCCGGTCCACGAAGGCACCTCGCCCCCCTCCCGCCACATCCCGGGAATCCACCACCGGCCCACCATCTCCGGCCGGCTCGGCTCCTTCATGTCCACAATAACAAGGATATGGTCCGTGAACCCGTCCAGATGCGCCGAAACATACGCATACCGCCCACCCGCATACCACAGCCGGTTGATCCCGATCCCCGGCATCTCCAGAAACGCGATCTCGCGCGGCGCCGCAGGCTTCGAAATATCATAAACCCCCAGCCCCGCCGCAAAGTCCGCCCGCCCCTTGATCCCCTCGGCAAACGACTGCTCGTAGTAATTGATGCTCGGATTGTACTTCGAAATCGTCGGGATGTTGGCCCCATTGGCCACCAGCAGCAGATCACCGTTGCTCTGCAGGTGATGCGACCGCGTGTTCGGCCCCTTGGTGATGAACCCCACCGGCTTCGGCTCCGACGGGTTCGCAACATCCATCACGCTGAACCCGTTGCTGAACATGTGCCCGACATACAGGGTCTTCCGGCTCACCATCACCTGAACCCCGTCCGGCCTCCCCCCCTGGTCACTATACCCAAGGTGCTTCAGCCGGCTCGCCGGTTGCGACCGAACCGGAATCGCAGCCGTCGCGCCGAGAGATACCATAGACGCAAGCTGTGTCCTGCGGGTGAGCAGCATGGCGGTCTCCATCCGGTTCCGTCTTGTCGGCGTTCCACTCATCCTGAGGGAGACACCCCCCATGAGCAAGCCGCAGCGACCATGAAAAACCGCTCGAACAGTCTTTCATTTCTCCCCCACTCCCATTCGCGCGACCGGGCCGGGGTAAGGGCCAAACCATAAGCACCCAAAGACCATCCAACCGCCAGGGATGACGAAACTCGCCCACCCCCCTTATAAACGCCAATGCAAACCGCGACCCTCATCACAGACGCCGACCCAACCAGCGCCGAGCTGCTGGCCGCCCGCCCGCACCTCCGCATGGACGCTTTTGACGGCCTCCTCTCCGAAGACGTCCCCCTCCATTGTATCGCCCGGGAAGTCGGCACCCCAACCTGGGTCATCTCCGCCGCCAGCATCCGCAACCGCCTGCAAGACCTCCGCGCCGCCATGGACCAGGCCGGCCTGCCCGTGACCATCCACTACGCCGTGAAAGCCAACGACCATCTCGCCATCCTCGCCCTCGTCAACCAACAGGGCGCCGGCGCCGACGTCGTCAGCGGCGGTGAACTCATGCGCGCCCGTCTCGCCGGGATCCCCGGCGAACGCATCGTCTTCTCCGGCGTCGGCAAGGCCGAATGGGAAATGCGCCTCGCCCTCGAGGAAAACGTCGGACAAATCAACGTCGAAAGCGCCGAGGAGCTTGAAGCCCTCTCCGCCATCGCCACCACCATGGGCAAAACAGCCCGAATTGCCTTGCGCATCAACCCCGATGTCGACGCCGGCACCCACGCCAAGATCACCACCGGCCGCGCCGACAACAAGTTCGGCATCGCCTACGACGCCGCCCCCGCCCTCTATGCCCACGCCGCCACGCTCCCAGGCATCCACGCTGTGGGCGTAGCACTGCACATCGGCAGCCAGATCCTCTCCACCCGCCCCTACCACGCCGCCTATACCCGCACCGCCGACCTGGTCCGCGACCTCCGCGCCGGCGGCCAGACCGTCGATATCGTCGACTGCGGCGGTGGCCTCGGCATCGGCTACCGCAACGAACCCGCCCCCACCCCCGCAGCCCTTGCAGGCGCCATCCGCGGCGCCTTCGGCAACCTCGGCGTCCGCCTGGCCATCGAGCCCGGCCGCTGGGTCGCCGCGCAATCCGGCCTCCTCCTCGCCGCCGTCCTCCTCCAGAAACACACCCACGACCGCCGCTTCGTCGTTCTCGACGCCGCCATGAACGACCTGATCCGCCCGGCCATGTACGACGCTTGGCATGGCGTCGTCCCCGTCAGCCCCACCGACGCGCAGGCGCCCACCACTCCCGCAGACCTGGTCGGCCCCGTCTGCGAGACCGGAGACACCTTCGCCCGCGCCCGTGCCCTCCCGCAACTCTCCCCCAACGCGCTTGTGGCGATCCTCGATGCCGGTGCGTATGGTTCGGTGATGAGCTCCACCTACAACGCCCGCCCCCTCGCAGCCGAGGTCATGGTCGACGCCGGGCGCTGGTCGGTCATCCGCCCCCGCCAATCCATCGAGGCCCTGTGGGCGAACGAGCAGGTCCCCGCCTGGCTGGCCTGAACCCTCCCCCCGAGCTTGCCGGCAAGCCCGCTCCCCCGGGCCTCGCCCGCAAGCGTGCCCTCGCCCGGGCCGCGCTGTGGTTCGAACAACTGTGGCCCGCCATCTGGCCGCCCCTCGGCGTGCTCGGCGCCTTCGTCGCCATCGCCCTGCTGGACCTCCCATCCCGCCTGCCGCCTGCACTCCGCTTCGTGCTTCCGGCCATCGCCCTCCTTTTGGCCGCCGTCCTCCTCGCCCGCCGCCTCCGCCGCCTCGTTCGCCCCGACGCCGACCGTGTTGACCGCCGTCTCGAACGCGATACCGGCCTGAGCCACCGCCCCCTCGCGGCCCTCCAGGACCGCCCTGCCGTCGCCAGCCCCGAGCACACCGGCCTCTGGGCGCTCCATCAAAACCGCATCCTGTCACAGCTCGGCCGCCTCCGCGTCGCCCCGCCCCGCCCCGGCCTCGCCGCCCAGGACCGCACCGGCCTCCGCTACCTCGTCGGCATCGCCCTCGCCGCCACCCTCGTCATCGCCGGCTCCCAGGCGCTCGACCGCCTCGCCACCGCCATCTGGCCCGGATTGCCCGCCGGCGCCGCCACCCCCGGCACGCTCGTCCAGGCCTGGATCACGCCCCCAGCCTACACCGCCCTGCCACCCGTTTTCCTCCAGCCCGGCACGAACCCCGCCCCTATCCCCATCGGCGCGCACCTCACCGTCAGCGTCACCGGCGGGACCACGGAACCCACCCTCGATCTCGGAACCAAAACCGCCTTCCGGGCCCTCGACCCCGCAAGCTGGCAGGCCGATCGCGACATCGCAGAACCCGGCCGCCTCTCCATCCGCCGCACCGCCTACGAAATCGCCGGCTGGACCATCGCCATCCTCCCGGACCGGCCGCCCGCCATCTCCTTCATCGAACCCCCCGGCCCCGCCACTATCGCCGGCCGCACCACGCTCCGCAGCCGTTTCGCCTGGCAGGCCGACGACGACTACGGAGTGGCCAGCGTGCAAGCCGAGATCCGCCTGCGCGACCGTCCCGACGCCCCGCCCCTCGCCCTTCCCGGCGCTCTGACAGCCAGCCCCAAACAAGCGCGCGGCGCCATCGTCCAGGACCTCACCGCACATCCCTGGGCCGGCCTGCCCGTCCGCGCCCGCATGGCCGCGAAGGACGCCGCCGGCCAACGCGGCGAAAGCGACGACGTCGAGTTTATCCTACCCGAGCGCCCCTTTACGAACCCCGTCGCCCAGGCCGTCATCGCAATCCGCAAGCAACTCAGCCGCACCCCTGACGAACGCCGCCCCGCCCGCACCGCGCTCGACCTCCTGGCCGAGCGCCCTGAACTGTTCGAGAACGCGCCCAGCGTCACCCTTCAGCTCCGTGGCGCCGGCGCCCTCCTGCTCCGCGGCCGCGGCCAGCCCTCCGTCGACGAAGCCCAGGCCCGCCTCTGGGCGCTCGCCCTTGCTCTCGAGGAAGGCACCACCGACCGCTCCGCCCAACGCCTCGCCGAAGCCCGACAGGCCATGCGCGACGCGATGGAAGCCGCCCGACAGAACCCCGAGGACTTGGCTGCCAAGGCCGAACTCGACAAGCGCATGCAGGAGCTGCGCGAAGCCATCCAGAAGCATATCGAAGCACTGGCCGACCAGGCCCGCCGCGAAGGCACCGAGATGCCGCTCGATCCCAACCAGCCGCAACTCAACGCGCGCGACCTGGACCGCATGGCCCAACGTATGGAAGACTCGGCGCGCGAAGGCCGCATGGATGACGCCAAGCAGCAGATGGCCGAACTGGAACGCCTGCTCGAACAGCTCCAGAACGCCCGTCCCGAGCACGGCGAACAGCGCGAGCAACGCAACGCCCAACGCCGCCAGCAAGGCCAGCAGCAGATGGACGCCGTCCAGGACATGGTCCGCCGCGAGGGCAGCCTGCTCGACCGCAGCCGCACCCGCACCGACACCCCACAAAACGCTCCGCAAAATGCCCAACCAAACGCTCGCAGCCCCGATCGGGACAAGGATGCCCGCGCCCAGTCCGCCATGCGCCGCGCCCTGGGCGAACTCATGCAGCGCTTCGGCGACCTCACCGGCCAGGTCCCCGCCCCCCTCGGCGAAGCCGACACCGCCATGCGCGACGCCGCCCAGGCCACCGCCGAAGGCCGCGACGCCGCCGCCGCCGGCTCTCAGCAGAAAGCCATCGAGGCCCTGCAGAAAGGCGGCCGCTCCATGGGTCAGCAACTCGCCCGGCAGTTCGGCCGCGGCGACCAGGATGGCGAAGGCGAAGGCGATGAAGGTCAGGAAATGGGCGAAGGCGAGAAGGGCCAGTCCGGACCCGGCGACAAAGCCACAGGCAACCGCGACGGCCAGACCTCCGGCGCCCACCCAGGCGAACAGCGCCGCCGCAACGCCCGCCGCGACCCGTTGGGCCGTCAACTCCCGCAAGACACCGATGGCCGCGAACAAGGCATCGACGGCGCTGGCCTTGGCACGCAGCCCGTGCCCACAGAGATGGAACAGGCCCGCGCGCGCGCTCTGCAGGAAGAACTTCGCCGCCGCGGCGCTGACCGCACCCGCCCGCAGCCGGAGCTGGACTACATCGACCGCCTTCTCAAATCCTTCTGACCCGCGTCGGCGCTACCATCGACAACAACAGCTGCACCATAACGCTCGGCCGGTAGGGTTTGTGCAGCAGCCGATATCCTGCCCGCCACCGCCCATGGCCCTCAAGCAGGTCTGGCCGGCCAGTCGCCAGCACCACAGGAAGGCACGGTCGTCGCGCCCGCAACGCGCTCGCCACATCCAGGCCCGTCAAACCACCCGGCAAATGGAAATCGCACAGCAAACCAGTCAAATAGGCATGACGTTCCTCAATCAACGCCACTGCTTCTGGCCCAGTCGCAGCAGTCAAAACCTCATAGCCTGCTTCTTCCAGAGCTTCGGCCATGATCTCCACAATCATCGCCTCGTCCTCAACCATCAAGATGCACACGTCAGTATCCGGCAGTGGGGGATCAACCAATGCGTAACTCGATCCTCACAGTCAGGATGCCTACCCTACTAACACGCCTGCGCGACCAATCGCGGCGATGCCATACTCCTGCACGCTACACGCAAGGCTGACAGCCCCTACGGCCGGGCATTGGCGACGCTGATCAAGGCGGAATCGAGTTGCTCAAGACTATAGGGTTTTCGCAGCAACGGCCAACCAGAGCTGGAGAGGTCGTCCCGGTCCGCGAAGCCGCTCACGATCAAGATGGCAATGCCAGGATGCAGGGCGCGCGCTTCCGCCGCCAACACGGTGCCAGAAATGTCGGGCATCATGTAGTCGGTGAGCAGCAGGTCGAAGCCATGGTCGTCCCGCAGCACCGACAGCGCGTCCTTGCCTGACGTGACGGCATGGACGGACGCGTATCCAAGATGCTCTATGAAGGCCACTGCGCTTGCCAGCACCAGCGCGTCGTCATCGACGATCAGAACACGCAGCACTCGGGTGTTGGCCCTAACCGGAACATCGACCTTAGAATCAAAGTCGACCGTGCCCGCCGCGGCTGCTTCGCTGGTAGACGGGAGCCATAGTTCAGCAGTGGTGCCGTGCCCGAGCCGGCTTTCGAGATGAAACGCGCCGCCAGACTGCTTGGCGAAGCCATGTACCATGGACAGACCCAGCCCCGTCCCCTTGCCAACCCCCTTGGTCGTGAAGAACGGGTCCGCAGCACGGGCCAGGACCGCCGCGTCCATGCCGGTTCCGGTATCGGTGACGGCAACAACGACATAGCTGCCGCCATCGAGGAGTTTGGCGACGGCAGGCTCCGATGGCGAGGCGATGAAAGCGCTTTGTCTCCCGCCGAGCGTGTGCTGTCGCGCGCTGATCGTCAGCACGCCGCCGGCCGGCATGGCGTCCCGAGCATTGGCAGCCAGGTTGATGAGCACGAGTTCCAGCTGGTGAGGGTCGGCGTGCAGGGTAACTAGCGCGGACGGCAACTCGTACCTGATGGCGATGCTGGATCCCAGCAGCTGCTTCAGCATGGGCCGCAACGACACCAACAGAGACGGCACGGAAACGGGCTGGGGTGCCAAATCCTGCTCATGGGCAAATGCAAGGAGACGCGCCGTCAGGACAGCGCCCCGCCGCGCTCCCTGCAACGCGGCGTCCAGCAGAAGGGCGGCCCGCTCGTTGCCGCCGGGCAAATACCGGCCGAGCAAATACAGGCTGTTCTGCACGATCGTCAGCAGATTGTTGAAGTCATGGGCAATCCCGCTCGTCAGCGCGCCGATCGCCTCCAGCTTCTGCGCGTGGCGCAGAGCCTGTTCGGCAAGGTTGCGAGCGGTGATGTCGGTGATGACGGCGAAGCTGTGGAGAAAACGGCCATCGGCGTCCCGGATCGGCTGTGCGGCTATGACGATGTCGACAGCCTCACCAGAGGCCCTGAGCATAGTGTACTCGACCAGCCGAACCTCTCCGTCGGCTACCTGGCCGATCATCTCCGGGACGGCAGCGTCGCGGTAACGCTGGGCGGATGCCTTCTCCAGGAAATTGGCGAAGGATTGCCCCAAAGCCTGCTCCGGCGTGTAGCCGGTGAAATTCACCCAGGCCTTGTTGACAGCGTGCAGCAGCCCGTCCGGCCCCATGGAGTGAACCGGTACGGGGATGCGATCGAGGGCGTGGGGCGCCTCGCCAACATGAGGACGATCGTCGGTCGTCATCGTCTCCATTCCGGCGTTCCGCTCCACTGCTGCAACCCCCACCAGCAAATCACCGAGCCTGCGTGCTGGCGTGTCAAGCCTTCTACATCACTGATTTTGACGCCGAGGTCGAGCAATGCAGCCCGAGGCGGGTAGAGTTGAGACGATGTGAATACCATGCAGCCCGACGTTTACGGCACTATGCGTGTCGACTGGCAATGCGGTGGGCACCAGCTGCCAGTCGGACCAGACAGGGCGGGGCGCCTTTCGGGCCTGATCGTATGCGCCATGGACTTCTGGCGCGACACACTCGGCCTTGATCCAAGCAGGCTGCAGACCGCTACCTTGGCAATGCAACGTTTGGGCCCCAAAGGCCGCGTATGGGAGGTTCCGGCCGTTCGGGTAAACCCATCCCGGCACACGGCGGTTGACGCGGCAACAACCCGCATTCCGGAGCGGCACACTGGTGGCACACCAGGTTCCGCTGGCGTTCTTGCAAGCCACCCCTGCCCCTGAGCTTGCGTCCATCCTCCCGACATCTGGCACATGGTGACGGGCTTGCGGCTATTGTCTACTCCTTTTGGCCGAATTGCATCCACGGTTACGAGGTGTAGCCATTGCCCAGGGTTAACCAAAGAGCCAACTTGATGCATTGTTCCTGGGACGCTGCTACCAACGCGCGATCAGCCGTCCAGCCATGTTAAGCTTGGGTTGGTTTCGACTATGTCGGGCAACCAACCTCCGTGCGGACCGGCGTGGAAGCATTGCTATAATAACGGCTATCATGTTGACTGGATTGATGGGGCTCGGCTGCCTCTTTGTCGATGCAGCATACTACACCATCGGTTCGAGCAAACTGCAGCTCGCAGCCGATGCAGCTGCACAGGCAGCGGCGTTCGTGCTCCCAACATCCACGTTCCAAGGCCAGACCAGCACGAACCAGGTGGCGGCGCTGAAGGCTATCGTTCTTTATGAGGCATCCGCATCTGCAGGCCCGGCACCCGGGACGCTCACGACAAACCCGACCATCACCTATGACGGAACAAACTATTCCTGGGTCACGGTCACCCTTACGAGCAAGCCGGCAACGTTCTTTGCAGGAATACTCGGCCAGACCAGCCCTGTCCTGAGAACAACGGCGACAGCCTCATTCTCGGCTCCGCCAACCTGCCTTCTAGCACTTGGTCGGGCCGGTATCGACATCAAGGTCGATAACTCGGGCTCCGTGATCGATTCGCGGTGTGCAGTGTTCAGCAACTCGACAAGCAATCCGAGCATCTACCTGAACAGCGGCACGATTTCCGGTACCACGATTGGCGCTGCCGGAACGATCATTCAATCGAACAGCGGTTCGAACTCCATGACGCCTACCAACCCGAACCAGAACCGGCCGCAACTCACCGACCCGCGTTCGGGCCAGGTTGTCCCGACCGGTGGCGCGTGTGCCGTGACGAATGGCACCTATTCAAACGGTGGACAGACCTACAATCTAACGCCTCAGACATTTTGTGGTAGCACGACATTTGGAGGCAACGGGTCCACAATGAACTTCGCCGCTGGCGTTTACTACTTCACAGGCGACGTGAATTTCAACAACACATCGCCCAATTTTGCCAGCGGCATCTCGTTCGTGATGACCGGCTCTTCTCCCGGCAATTTCAGCTATACCAACTACTCGACAACAACGACGCCGTTGACTGCTCCGACGACGGGTCCCACGGCAGGCATCGCCATCTGGCAGGCCTGCAATAGTTCTGGCAGCCAAACCGCAAGCTTTCAAGGCGGCAGCACGCTGTCGGTATCCGGTTCCATCTACATGCCGTGTGTCGTGGCGGACGTCGGCAACAACGCGCAGCTCAGTTCGCCGTCGACGGCTACATTCGACATGACGGTCAGCCAGATATACGTCCACGGTTCGGCGGGCGTGCACACGAACAACCCGGCTACGACCGGCGGGACGGTGTCTACACCAACCTTGAGCCAGTAGTCGGCGCCTGCAGTAGCAAAGTTTTACCGATTACAACTAAACTAGACTTTCTTCGATGCGCTGGTGCGAGCACCTTATCGACGGTAAAAGTCCATCAAGGAGCTGCGGCAATGCAACGGATGATCCGATATCTAGCCAGTGGTCTCCCATTGGCACTGGCAATCATACCGCAGGCGCATGCCAATCTTCTGGGTGCAACGGCGACCTTCACAGAGTCGCTCGACATTCCCTACTATCGGCAAACCGGTCCGCTGGTGCTCCAGGCCACCGGTCGCGTCATCGACGGCACAACCGAACTGACGAGTGTCAACACGGTATCGAATCCATCGAACTACCGAGGCGATCTCGAGGCTACCCTGGGCGGGACCACCCTGGTCCTGGCCGCAGACCTGTTCAACGACTACCAGACGATCACGTTCACCATCGCGAATATCCTGGGCGCCCCAGGCATCATCGACTTCTCCCTGACAAGCGGCGGGGCGATCCACACTCAGCCGAATACCAGCGCACCCTTCACACGGACCTTGTCTTTCACCAGCACCTCCTTGAGCGTGACATACGCGGTCAACAATCCTGGTACACGCGATGAATTCTATCTCGACCCCAACGGCTCCGACACGTTTTCAATAACGACCGCTGACGAGGGTGGCCCCACCGCCATTCCGGAACCGGGGTCACTCGCCATCATGGCGATCGGCATCGCCGGCGCAGGGTTCATGGGTCGGCGCCACCTTCCAGCCAGCGTACGTCAAGCCTGAACACTGCCCATCGCTCCTCAACCAAGCAACGACAGCGTTGACGAGGTCCAAGACCGCACCCACGCCGAAAGCCTTATCCATGGCACAGCGCAACGTCTATGCGTCGCCGTTCTAAGCGCAGCAGGTGTTCAGACGCGGGCGCAACCCACAGAAAGATCGCTTCGCTCTAACCGCCCCATTTGAGAACTGGGATTGGATTTGACCCGGATTGGTGAACACCCCGAACGCTTCCGCGAGAGGTGTCATCATGCCGAAGACCCTTGTACCGTATTCGCCTGAATTCCGGCGCCAGATAATCGAGCTGGTTCGTGCCGGGCGTGATTTCGACGATCTCGCACGTGAGTTCGAGCCGACGGCGCAATCGATCCGCAACTGAACGTCGCCGGCCGACAAGAAAGAGGGCCGACGGGAGGACGTGCTGGCGGGCCTGAGTGTCGCTGAACGCGATGAGCTGGCCCGGCTACGGCGCGAGGACAAGAAACTGCGCGCCGAGCGGAATATCTTGTCGAAAGCCGCGGCCTGATTTGCACGAGAGACCGGGGCAGTGTCGTCGAGGAGAAGAAGCCGGAGCCAAAGCGCGACTATCAGAAGGCGCTGACCCACCGCAGCGCGACTTCGCCGAGCTGCCGGTCCACGGGCTGCAGAGCCGGCACGTCGCCCGAGGGCGAGGCCATCCAACTTCCGAACGCCCTCCAGAAAGTCGCCGGCAAGGCGATCCGCGTGGCCCACCTCTCCGAGGCTCGCAACAAAGGCAGCTCGACAGGGCCGCAATCGCGACCATCCAGCTGACCCTCGGGGACGGTTCAACCGGCCGCCAGTTGACAGACAAGGGCCGAGGCAAACCTTGGTGCTATAAGAACCCCCTAATCCGATTGGTAGCAGCGGACGGATTTGAACCGCCGACCAAGGGATTATGATTCCCCTGCTCTACCGCTGAGCTACGCTGCCACTACCCGATCGGGGGGCCGGATATGACGCTTTCGACCCCGCCCGTCAATCCTGAGCGTCAATCCTGAGCCTCAATCCTGAGCCTCATTCCTGAGCCTCATTCCTGACCGCCATCCCCAAGCGTCAATCCTGCTCCCGTCCGATGAACCCCCCGCCAAGCATCCGCTCCCCGTCGTACATCACGCAAGCCTGCCCAGGTGCCGCCAACGCCGGCCGATCCAGCGTCACCCACGCGCCATCCCCGTCCGGCCGCACCACAGCCCCATGCGGCGCCTCCCGCGCTCGCAGCTTCACCTGGCACCGGAACGCCCCAGGCGGAACCAGCCAGTTCATGTCCCGCAGCCGCAATCCCGTCCGTCCGCCATCCCGCGGTCCCACCACCAGCCGCCGCCGCGCCGCATCGACGCGCAACACAGCCTGCCGGACCCCATCCACCTGCGCCGCCGCCCCCAACCCCCGCCCCTGGCCCACCGTGAACCCAGCCACCCCCGGATGCGTCCCCAGCACCCGCCCATCCTCCGCCACGATCTCCCCGGCCTCGGCAGCATCCGGCCGCAACCGCGCCACCAGCTCCGCATAACGCCCGTTCGGCACGAAGCACAGATCCTGGCTGTCAGGCTTCTCCGCCACCGCCAGGCCCAGCCGAACCGCCTCCGCCCGGACCGCCGCCTTGTCCGGCATGTCGCCCAGCGGAAACCGCGTGTAGGCCAGCTGCTCGGGCGTCGTCGCGAACAGGAACCAACTCTGGTCTCGCGCCGGGTCGCGCGCCCGATGCAGCTCGGGCCCGGCCGGCCCCTCGACCCGCCGCACGTAATGCCCGGTCGCCAGCGCCTCCGCCCCCAGCTCCTGCGCCAGCCCCAGTAGGTCCGTGAACTTCACCGACATGTTGCACCGGACGCACGGAATCGGGGTCTCCCCCTCCGCATAACTGTCCGCAAAATCCTGGATCACCGCCGCGCGGAACCGCGCCTCCCGGTCGATCACGTAATGCGCGATGCCCAACCGGTCCGCCACATCCCGCGCATCATGGATGTCCTGCCCGGCACAGCACGCGCCGCGCCGCTTCGCCGCCGCACCCTGGTCGTACAGTTGCAGCGTGCCGCCGATGACCTCGTGCGCCGCCTCCGCCAGCGGGCCCGCGACCACGCTGCTGTCCACGCCGCCCGACCTGGCGGCGACGACCCTCATGACAGCAGCGCGCGCATATCAGCCCGCCGCGTTCCGCGTGCCGTCCGGCAACTTCACCACCAGCCCGTCCAACGCCTGCGTCATCACGATCTGGCACCCCAGCCGGCTCGTCTGCTGCAGCCCGAAGGCCAGGTCCAGCATGTCCTCCTCATCCTCGGTCGGTTTCGCCAGCTTCGCGAACCACGTCTGGTCGACGATCACATGGCACGTCGAGCACGCGAGCGACCCCTCGCACGCCCCCTCGATATCCACGCCGTGCTTGTGCGCGATCTCCAGCACCGACAGGCCCAGAGGGGCGTCCACTTCGCGCGCCACACCGTTCCGCTCGACAAAAGTCATCTTGGGCATCTAGGCCTCGATCAATTGCAGGGCAGCGTCCGCCAGCCGGCTCGCTGCGAAGTCCACATCGGCGGCGGAGGTAAAGCGTCCGAGCCCCACGCGCAAGGTTCGCGCCGCTTCCGCGTCGCTCAACCCCAGCGCCCGTAGCACATAACTCGGCTCGATCGCCGCCGAACTGCACGCGCTCCCCGTCGATACGCACAGTTCCGGCACCGCCGTCATCATCTCCAACGCTCCTGCCGGAAAGGTAATATTGAGGTTGCCGGGAATCCGCGCCACGACACTGCCGTTCAGCCGCAGACCCGGCATCCGCCCCCGCAACCCGGCCAGCAACCGGTCCCGCAACCACTCGATCCGAACCGCATCTTCATCCATCTCCAGCCGCGCCAGCCGGCATGCCTCGCCCAGCCCCACCACCAACGGCGTCGGTAGCGTGCCGCTGCGCAATCCCCGCTCCTGCCCGCCGCCCGAGAACAGCGGCTGCAACCGAACCCGCGGCCGCCGCCGCACATACAACGCTCCCATGCCCTTCGGCCCATACAGCTTGTGACCACTCAGGCTCAGCAGATCGATGCCCACCCCCACGTCCAACGGGATCTTCCCCACCGCCTGGGCCGCGTCGGTGTGGAACAGCGCGCCCGCCTCATGCACCAGCGCCGCAATGCCAACCAGGTCCTGGATCACGCCGGTCTCGTTGTTGACCGCCATGACGCTCACCAGCAGCGTGGGCTGGGCCAGGGCTGCACGAAGCACATCCAGGTCAAGCAGCCCGTCCGCCCGAACCGGTAGCACCACCGGCTCGAATCCCTCGCCCGCCAGGTCCGCCACGCTTTCCAGCACGCACTTATGCTCGGTCGCCACCGTGATCACCCGGCGCCGCAAATCCCCCATCGCCGCCGCATGCCGGGCCGCACCCTTGATGGCCAGGTTGTTCGCCTCCGTCGCGCCGGATGTCAGTACGATTTCCCGCGCCTCCGCTCCGATCAGCGTCGCGACCTCCGCCCGCGCCGCCTCCACCGCCGCCTCAGCCTCGCGGCCCATGCCGTGCTCGGCGCTATGCGGATTGCCGAACCGCTCGGTGAACCACGGCAGCATCGCCTGCACCACCCGCGGGTCGCACGGCGTGGTCGCCTGGTTATCGAGGTAGACGGGGCGGTTCAAGCGCATCCCTCCGATATGGGCTGCAGCCCGCCAAGGTGGAAGGGGCCCGTGACACACCTGCCAATGCCAGGTCCGCCAGCGCCTGCACCGCGTCATCGCCGCTGCCGTCCAGCGCCACTGCGGCCTCACGCAGGAAGTCGGGGCTGCCCTGCGCGATCGCCGCGGCAAACAGGGCCAGTGCCGCAGCCCGGTCGCCCCGCTGGGCCAACAGCGTCGCCAGGTTATACTGCCCAACCCGCCCTTCGACGTCCGGCCCTCCAAATACAACTGCCCCAGCAACACCTGGGCCTCCACCAGGCCATACTGGGCCGCCGCCTCCACCCACCGCGCCGCCGACGGCGACGCCAGGGCGGCGTCACGCTCCCCTTGCGGCATCGCCCGCAGGTCGGCGAACCGCCTTCGCTCGGCCTCCACCCGCTGTCTCCGCCACCCTCCTGCCTCTGCGTCCCATGATGATGACGGTGTGTGTCGGCACCCGGAGCAGCCACCAGGCAGCGGCAGCGTGCAGCACGGGCGCAATGCAGGCGGCCTGTCGAATGCAGCGCGTCCGATCGGGGCGGAGGATGGCCAGACGGTGCCGCGCGGCCCCGGCGGGTGCGGCCAGCACGAGCGGCGCATCCATGCCCGACCGGATTCGGAGTGACGCGCCATCGCTCATGCACCCCTGGTAATGCGAGTGATTCACACTTGCAGACGAAGCCGCGCGATTCAGGCCGGTTCTTCAACCACGCGCCGCTGGCGCAACCGGCCGGCCATCACCCCATAGGCCTGCGCGAACGCCGTCACGTCCGCGGCGCTCGCGTTCCAGGGCAGGCTGACGCGGATCGCCTGGCCGGCCAACTCACCCAACCCCATGGCGTCCAGCACGTGGCTGCGCGACACCTTGCCGCTGCTGCACGCGGCCCCCGCACTGACCTGCACACCAGCCAGGTCCAGCGCGATGACCTGGGTCTCGGCCGATACCCCCGGCAATGCGGCGCAAACGGTGTTCGCCAGCCGCCGCTGACCGCCGAGGACACGGCCGCCCGCCATCCGGACCGCCGCCTCGATCGCGTCACGCAGCAGCCTTGTATCCGCCCTGGCGCACAGCGTGGCGGCTGCAAGGCCCGCAATGGCAGGCAGTGCCTGCGTGCCGCCCCGCCGACCCTTCTCCTGGCCGCCGCCACGCATGAGGGCCGCAACGTCCCTCCCGTGCGCCAGCAGCAGCGCCCCCGCGCCCTTCGGCCCGCCCAGCTTGTGGCCGGAGATGGCCATGCTGTCGGCGCCCAGCGCACCGAGGTCGATCGCCATCCGGCCCGCCGCCTGCACCGCGTCGACGTGCAGCAACGCCCCCGCCGCCCGGCACAGCGCCGCAGCCTCGGTCACCGGCTGGATCGTGCCGGTCTCATTATTGGCGAGCATCAGGCAAACCAGCGCCGGGCCATCCGCAAGCATTCCGGCAAGCGTCTCGAGGTCGGCCACCCCATCCCCGTCCACCGGCAGCATCGTGGCATCCGGCGCAGCCGCCCGGATCGCATCGTGCTCTACCGCGCTCACGATGACCCGGCGTCCGGCGCCCAACCCCGCGACGGCAAGCGCATCCGCCTCCGTGCCGCCGGACGTGAATACAACCCCCCCTGCGTCGGCCCCGAACTGCTGGGCAATGATCCGCCTGGCCCGCTCCAGCGCAGCCCGCGCCGCGCGCCCCGCGGCATGCACGCTGGAAGGGTTGCCCACCAAATCCATGGCCGCGATCGCCGCAGCCCGCGACTCCGGCCGCAACGGCTCCGTCGCGTTGGCGTCCAAATAGATCACGTTGGCCTCACTCCCCGGCAGTGGACCGCTGCAGGGCAGACACTCGGGCCTCGAGAGCCATGACCTCCGCCCGCAACGCCTCGATGGTGCAGACCAACGGATCGAGGGTGCCCTCGCACGGGGTGCCATACGCCACAAAGGCCCCGCGCGGCACCGGCGCCGTCGCGCGGCGGCTGGGATCGCGCTCGACAGGCCGGGCCGGGATGCCGACGACGGTCTCGTTGGCCGCGACCGGCTGGACCACCACGGCGTTGGCGCCGA
>JAYVEG010000055.1:0-18370 GCA_043748985.1 Rhodospirillales bacterium
CCATGCCGCAAACGCCAAAGGCCCTCACCGAACGCCTATATTCCAAGATCGACCCCATGCTCAAACGCGCCGCCGAACGCAACGTCGTCGCCCACCTGCTCAAACTGGCCGAGGACGGCCACGCCGAACCCGACGGCGCCAGCTGGGTCGCTAGCCCCCGACCGCCGTCAAGCACAGGCTGATCAGCGGCGTCGGTTCCGCCGTCTGCGCCGCACCCACACCCGCCTGCATCTGACCACTCCGCGCCAAGGCCGTCTGCGCCGCGGCATCCGGCGACACCCGCACCAACCCTGTGGTTCCCGCAATCACACCAAGCCACACTGCCAACGTCAGCGCGATCGGATCCAGACCCGGCTGATCCTCGTCCCGTTGATCCTGAGCCATCACAACCCCGCTTCAGATACATCCGCCGAGTAGAACGATAGGATGGAAGATCGGTTAACCGCACACAGGACTTTGTGCACTGCACAAAGTCATCCGACGATCAACGACGGTTACCCCGTCCTGGTCGTCCCAGGCATGACCATGAAGAACATCCAGCGGGTCCAGCGCCCTTCGCATCGCCACCGCCACGCAACCCAACCGCTCGCCGTCTCGGGCCGCTCGTATCAGTTCGGCGAAAACGGTAGCCGCAAGCTCAACCCAGCCCCCGGCTTCACCCGCTTCTCCTGCTCCGCCTGCGCGGTCGAGCCTTTCCCGAACGCCTCACCCCGATATTGGTCCGACCGAGTGAACAGGCTCGGGCCCACCGACGGCGCCGTTGCCGCCTTCGGCGTCGACAGCTCCACATCCCGGTTAGGCGTCGGCGCCGGCTGATACTTCGTCGGCGGCACGGCCAAAGGCGGGGCAGGGGGCACCGGCAGTGAAGAACCCGGCGCCGGAACCGTCAGGTTGAACCCTCGATCCGAACTCGCCGCCGCCGCCAGCAATGGCGCCGCCATCCCAACCAGCAATACCCGCAGAACTCGCTTCACAACGCAGTCTCCGCCAGCCTCGCTACCCCACGCGGGTCGCTCGCCGGGTTGGTCGCAGGCGCCCCCAGCGGTCCGTCCCCCCGATCCCGCCAGGCCTGCAGGGCCCACGTTACCGAAGGGAACGCGATCTCTTCCCACGGGATCTCGTCCCAGCCGAACAACGCGACCGCCTGGCTCTCTGGACCTGCGCCGAACCGAGCCTCGCCCTCGAACCGCGCCCGGAAGATCACCTGGACCTGCCCGATCCTGCTGATGCTGTACACCGCCAACACGCCATCCAGCGCAATCCGCGCCTCCGCCTCTTCCCACGCTTCCCGCATGGCCCCTTCCTCGACCGTCTCCTGCAATTCCAGATACCCGGCCGGCAGCGTCCAGAACCCCCGCCGCGGCTCGATATCGCGCCGGCATAGCAGCACTCGACCCCCATGCACGACCACGGACCCCGTCACCACCTTGGGGTTCTCATAGGCCACATACCCGCACTGCGTGCACACGGACCGCTCCATCGTATCCCCGGCGGGAATGGTTCGGCTGAATGCAGGGCGGGTCGTTGATGACATGCTCACAGCGTGGGACATCGGCTATTCCCGTTCAAGCCCACCCACGTCACCACGATCCCCCGTCACCCGGATATTCACCTGGATGTTCACGCAGTGTGTTCTTCCCGCACACCCAGCTCCGCCTGCATCGCCCGCCGCATCAGGAATTTCTGCATCTTGCCCGTCACCGTCATGGGAAAGGCCTCCACGAAGCGGACATACCGTGGCACTTTCTGGTGCGCGATCCGGCCGCGGCAATAGGCCTGCACCGCCGCCTCGTCCAGTTCGGCATCCGGCCGCAGCTTGATCCAGGCGCACAGCTCCTCGCCATAACGCGGATCGGGCACCCCGAACACCTGAACGTCCTGGATGGCGGGGTGCCCGTACAGATACTCCTCGACCTCGCGGGGATAAACGTTCTCGCCACCTCGGATTACCACGTCCTTGATCCGGCCCACGATGTTGCAGAACCCCTCCGCGTCGATCACAGCCAGGTCGCCCGTGTGCATCCATCGCGCTGCGTCGATCACCCCGGCCGTCCGTTCGGGGTCGTTCCAATAACCCAGCATCACGCTATAGCCCCGCGTGCACAGCTCACCCGCCACCCCCCGCGGCACGATCCGCCCCCCCGCATCGACGATCTTCGCCTCCAGATGCGGATGGATCCGCCCCACCGTGCTCACCCGCCGCTCCAGCGGATCCGCCGTCGACGACTGGAAACTCACCGGGCTCGTCTCCGTCATCCCATAGCAGATGGTGATCTCCCGTAGGTGCATCCGCTCCACTGCCCGCTTCATCACCTCGATCGGACAGGGCGACCCCGCCATGATCCCCGTCCGCAGGCTGCTGAGATCGAAGCGCGAGAACTCCGGGTGGTCCATCTCCGCGATGAACATGGTCGGCACCCCATGCAGCCCGGTGCACCGCTCCGCCGCCACCGTCTCCAGCGTCGCCAACGGATCGAACCCCTCGCCGGGATACACCATCGTGGCCCCATGCGTCGTGCAGGCCAGATTGCCCAGCACCATCCCAAAGCAGTGATACAGCGGCACCGGAATGCACAGCCGGTCCGCCTCCGTCAGCTTCATGGCGTCGCCGATGAACAGCCCGTTGTTCAGGATGTTGTGGTGCGTCAGCGTCGCACCCTTCGGCGCCCCCGTGGTGCCCGACGTGAACTGGATGTTGATGGGGTCGTCGAACTGCAGCGTTGCCCCCACCTCCGCGAGCCGGGTCACATCCGCGGGCCCGGCCATCCCGGCCACGTCCTCGAACGCGATCGTCCCCGGCGCATGGCCCCCGATCTGCACCACGATCTCCAACGATGGAACGCGCCCCGACACCAACCGGCCCGCAGCACTCCCCGCCAACTCCGGCACCAGCTCCGTCAGCATCCCGATATAGTCGCTCGTCTTGAACCGAGTTGCCGTGATCAGCGCCCGGCACCCCACCATGTTCAGCGCGAATTCCAACTCCGTCAGCCGATACGACGGGTTGATGTTCACTAGGATGATCCCGGCCTTCGCGGTGGCGAACTGCGTCACCACCCACTCCGCATTGTTCAGCGACCAGATCCCCACCCGGTCCCCCCGAACCAGCCCCAACGCCAACAGCCCGGCCGCAAACGCCTCCGCCCGCGCCTTCAACTCGGCATAGCTCCACCGCACCCCCTGTGACGGCACCACCAGCGCCAGCGTGTTCGGCACCCGCGCCGCCGTCCGATCCAGGTTTTCGCCCACTGTCTCGCCCAGCAGCGGCCGATCGACCGCCCCATTCACATAACTCGGCGCGCTCATGGTCATCCGCCGCTCCCAGCCCTATTGTTAATCCAGAGACAAAAGGAAACGCCGCGTGTCCGCAAGTCTGCTGAACCGCCCCCCCGCCCTCAACTTCGACCTCGGCGAGCCCGCCGACATGCTCCGCGCCAGCGTCGAAGCCTTCGCCGCCGACGAGATCGCACCCCGCGCCGCCGCCATCGACCGCGACAACGACTTCCCCGCCGACCTGTGGCGCAAGATGGGCGACCTCGGCGTCCTCGGCGTCACCGTCGAGGAAGAATGGGGCGGAGCCGGCATGGGCTACCTCGAACACTGCGTCGCCATGGAGGAAATCAGCCGCGCCAGCGCCAGCGTCGGCCTCTCCTACGGTGCCCACAGCAACCTTTGCGTCAACCAAATCCGCAAGAACGGCACCGAAGACCAGAAGCGCCGCTACCTGAACAAGCTGGTCACCGGCGAACACGTCGGCGCCCTCGCCATGTCCGAGCCCGGCGCCGGCTCCGACGTCGTCTCCATGCGCCTGCGCGCCGAAAAGCGCGGCGACCGCTACGTCCTCAACGGCACCAAGATGTGGATCACCAACGGCCCCGAGGCCGACACCCTCGTCGTCTACGCGAAAACCGACCCCGAAGCCGGCCACCGCGGCATCACCGCCTTCCTCATCGAAAAGACCTTCCCCGGCTTCCGCTGCGCCCAGAAACTCGACAAGCTCGGCATGCGCGGCAGCAACACCGGCGAGCTCGTGTTCGAAGACTGCGAAGTCCCGGAGGAGAACGTCCTCGGCGGCCTCAACCGCGGCGTCAACGTGCTCATGAGCGGCCTCGACTACGAACGCGCCGTCCTCGCCGCCGGCCCTCTCGGCATCATGCAGGCCTGCATGGACGTGGTCCTCCCCTACATCCACGAGCGCAAGCAGTTCGGCCAAGCCATCGGCGAGTTCCAGCTCATGCAGGGCAAGATCGCCGACATGTACACGACCATGAATGCCGCCCGCGCATACGTGTACGCCGTCGCGAAAGCCTGCGACCGCGGTGAAACAACCCGCAAAGACGCCGCCGGCGCGATCCTGTACGCCGCCGAACGCGCCACCTGGATGGCCCTCGAAGCCATCCAGGTCCTCGGCGGCAACGGCTACGTCAACGACTACCCCACCGGCCGACTTCTCCGCGACGCCAAGCTCTACGAGATCGGCGCCGGCACCAGCGAAATCCGCCGCATGCTGATCGGCCGCGAATTGTTCAAGGAAACGGCGTGACCGAACCAAGGGACGCGGTGAAGGCCGCATCTCGGCCCGTCCCAATGCCGTAACAGACCAGCAGGCTTGGCTACCGCATCACCTTCGGACGGCTCAACACCTGCCCGGAGACTTCTCGTCGGCCGTTGAACGATCCGACAGGCCGACACCGTATCGGCCGCTGCAGGACACCTGTAGAAGACCACGTGGAGCACAACGACGTCGTTGCCGATGTTGTCCCCGACCTTGATCCAGGTCAAAAGATGGCTCACGCCATATGCTAGCATCCCGTAACTCGACACGAGGGAGGCCAAAATGACCACATTCGACGAACGCGAACGCGGTTTCGAAGCGAAGTTCGCTCACGAGCAGGACCAGCAATTCCGCGTCACCGCCCGTCGCGACAAGCTCTTCGCCGAATGGGCCGCCAAGGAATTGAAGCTCTCACCCGAAGACAGCGCATCCCTGATGCAAACCGTCATCCACCTGTCCAATGGCCCCGGCCATGACGACCGCCTGCTCGACCACATGACGACCCTCTTTACCGAACGCCCCGACTTCCCACTCCGCACCTGGCTCGGCGCAAACCTTGCAACCTGCGCGATCGACGCCCACGCCGAGGTCATCAAGGCCCTCGCCTGACCGAACCGTCCTGATCACCCCTTCTGCAGGTTCCAGAACACCGGCGAAGCCCCGCTGACGATCCCCGTCACGTTGCTTCGCCAGGCGCTCGGGTTGAACCACTGCCCGGTCGGGATATACGGCACTTCCTCGGACACCGTCCGCTGGATGTCCGCCGCCACAGCCTGCTGTGCCGCCAGATCCGGAGCATCCACCCACGCGCCCCGCAGCGCCTGCAACCGCGGGCTGCTCGGCCACCCGAACCACCCGGCCTTGCCCAACCCCCGGATCATGTTGTTCGAGATCGGGCTGGCCACCTGATACCCCCAGCGCCGCCGTGCAGAACGTGCTCCAGCCGCCCTTCTCAACCGGCTCCTGGCTCGCTCGCCGGCTGATCATCGTGCCGAAATCCGTCGCCACGAAATCCACGTTCAGCCCCACCTCGCGGAACAGCGCCTCCGTCATCGTCGCCACAGCCCCGATCGTCGGGTAATCCGTCGGCCCCAGCAGGACAACCCGCTCGCCCTTATAGCCGCTCGCCTTCACCAGCCGCCGCGCCTCGTCCAGGTCCCGCAGCCCCGTCAGCGCCTCCAGACCGGCCCCGTTCGCCAATGGCGTGCCCGGCGGGAACACGCCCACGCCGGTCCGCTTGAAGTCCGCCTGGTCGCCGATCACCGCCGACAGATACGTCGCGTGGTTCAACGCCGGCAACAGCGCCTGGCGCAGCTTCGGGTTGTCGAACGGCGGGTTCAGATGGTTGAACACCACCACGCCCACCGCCCCGAACGGATCGAAGTTCTTCACCACGATGTCCCGGTTCCGCTTCAACATCGGCGCCAGGTCGATCAGCGGCTGCTCCACCCAATCCACCTCGCCCGATTGCAACGCCGCCGCCGCCGTGGCGGAATCCGGCATGATCAGCCACTCCACCCGGTCCAGATTGACCACCTTCGCCCCGGCGCTGAACGACGGCACGCCCACCCCCGGCACGTAATCCGTATTCCGCGCATACACGACCTTGGACCCGCTGACCCACTCATCGGCCACGAACCGGAACGGCCCGCTGCCCACGAAGCTGTCGATCGCCTTGAACGCGTCCGTCTTGGCCACCCGCTCCGGCATCATGAAGCAGGAGTTCGCCCCCAGCGCCAACAGCATCATCGGGAACGGCTTGCTCGTCCGGATCTCGAACCGCCTGTCGTCCAGCACCGTCATGCTGTCCAGCCGGCTCGCCAGCCCCCGCCTGCGCCGCAATCCCGCCCTATGAATTTCGCCGCCTCGACATTAGACCGAAGCAATGGACCTCCCCGCCCGCCTTGCTGACCGCCTGATCGTCGCCCTGGACGTGCCCACCGTGGCCGAGGCCCGCACCCTCGTCGCCCGCCTCGGCGACAGCGTCCGCTTCTACAAGATCGGCATGTGGCTGTTCTTCGACCGCGAATTCCACGCCCTCGTCGACGACCTCGTCGCCGGCAAAAAGCAGGTCTTCCTCGACTATAAGATGTACGACATCCCCGAAACCGTCCGTCGCGGCGTCGCCGCCGTCGCCAACCGCGGCGCCCGCATCGTCACCGTCCACGGCGACCCCGAAATCGTCGCCGCCGCTGCCGAAGGCGCCAAAGGCACCAACCTCCTGGTCTTCGCCATCACCGTCCTCACCAGCCAAAACGACGCCGCCCTCGCCGCCATGGGCTACAACCACACCGTCCCGGACCTCATCGCACTCCGCGCCCGCACCGCCGCAGCGGCCGGCGCCCACGGCCTGATCGCCTCAGCCGCCGACGACCCCAACGAACTCCGCCGCCTCGCCGGCGCCCCGCTGCTCGTCGCCACCCCCGGCATCCGCCTGCCCGGCAGCCCCCCCGACGACCAGAAACGCACCGCCACCCCAGCCCAGGCCATCGCCGCCGGCGCCGACTACCTCGTCGTCGGCCGCCCCATCACCCGCGCCCCGGACCCAGCCGCAGCCGCCCACCAGGTCCTCGCATCCATGGCCGCCGCCTAACCCCCGAACACCGCAACCCCCCGCCCATACAACACCCAGACCCGCCGCCGCCCCAGCTGGTCAAGCCCCAGCAGCATATCCCCGCGATCCAACTGCAACGGCGCCACACTCACCGGCACCTCCACTGCCGCCTCGTCCCCCAGCCCCAGCCGCACCCGCGTATGCCCGACCGGCAGCCGCACCCCATCCACCCCCGGCGCCGTATTCGCCGAAGCCGGCGCCGAGACTCCCAACCGCCGCGCCACCGCCTCCGACAAAATCGTCGCCCGGCTCCCGCTATCCACCAGCGCCAGCAGCGATTGCCCGTTCACCCGCACCGGCACGAACGCCTCCCCGGCGCGCGACACCTCCAGCGGCAGCACCGTCCCACGTGGCATCGCGCAATCCCCCGGCGCCCAAAGCGCCATCCGCCCGCCGGGCAGATCGAACTCAAGATCGAACCGAGACAACAGCGAAGCTCCCAGCAGCCCCGCCAGCGGTGGCGCCACCTCCAACGCCACCGGCAGCGCCAGCACCGGCGCCGACAACTCCGCCATCGCCGCCCCACCCAGCCGCAACCCCGGCAATCCCACCACCCGCGCCGCCTGGCTCCCCCCCGTCCCGAACACCCGCGTCAACCCACTCAGCGGCAACCCAAGCATCTCGGCGATCCCCGGTGTCACCAGCATCCCCTGCGCCCCGGTATCCACCACGAAACTCACCGACCGCCCCGCCAGACTCGCCCCTACCACCGGAAACCCGTCCACCAGCCGCAGCGGCACCTCCGCAACCCGCACGCAGGCCTGCGCAGGGACCGCCGCCGTGAACAACAAGCCAAGCAGAATGCACCGCCTCGGAAGCCCTCTCCCTTCGGAAAAGGGCTGCGTGAGGGTTGCAGCCCCGCGCAAGATCTCGCTAGTCCGAAAGAACCTCACCCCACCCCCTCCCGCGGGAGAGGCAGCAGCTCAAAGCATCCTGCTCAGAATGATCTTCTGCACGTCGCTCGTGCCTTCATAAATCTGGCAGACCCGCACATCCCGATAGATCCGCTCCACCGGATAATCCGCCAGATACCCATACCCCCCCAGCGTCTGGATCGCCGCCGAGCAGATCCGCTCCGCCGCCTCGCTCGCAAATAGCTTCGCCATCGCCGCCGCCTCTAACGCCGGCTGCCCGGCATCCTTCAGCCGCGCCGCACGCAACGTCAGCTCCCGCGCCGCCGCCAGCTGCGTCTTTGCCTCCACCAGCCGGAACGCCACCGCCTGGTGCTCGATGATCGGCTTGCCGAACTGCTTCCGCTCCTTCGCATAGGCGATCGCATAATCCAGCGCCGCCCGCGCCATCCCCACGCTCTGCGCCGCAATCCCGATCCGCCCGCTCTCCAGCGTGCTCAGCGCGATCTTCAGCCCCTCGCCCTCTGCCCCGATCCGCTGCTCGTCGCTCACCTGCATCTCGTCGAACGCCAGCGCGCAACTATCCGAAGCCTTCTGCCCCAGCTTGTGCTCCACCCGCGCCACTGAGAAACCCGGCGTGTCGTTCGCCACAACGAACGCCGAAATCCCCTTCTTCCCCGCTGCCGGGTCCGTAACCGCAAACAAAATAGTCGTCTGCCCGATCCGCGCATTGCTGATGAACTGCTTGCTGCCGTTCACCACATACCCGCTATTCGTCCGAACCGCCCGCGTCCGGATCGCCGAAGCATCCGAACCGGCCCCGCTCTCCGTCAGCGCAAAGCTCGCCACCGCTGCACCCGTCATCATCGGCCGCAGCCACCGCTCCTTCTGCGCATCCGTCCCGAACTTCTCCAGGATCTCGCAGGTCGGCGCGTTATGCACGCTCACCAGCGTCGAAACCGACCCATCCCCCGCCGCGATCTCCTCCACCACCTGCGCATACGCCTCATAGGGTATCTCGCTCCCCCCCCACTCGCTGCTGTTGGTGGCCCCCAGAAAACCCATCTCCCCCAGCGCCGCCACGATCTCCGGCTCGATCACCCCAGCCAGCTCCCGCGCCGCAGCCGTCGGCGCCAGCCGCTCCTGCGAAAATCGCCGCGCCGCATCCACGATCAGCGAATTAGGGTCCGTATGATCGAGCATCGCAGCCTCCCTTTGTTGTTCCCAATATAGAGTAGGTTGGCCACTGCCCAATAGGCGTCAAACGCGGTCATGCGCGACCGCCGTCTTCTCCCTCTCCCCCTGACATAGGGCCGGACTGAGGGTTCGCCGCAACACCGATAGCCGGCTCTGGCAGCTGGCATAGAATGGGTGCACCCCACCACCCAACCAGCAAAAGCGCCAGAAACCCAAACCTAAGCCGCGACCCCCACAACAACCGCCCCCTCCAACCGCGCAAGCAGCACATCCCGTTGCGCCCCCGCATCCACCATCGCCGCCGCCTTAACCGGCCCGAACCCCCGAACCGCCATCGGCAGCTCCGCCAGCGCCACCGCCGCCGCCATCCTGTCGGCCCGCAGCCGCGGCAGCACCGCCTGCAAATCCCCCTCATACCGCGCCGCAAACGCGCGCTCCGCCCGCCGCTCCTGCTGCCACCCGAACACGTCGAACACCGTTCCCCGCAGCACCCGCCCATGCCGCAACACCCGGAACAGCGGCAGCGCCACCCAGCCCGGGATCGCCACCTTCCGCCGCCGCCCCGTCGCCCGGTCCACCCCCGAGATCAACGGCGGCGCCAAATGGAACACCGGCGACTCGCCGTACGCGGCGGCGGCATGCAGCCGCGCCACCTCATACTCGTCCTTCACGGCAAAAGCCCGGAACGCCCCCTCCGCCACCGCCCGCGACAACGCCCCCGGCTGCCCGGCAATCTCCGTCTCGCGCGCCACCGTCGCCTCCAGCAGCACCCGATACCGCCGCGCCAAAGCCGGCCCCTGATACGCGATCAGCTCCGCCGTCCGCCGCGCTACCACCGCATCCAGCCCATCCGGCAACGCCGCCTCGTCCGACAGGATCTCCCCCACCAGCCCAGGCCGCTCCGCCAGCATCCGCCCCCACAGGAACGCCCGCCGGTTCAACGCCACCGCCGTCCCGTTCAACTCGATCGCCCGCAACAGCGAGGCCTCGCCCAACGGCACCAACCCCCTCTGCCAAGCGATCCCCAGCAGCACCGTGTTCACCGCCTGCGCCGTTCCGAACAGCCGCTCCGCAACCAGGCTGCCCCGCAGATATACCGAGGCCACCCGGTCCGTATGCCGCTCGATCGCCCGGCGATGCAGCCCCGCATCAACCCGCACATCCCGCTCCGTCAGGAACGCCGCCCCCGCCTGCAGATCGAGGTTCCCCACCACCCCAGCCCGCGCCGAGCACCGCCCCAGCACATCGGGATCCGCCCCCACCGCCAGATCCGCCCCCAGCAGCAAATCCGCCTCGCCCAGCGGAATCCGCACCACGTCCAGCACCCCCTCCGCGATCTGAACATGGCTCACGACCGCGCCGTTCTTCTGCGCCAGCCCCGTGAAATCCAGCGTGCTCACCTGGTGCCCCTCCAGATGCGCCGCCATCGCCACGATCGCGCTGCACGTCACGATCCCGCCCCCCCCGATCCCCGCGAACAGCCCCCGCCAAGGACGCCCCAGCCCCGGCAACACCGGCGCCGGCAACCCCGCCGCCAACTCCGCCTCCCGCGCCTGCCACCGCCCGGCATGATCCACCGCCGGCGCCGCACCCTTGCTGGTGACAAAGCTAGGGCAGAACCCCTTCAGGCAGCTCATGTCCGTGTTGCAGCTCGTCGGGCTGATCCGCCGCTTGCGCCCAAAATCCGTGTCCACCGGCTCGATCGCGATGCAGTTCGACTGCACCGTGCAATCCCCGCAATTCTCGCAAACCCGCGTGTTGATCGACACATGCGTCTCCGCCTGCGCCATCTTCCCCCGCTTCCGCCGCCGCCGCTTCTCCGTGGCACACACCTGGTCATAGATGATCGCACTCACCCCGGCATACTCGCGCATCGTCCGCTGCACCGCATCCAACTCGTCCCGCCCATGCCGCAGCGTGCCCGGCGGAAGCGCAGCAGGGGAGGGGAGCCGCGCCGGGTCATCGGCTACGACCGCCAGCAGCCCGATCCCCTCGGCGCTCAACTGCCGCGCGATGCTCAGCACCGTCGGCGCCCCCTCCGCCGGCTGCCCCCCCGTCATCGCGACGGCATCGTTATAAAGAATCTTGTAGGTCATCCGCGTTTTGGCCGCGATCGCCTGCCGGATCGCCAGCAGCCCCGAGTGCTGATACGTCCCATCCCCCATGTTGGCGAACATGTGCGGCAGCGTCGTGAACGTCTCCAGCCCCACCCAGGGCACGCCCTCGCCACCCATCTGGCTGAATGTCTTCGTCTCGGCACTCGTGCTGACCGCCATCGTATGGCACCCGATCCCCGCCATCGCGAAGCTGCCATCCGGCAAAGCCGTGCTGGTGTTATGCGGACACCCCGCGCAGAACATCGGCGCCCGCGCCAGCAACCCCTCGCGCCCCAACGCCGGCAGACCAGCCACCTCCGGCACCGCAATCCCGAACCCCGGCAGCATCCGCCCCAACGCCGCCATCAGCAACTCCGGCGACAGCTCCAGCGTCGCCGGCAGCAGCGTCGCCCCCGCCAGGTCCGTCTTACCCAGCACCAACGGCCGGTCGCCCTGATTATAAAGAGCATCCCGCAGCTGCATCTCCACCAGAGACCGCTTCTCCTCCACCACCAGCAGCATCCGCTTCCCCGCCGCGAACGCCCGCACCCCCGAGCCCTCCAACGGCCAAGCCATCGCCACCTTGAACACCGCAATCCCCGGATGCCCCGCAAGCCCCAGCCGCCGCAGCGCATGCATCGTGTCATGATGCGCCTTCCCCACCGTCACAATCCCGATCTCCGCCCCCGCTCCCCCATGCATCACCCGATCGAGCCCATTCGCCCGAACCCAGGCCAACAGGGCAGGGAACCGCTCCTCGATCACCCGCCGCTCCAGCTCCCGCCGCTGCGCCGGCCAGGGCAGCCCCGGGTCCAAATTCAACCCATGCCCCGGCAACGTAATCCCCGGCGTCACGAACTCCCGCACCGACGGCACGACCGCCAGCCCATGCTGCTCCGCCGTCTCCGCGATCGTCTTCAACCCCACCCACAGCCCCGAGAACCGCGACAACGCAATCCCGGCCAAGCTGAGATCGATGATCTCCTGCACATCCGCCGGCACCAGCACCGGGATATTGACGCTCTGGAAAATCCCATCGGTCTGGTGCGGAAACACCGAGCTATGCGCCGCATGGTCATCCCCCGACACCGCCAGCACACCCCCCAGCCGCGACGTCCCGATGGTGTTCGCGCACCGGAACGCATCCCCGCTGCGGTCCACCCCCGGCCCCTTGCCGTACCACATCCCGAACACGCCATCGACGCGCTTGCCCGGGAACGTATCGATCTGCTGGCTCCCCCACAGCATCGTCGCCGCCAAATCCTCGTTCAGCCCCGGCTGGAACCGGATATCCGCCGCCGTCAACAACGCCTCTCGCCGCCATAGCTCCTGGTCCACCCCCCCCAGCGGCGACCCCCGATACCCTGAAACCAACCCCGCCGTCCGCAACCCGGCCGCCCGATCCAGCCGCGCCTGTTCCAGCAGCGCCCGCACCAGCGCCTGCACCCCCGACAGCAGCACCGGCCGATCGAGAGCGGTATACCTGCTCCCAAGATCGATCGCGTCCGGGACGCTCGGGACAGAAAGGGCAGGTGCTACACCGATATCCATCGCAAGCCTCCAATGCGCTGACCGCATACTATACCCCGGATCGTCGTAGCGGGTGCTGCCACACTGGCCTTCCAACGCGGCTAAAATTGGCATAACCTGCCAATGCTGCACTGCATCATCGAAGGATCGTTCACAAACACGATGCGACTTGACCGGATCGACCACGCCATCCTGGACCACCTGCAACGCGACGGCCGCGCCACCAGCGCGGAACTCGGCGACGTCGCCGGCCTGTCCCCCAGCCCCGCCCACCGCCGCCAGCGCCTTCTCGAAGAAGGCGGCATCATCCGCGGCTACGTCGCCCTGCTCGACCAGGACCGCGTCGGCCTCCCCGTCAACGTCTTCGTCTCAGTCCGTCTCAGCGCACAGACCGAGGATCACCTCGCCGCCTTCGAGCAGGCCATCGCCGACCTGCCCGAAGTCATGGAGTGCTACGTCATGTCCGGCGCCAGCGACTACCTCCTCCGCGTCGTCGCCCCCGACCTCGGCGCCTACGAGGAGTTCCTCCGCACCAAACTCACCCGCATCACCGGCGTCCGCGGCGTGGAAAGCGCCTTCGCCCTCAAGCGCGTCGCCTACCGCACCAGTCTGCCCCTACGCCGTAAACCATGAACCCATGGCTCACCGACGCCCTCGCCGCCTTCCTCATGGCCTTCCCGGCCCTGTTCAGCATCGTGAACCCCGTCACCGGCGCCTTCATCTTCCGCGAGGCCACCGTTGATCGCACCCACGCCGAGCGCGTCCGCCTCGCCCGCAAGGTCGGCGCCTACTCCCTCATCGTCATGCTCACGGCCCTCGGCGGCGGCTCTTACATCCTCAGCGTTTTCGGCATCACCATCGCCGCCCTCCGCATCGCCGGCGGCCTCGTCCTCGCCCTCTTCGCCTGGGAACTCCTCGGCGCCCCCGAAAAGCGCGACACCCGCAAGCAGCAGCAGGCCGAAGGTGCGGACGCCGGCGCCCCCGACGACGTCGCCTTCTTCCCCCTGACCCTCCCCTTCACCACCGGCCCCGGTACCATCGCCGTCGCCGTCGCCATCGGCGCCGGGCACCCGGCGGCGGGCGTCGGCGCCTTCTTCGCCGGCGTCGCCGCAGCCGCAGCAATACTCGCCGTCGTCATCGCCATCTCCTATGCCTACGCCGACCGCCTCTCCGACATCCTCGGCCGCAACGGCAGCCGCACCGTAACCCGCCTCTCCGCCTTCCTGCTCTTCTGCATCGGCGTCCAGCTCCTCATCTACGGCGTCATCGACGTGCTCGGCCCGCTGCTCCGCCCCATCCCCCCACCCTGACGGGAGCGTCCCACCCCCGCGGTTCCCCTCCCTGAAGGCAGGACGATCGCATTCTTACCAGGACAGCCCCCGGAACGCCCAGGCACGCGCGAAGCGCCTGAAAAAGACGGTCCCTCGACGCTCACCAACAAGGCGGTCCGGCAAGACAACACTCTTCGTGTTCTCCTACTTCTTCCACCCCCTGATCACCCTGCCATCCGGCCAGCTCCGTTCATCCCCGCCTTCCGCCAACCGCGAAAATTTCGCGACATCGAACAACCCCGCTTGCAACCTGGCCCGATCTGCCGACTTAAGCGATGATGCTCGACACAATAATCAGGGGGGAAACCGACGGGCTCGTCGACCTTGCACGTCGCGTGCAGGCCACCGGCTACCGGTTCGTCGCACCCACCCCGGCCACCCACGCCCGCGTCAACGCCCGCTCCGGCGCCGCTTGGGCCCGCGACCTGCACGACGTCTTCGGCTGGTCCCGTCCCTTCATGCCCGGAACAATTCCCCAAGACATCGTCGACGCCATGCGCAACGCCAACGTCCTGGCCCCCCACGAAGACGGCTGGCGCAGCCTCGTCCGTCTCTCGGACCTCGACGGCATGACCTTCCTTCACTCCGCCTACCCCACCACCGCCGCCGACGCCGTCTTCTTCGGCCCCGACACCTACCGCTTCGCCCGCGCCACATCCTACTGGCTGGACCGCTCCCACCGCCAAATCCATCGCGCCGTCGATATTGGCTGCGGCGCCGGCCCCGGCGCCGCCCTGATCGCCCGCGCCTGCCCCGCCGCGGACGTCTACGCCGCCGACATCAACGACGCCGCCCTCGCCATCACACGCGCCAACGCCGCCCTCAACGGCGTCGCCATCACCGCCGTCAACAGCAACCTCCTCGCCGCCATCCCTGGCCGGTTCGACCTCATCGTCGCCAACCCCCCCTACCTCGTCGACCCCGCCGAGCGCGCCTATCGGCACGGCGGCGGTCCCCTCGGCGCCGGCCTCTCCCTCATGATCCTAGACGCCGCCCTCGACCGCCTTGCACCGGGAGGCACCCTTCTCCTCTACACCGGTGCCGCCATCGTGCGCGGTAACGACCCCTTCCATGACGCCGCTGCCGCCCGACTTGCGAAAATCGACATGGCCTGGCGCTACGAGGAAATCGACCCCGACGTCTTCGGCGAGGAACTCGAATCCGGCGTCTATGCCGCCACAGATCGCATCGCGGCCGTCCTGCTGACGGTCGAGCACAGGAACGACCAAAATGCCCGACGGTAGCAACCTCGCCAACCTCACCGAAAACGACCGCTGGCATCGCCGCCTTGCCGCCTTCAACGCCGCCCGCTTCAGCCCCGCCCTCCCCACCGCCGATTGGGAGAACGCGATCGAGCTGAACGCCGCCCTGTGGCTCGAGGAAGGCCGCTGGCTCGAACAGCAGCGCGCCGACGTCATCGCCCGCGCCGCCCAGGCCCCTACCGACCCCGACGGCTTCGTCACCTGGTTCGAACAACTGGAACACACCGGACCCGGCCAGAACGATCCTCTCTTCCCCTACCTCGCCGAACACGCATCCATGGACGAGATGAAGTGGTTCCTCGAACAGGAAGTCGCGGGTGAAGCCGGCTTCGACGACCTCACCGCCATGACCCAGATGCGCCTGCCCACCCCCGCCAAGCTCGAACTCGCCCGCAACTACTGGGACGAGATGGGCCGCGGCAATGAGAAGGGTATGCACGGCCCCATGCTCGAACATTTGGCCACAACCCTCGGCCTGCACCCCAGCATCGACTCCACCGTCTGGGAGGCCCTGGCTCTCGCCAACACCATGGCCGGCCTCGCCGCCAGCCGCCGCTACGCCTACCACTCCGTCGGCGCCCTCGGCGTCATCGAACAAACCGCCCCGGGCCGCGCGAAACTCGTCGGCGAAGGCCTCCGCCGACTCGGCATCTCCGGCAAGGACCGCCACTACTTCGACCTTCACGCCGTCCTCGACATCAAGCACAGCGAAGCCTGGAACGCCGAAGCCGCCTGGCCCCTCGTGAAGCAGAACTCCGCCTGGGCCCCCGCCCTCGCCGAAGGCGCCCTCATGCGCCTCGAATGCGGCGCCGCCTGCTTCCGCCGCTACCGCGAAGTCCTGGGCCTCTAAAAACCCAAAGCCCTCGTAATCGAATACCCGGTCTCAAATAATGACGCCCCCACCGCGCGAAGCACCCCGAAATGCAACCTCAGCAATCACGTCGCAACCCAGGCAAGTAGACCCGCCCCCTTCGTGTTCACTTGTCCTTTAAATCCCCACAGCCCCCCACAAACGAAGGAAGCCCCTACCGCACCAAAGTCCTAGAAGGATCAGGCGAAGCCCGAGGCCGCAACCCCCGCCGCAGGATCGAAGCCAGCCGCAACCGCCGCTGCACCGTCTCCTCCGAAGGCTCCTCCGTCATCGCATGCCGCCGCAAGGTCAGCTTGCGCGTGTGAAACGCCTCCAACTCGGAACGATGTCCCACGCTGATCACCATCGTTCCCGACAGCTCATCCTGGAACAGCATCATCATCGACTCCTGGCTATGCGTGTCCAGCGCCGCCGTCGCCTCGTCCATGATCACCAGCCCCGGCCGCTGCACCAGCAACCGCGCAAATCCGATCCGCTGCTGCTCCCCCCCGCTCAGCTGCTTGTCCCATCGGTCATCCTCGTCCAGCCGCTTCACCAGCCCATGCAGCCCGCACCGCTCCAGCGCCGCCACGAGAACCTTGTCCGGCACCGCCTCATGCACCTTCGGATACTGCAGCACCGACCGCAGCGTCCCATGCGGGATATAGGTCCGCTGCGGCAGGAACGCGACCGATCGACCCGGCGGCAACAACACCCGCCCCGACCCCCAAGGCCACAACCCCGCAATCGCCCGGATCAGCGTGCTCTTGCCAGACCCGCTCTCCCCCGTCAGCAACACGCGATCCCCAGGCTCGATCACCGTGTCGGCCTCGTCGATCATGACCCGCCCGTTGTACTGCGCAACGGACAACCCCTCCAAACGCAGCCGGTCGTCGGGGCTGTCGTCCACCACGATCCGATCACTCTTATCCGTGCCCACCGAAGCATCCAGATGCCCGAACGCCGCCCACAACTGCGTCACCCGCCCGGCCGACGCCAACCACTCCGCGATCCGCGGATAGTTGTCGAACAGCCAGTTCAACGCCACCTGAACCTGCGCGAACGCCGCCGCCGTCTGCATCAGGCTGCCCAGCGACAGATTGCCCGAAAGATAGTTCGGCGCCTCCATCAACAACGGAAAAACCGGCGCCACCGCCCAGTTGGCCCCCGCCAGCCACGTCATCCGCGCCAGCTGGCTGATTTGCCGCATCCATGCCGCCACCAGCGCCGACAGCGTCGCCCGCAGCCCCTGCGTCTCGTCCGCCTCGCCACCGATCAGGGCAATGCTCTCGGCGTTCTCCCGCACCCGCCCCAGCTCCGTCCGCAACTGCGCCTCGGCAGCGTTCTTCGCCTCGATCCTCCCGATCAGCGGCCCCCCGAACAACAGCATCGACCCCGACATAACCGCCGAATACCCAACCGCCGCTAACACCATGAACCCGGGGATCTCAACCCCGCCCACCGTGGCACTGCCGCCCACCACCCACAGCACGCCGAAAAACACCGCCGCCGTCAGCACCGCATTCATGATCCCGGTGCCGAACTCCACCACAGGCTCCGTCGCCACTCGCGCATCCTCGGCGATGCGAAACTCCGGCGCATCCAGATCCGGCGCCACGATCGTCAACCGGTAGAACCGCTGGTCCCCCAGCCACCGCGCTGCAAGCCGCTCCGTCAGCCACTGCCGCCAATAAACCTGCAACCGCATCCGTGCGATCAACTGGAACACCGAGATCGAAGCCCAGGCCACCGCCAGTATCGCGAACAACCCGATCGCCGACAGCACGACATCCGCCCGCTTCGCCTCGAGCGAGTTGAAGAAGAACGCATTCCACTTGTTCACGCCGTACTGCACGCCGATGTTGGCGATCACCAGCAGCACCGTCATCGCCGTATACGTCCAGGCCCGCCCCGCCGTCGGACCCCGCCAGAATCCGCCCGCCAACCGCCAATAAACCCAGATCGTGCTGGCCTGCCGCGGCCGCAAATCCTTCGGCAAGCCGCCTGCCGTCGGGTCTTTCGCCGCAGCGCTCACGACATCACGGACACACGATCACAGCCACAGGCAGCTCACCGCCCGGCGT
>JAYVEG010000056.1:0-18294 GCA_043748985.1 Rhodospirillales bacterium
GGCGGCGTCCGCGACGCCGCGCTCCGGATCGCGCCGGACGAGATCGTCGTCGCCCCCGACGAGCGCCGCGGCATGGATCTTCACGGCCTACTGGACTGCAAGATCAAGGGCTTTCTGGTGTCGGACTACCTCGGCTTCGTCGAACGCGAGGTCCGCCGGGTCGATATCAAGCGCGTCGAGTTGGGCTGGCTGCTTTATTCCGACGGCTTCCACATGACCGTCCTGGACCGCGTTCTGAAGCGCGCGCTGGACCTGGTTGCCAGCCTCGTCGGTCTTGTACTGCTCGGTCCCGTGCTCGCAGTGGCGATGCTCGCGATCAAGCTCGAGGATGGTGGACCTTCGTTATACAGGCAGACCCGCGTTACGCTGCATGGGAAGGAGTTCCAGATCCTGAAGCTGCGCACCATGCTGGTTGACGCCGAGCGCGGCGGCGCGGTCTGGGCCGCGACCAAGGACGCCCGCATCACCCGCCTCGGCAACTTCCTGCGCCGCTCGCGCCTCGACGAACTGCCGCAGTTGGTAAACGTGCTGCGGGGCGAAATGAGCTTCGTGGGCCCCCGGCCAGAGCGACCGGAGTTCGTGGCGATGCTCGCCAGCCACCTGCCCCTATATCACGAGCGCCACGCCGCAAAGGCAGGCCTGACCGGCTGGGCGCAGATCAACTACCCCTACGGCGCATCGATCGACGACGCACGCTCGAAGCTCAGCTATGACCTTTATTACGTGAAGAACTTTTCCGTCTTGTTCGACGTGATGATCATCCTGCAGACCGTCCGCGTCGTGCTCTGGCCATCAGGCGTTCGGTGAAGCCGTAGGGTGGAGTGCCTTGGCCCCCCACCGTGACACGATAAAGTCTAGCAAAGCGTGTCGACATCCCAGAACGGCCGGCTCGCCTCGCGATGCGCCTGGCCATGGCTAATCCCGATATCGGCCAACATGCGCGGCTCCATCTCCGCCAGCAGGCGCCGGGTGGATCGCACGCGCATCAGTGCGCACGCCGCCCCCCAGAGCTTGCCCGGCATCGACCGCAGGGGCGCGCGGAGGGATGTGGACACATAGGGAAGGCTGCGAGTTGCCATTGCAAATCTCCTGTCTGACCGGCTCGGTCGGGCGGAAGATGGACCTGGCACCCTCATAACAGAAACGAATTGCTTTGATATGACGCATCAGCGATGCTGATGTTTCTACGTCGGAGGCACACCATGTCCCTGCCACTCGGCCTTGACCCCGACCTGCTCCGCGTCTTCGTGTTCATCGCCGAGGACGGCAGCTTCACTCGGGCGGCCGCCCGCGTCGGCCGCACGCAATCGGCCGTCAGCATGCAGATGCAGCGCCTGGAGGCGACGCTCGGCCAACGCCTGCTCACCCGGGGCAGGGGCGGCGCGGTACAGGTCACGCCGCACGGCCAATTCCTGCTGTCCCGCGCGCGGGAACTGCTGGCCTTGAACGACCAGATCTGGGCCAGCTTCCGAACCCCGGCCGTCCACGGCACCGTTCGGCTCGGGATCCCCGACGATTACGCGCTGCGCTATCTCCCCACCATCCTGAAACGGTTTGCCGAAAGCCACCCCTCCGTCCAGGTGGATGTGATGTGCCTGCCCAGCCACCTGCTGGTCGAGCGGCTGCGCCAGGACGACCTCGACCTGACCCTGTGTTCCGAAGGGCAGGAGCCGGCTGGCTGGCCAGCCATTCCGCTCTGGCGCGGCCCGCTGTCGTGGATCACCTCCACCAGTCACGCGCCGCACCGCCAGGATCCCCTCCCCGTGGCGCTCGCCGCGGACCATTGCACCTGGAGCCTGTCGGCTCGCAGGGCGCTCGAGGCAGCAGGCCGGCCCTACCGCATTGCCTACTACGCCAGCACGCTCATCGGCACCCACGCCCCGGTCATGGCCGGCCTGGCCGTCACGGTTGGCCCCAGCGCCTGGTTGCCGGAGAACTTGCGCGAAGTCCGGCCCGAGGAAGGACTGCCGCCTTTGCCCGACTTCGGCATCTTCATGCTGCGGGGCACGGCCGCCCGCCAGCCCGTGACGGACGCGCTTGCCGAATACATCGCCGCGACCTTCCGCGCCGACATCAAGCAAAAGCTGGCGGCCTAGACTTACAGACCCCGCTTACAGACCCCGCTTACAGACCCGCTAACACGCTTTCGGCCTTGCTCACCTCGAACCCGCCCGGCGGCTCCACCGCCAACGACACCACCGTCCTGTCCTGCACCACCATCGCAAACCGCTGGCTGCGCACGCCCAGGCCCCGCGCCGTAAGATCCAGCTCGAGCCCCAACGCCTTCGTGAACGCGCCGCTGCCGTCCGCGACCATCAGGATGCGCCCGTCGACACCCTGGTCCCGGGCCCACGCGCCCATTACGAAGCCGTCGTTCACCGACATGCAAACCACGCTATCGACGCCCTTCGCCTGCAACGCTTCCACGTTCTGCAAATAGCCCGGCAGATGCCGCGCACTGCACGTCGGCGTGAACGCGCCCGGCACCGCGAACATCACGACCTTCTTGCCCGCGAACACGTCGTCCGTCGACGTCTCCTTGGGTCCGTCCGCCGTCGCCATCGTCAGCTTCGTGCTCGGGATGGTGTCACCGACCTTGATCATCGTTCCTCAACCCTCGACCGTGATGACCGAAATCGTAGTCCCAGCCCAAGGCCCTGTCACCTCCACGATGTCGACGTCTGCGCTTGCCACCGGCGCGGACTTCACCAACATAGGGCCGATGATCGACGCCGCCTTCCTCACCGGACAGCTTCTGATCGCCATGCCCGCCATGGACGATCCCCGTTTCGCGCAGAGCGTCATCCTCGTTTGTGCCCACACCGACGAAGGCGCGATGGGCATCGTGCTCAACCGTCCGCTCATCAAGCCCAGCTTCGAAGGCCTGCTGCAGCAATTGGACGTGGAACCCACGCCCCCCGCCCGCCAGATCCGCCTGTGCGAAGGTGGCCCGGTGGATCACGGCCGCGGCTTCGTCCTGCACACCAGCGACTGGACCGGGGACGGCAGCCTGCCCATCGCCGACGACCTGGCCCTCACCGCCAGCCTCGACATCCTGCACGAGATCGCCATCGGCCGCGGCCCCCGCGAGGGCCTCCTGGCGCTTGGCTACGCCAGCTGGGGCCCCGGACAGCTGGACCAGGAGATGCAGGACAACATCTGGCTCACTGCGCCCGCCAAGCACGACGTCCTGTTCGACGACGGGTATGAGACGAAGTGGCGCCGGGCCATGGCGATCCTGCGGATTGATCCGAACCTGCTGAGCCATGCGGCGGGGCGGGCTTGATAGCGCCTTCTCCGTCTGGGAGAAGGCTGGGATGAGGGCTTTGGCCTGACGTTAGAACTTATCCGCTTACTGCCGGACCCTCACCCAACCCTCTCCCCGAGGGAGAGAGCTGTAGTTTTTTACCAGACGAACGACTTCACTGCTGCGACGGGGGCAAAACCGGCCGCCTGCGCCTCGGCCGCGATGGCGGCACGATCCTCGCCCAGATGTTCGCCGTGCAGGCCGCCCAGCACCCAGCACGCATCCACCCCCGTCGCATGCGCCCCGGCGATGTCGGTCCGCAGCGCGTCGCCCACGGCCAGCACGTGCGCCTTGTCCAGGCCCAACATGGCCAGCACAGGCGCGTAGATCAGCGGGTCCGGCTTGCCCAGGTTGCGCACGTCGCCGCCCATGGCAACGTATCGCTGGGCCAGCGTGCCGGCGCAGACCACGCGCACGCCGCCGCGGATGACCTCGAGGTCCGGATTGGCGCAGATCATCGGCAGGCGGCGCTCGGCACAGGCCTGCAGCAAATCGTCGAACGCGGCCGGGTCGGTAGGGTTGGCGTGGTCGTCGGGCCCGGTGTTCAGCACGCAGGTCGCCCCCTCCGGGCCATCCAGCACCTCTAGGTCCAGCCCGGCGACCACGTTGCGGTCCCGCTCCGGACCCAGATGGAAGACGCGGCGGCCCAGCCCCCGGGACCACTCGTCGGGCCGATCGCGCAGCAGCAGGTGCGACGCCTCGCCCGAGGTCATCACGCCGTCGTACAGCGTCTCCTCAATTCCCATTCGCGCCAACTGGCGGCGCACCGGCGCCTCTCGCCGCGGCGCGTTCGACAGCATGACGATCCGCTTCCCGGCATTTCGCAGCGTGACCAGGCAGTCGCGCGCGCCGGGGTAGGGGTTCACGCCATCATGCACGACGCCCCAGAGATCCAGGATCAGCCCGTCATACCCAGCCGCCAGGTCCGAAATGCCGTCGATAAATCTCATGCCGCTGTCCCCACCGCCTGCGCCACGCTGCCGAATCCGGCCTGATGCAGGGCCACGCGCAGCTCCCGTTTCAGGCGCCCGACCAGGGCGGGGCCTTGATAGGAGAACGCGGTGTAGACCTGCACCAACGACGCGCCCGCCTGCAGTTTTGCCAACACGTCCCCCCCCGTCTCCACGCCGCCACTGCCAATCAGCACCAGCCGCCCCGCAGCCATCCGATAAGCCTGCGCCAGCAGTGCCGTGCTCGGCGCAAGCAGCGGCGCGCCGGAAAGCCCCCCCGCCTGCCCGGCTTCCGCGGACCGCAGCGTGTCCGGCCGGGCGATGGTGGTATTGGCCACGATCAGCCCATCCACGCCATACGCCACCGCCGCCTCGACCACCGCCTCCAGACCGGCCTCCGACAGGTCCGGCGCCACCTTCACCAGCAGCGGGGGCCGCCCGCCGCCGGCGCCATCGCCCACGCCGGCCTGCACCGCAGCCAGCATGCTCCGCAGCGCGACCTCGCCTTGCAGGTCCCGCAGACCCGGCGTGTTCGGCGAGCTGACGTTGATCACCACGTAATCCACATGCGGCGCCACAGCCGTGATCAGCGCCGGATAGTCCCGCGCCGGGTCCGAGCCCGTCTTGTTCAGCCCGATGTTGGCACCCACCGGCACGCGCCGCCGCCGCGGCAGACCGGCCAGCCGGGCCACGTAGGCCTGCAGCCCAAGGTTGTTGAACCCGTACCGGTTGATCACCGCCCGATCCGCCTGCAGCCGGAACACGCGCGGCGTCGGGTTGCCGACCTGCGGCAGTGGCGTCACCGTCCCCGTCTCGACGAAGCCGAACCCCAGCCGCGACAGGCCGCGAACCGCGAGCGCATCCTTGTCGAACCCGGCCGCCAGCCCGATCGGGTTGGCAAAACGCATCCCCAGCGCCTCGGTCGCCAGGCCCTCGTCGGACCCTCTATCCTGCCCGGCCAGCCCCAGCCGTAAGGCGAGGATCGCCAGCCGGTGCGCCCGCTCCGCCTCCAGACGGCGCAGCAACGGGGTCAGGGCCGAGGCGATCATGGGTGTCATCCCGGTTCTCTGCGCCATCCCCGCCCGCTTGAGAAGTCCGCCCGGTCCCGGTAACTACCGTCCTGTGTGGAAAGAACCCTATCTAGAGACCTGCTGCCGCGCCGCCCTGCACCGCCTGGTCCTGGCCGCCGATGACGGCCGCCCGCCCGACCTGAAGGACGGCCCCTGCCTCGTGCGCCTCAACGGAATGGGATTCGCGGCCGGGCGGCCAGACGCGCGCTACACCACCACCGAGGCCGGCCGCGCCCGACACGCCAGCGAAATCCTGCACATCAAGCCGGCTGCCTGAATGGAGGCGCCGGTCAGGCCGCAAGACCGCCTGTATGCACTGGACGCCTTCCGCGGCGCCGCCGCTCTCTGGGTCGTGGTCTACCACCTGACCCTGCGCTACCCGAACTTCCTGCTGGGCCAGGACACCCCGCTCGAGCCCATCGGCTTCGGTATCACCCTGCAGGATCTCGGCATCATCCCGGTGCTGTGGTTCTTCCTGATCAGCGGCTTCGTCATCTCCTGGACGATCGACCGCTGCGCGACACCGATGGACTTCGTCATCAGCCGCGTCTCACGCATCTACCCCGCCTACTGGGCCTCGCTCGCCATCATCGTCGGAGCGGTGGCGCTATGGCCCTTGCCCAACGTGGCGCTGCAGCCGACGCAGGTGCTGGTCAACTTGACCATGCTGCAGAACCAGCTGTTCATCGGCAACGTGGCCGGCGTCTACTGGACGCTGGGGGTCGAGATCGGGTTCTACATCTTCGCCCTGGCAGTCTTCGCGGCCGGGCTGTGGCGCTTCGTGCACCTGTTCGCACTGGCCTGGGTCCTGCTGGCGATCGCGGTCGTCCCGCTGGCGGATTTCGGCATCGCTTTCCCCTGGCGCGCGAGCCACCTGCTCAGCCTGCACGAGGCGCCTTTCCTCGTCGCCGGCATGATGCTGTATCGGCTGTGGCGCGGCCACGGCCGCCTCGTCTCCGCGTTGATCCTGGGCGTCTGTGTCGACGCCATGGTCGGTTCGAACCCGCTGGGCTCGGTCGCGACGGTCCTCGCCGTTATGGCGCTGATCGGCTGGTCATGCCGCGGCGGCCTGCGATTCCTGGCCGCACCGCCGCTGCTCTGGCTCGGCTCCATCTCTTATTCGCTCTATTTGGTGCACGAATACCCCGGCTACATCGTGATGGGTGCGGCGGACCGCGCCGGGATGCCGCATGGGCTCGGCATCGCCGCCGCCCTGGCCATCGCCCTGATCCTGGCAACCGCCGTCAGCTACGGGATCGAGCGCCCGGCCATGCGGCTGATCCGCAACCGCTGGCGCGCCCGCACGCTCAGGCTGTAACCATCTGGCCCGGCAGACGCCGCCCCGCCAGCACGCCCAGCACCATCAGGTTCATCAGGTTGAACCCCATTCCCACGGCAAACGCCGCTTCATACGCCCCGGACCCGTCATAGATCGCGCCCGCCAGCCAGTTACCCACCGCCATCCCCCCCTGCCCCGCCAGCAGCAGCACCGGCACCCGCCACGACGCCTCCCGGTTCGGAAACAGCTCCCGGATCGCCATTACATAGGCCGGCACCAGGCCGCTGAACCCCATCCCGAACACCGCCGAGGCTATGAACAGCAGCGCCTCGTTCCGCGTCGCCAGGAACCCCACCAGCGCACTCGCCTGCACCGCACTCCCCACCAGCGCGGTCTGCAGCCCGCCCACGCGATCCGCCATCCAGCCCCACAGCTGCCGGCCCGCGAACGCCACCCCCAGCATCACCGACATCATCGTCGCGCCGCGCCCCGGCGACAGCCCGATATCCGAACAGAAACTCACCAGATGTCCCGGCGGCATCGCCATCGGCACGCAGCATAGGAAGATCGCGACGGGGATCAGCGTCCCCACGACCGCGGGCGGCCACCCCAGCACGAACCCGCCCGCCACAGGCCCCTGCCATCCGCCACTCGCCACAGGCGCCGGGGCCGCGCGCAACAACAGGCACACCGGCAGCATCAACCCCACCGCCAGGGCCCCGTACGCCAGCATCGTCGCCTGCCACCCGAACCCGTCCACCGCCCATTCCAGCAGGTTCGTCCACAGCATGCCGGACACGTATTGCCCGCTCGAAACCAGCGCCACCGCCGTGCCCCGGCGCCGGTCGAACCACCGGCTCACCAGCGTCACCAGCGGCGCGAACAGGCACGCCATGCCCAGAAAGCCTACGAACACGCCCTGCCCCACCAGCAGAGCCGCGACGCTCCCCTGTGCCGACAGCCACATCCCGAGCCCCACCATCACCAGCCCGAACGCCGCGAGCAGCCGCGCGCCCCACCGCTCCGCCACCCACCCCATCAACACCCCGCCCACGGCCGACCCGATGAACGTCGCGGACCCCGCCAGCGCCGGCACCGAGCGCGGCACCTCGAGCCCGGCCGCGATCGGCTTCATCGCCACAGCCACCACCAGCGGCGCCCCGAACGCCACCGTGGACAGCGCCAATGCCGCGCTGACGACGATCCAGGACGCACGGCTTTCGATCGATTCCATCCCGCCTGCATACGCCCCGATCGGGGCGACGCCAGCCCCGCGCGCGCATCACGCAAGCGTAATTGTCAGGAAAGGTCATGTTTCCTAGTTGCGTCGGTCGCTATTCCTAGGTTAGATGTCTCTGCCGACCAATTCCTGAGACGGATTCCCGGGACATGAAACACAACGACATCTGGCGCGCGCTCGATACCCTCGCAGCCGAATACGGCCTCTCCGCATCGGGCCTGGCAAAGAAGGCCGGGCTGGACCCGACCACGTTCAACCCCAGCAAGCGCTGCATGCCCGACGGCCGCAACCGCTGGCCCAGCACCGAGAGCATCGCCAAGGTGCTCGACAATACCGGCGCCAGCCTCGAACAGTTCACAGCGCTCGTTACCGGTCAGCGGCAGTCCAGCTCGAACCGCCCGCCCCGGCGCATCCCCCTGCTCGGCTTCGCCCAGGCCGGTTCCGAAGGCTTCTTCGACGACGCCGGATTCCCCGTGGGCGGCGGCTGGGACGAGATGAGCCTGCCCGAGATCGGCGACCCCCACGCCTATGCGCTCGAAATCGCCGGCGACAGCATGGAACCGGTGCTGCGCGATGGCGACACCGTCGTGGTGTCCCCCGCCGCCCCCATCCGCCGCGGCGACCGCGTCGTGGCCCGCACCAATGCCGGCGAGGTGATGGCCAAGCAACTGGCCCGCCGCTCCGCTAAACGCATCGAACTGAAAAGCCTCAACCCCGCCCACAAGGACCGCAGCTTCGACCTGTCGGAAGTCGCCTGGGTGCACCGGATCGTCTGGTCGAGCCAGTAACACCGAAAACGCTTCCCCTCCCCACCCCAAACGCGTCACGCTGCCGCCTTCGCAAACGAAGGCCGCCCATCATGCGCGCGCTCGCCCTGCTTCTTCTGCTCATCCTGCCGCTCGATGCCCGGGCCGCAGAACCCGTCGATCTCGCCCTCGTGCTCGTGAGCGACGTCTCCCGCAGCATCGACGATTCCGAATTCCAGATGCAGAAGCAGGGCTACGCCGCCGCCTTCAGCGACCCCCGCGTGCTCACTGCCATCCGCAACGGCGCCATCGGCGCGATCGCGGTCGCCTATGTGGAATTCGCCGGCTCATACGAAGTGCGCACCGTCGTGGACTGGCGCATCATCCGCGACCCCGCCAGCGCCCGCGCCATGACCGACTTCATGGCAGCCGCCCCCCGCTCGTTCTGGGGCCGCACCAGCATCAGCGCCGGGGTGGACCGCGCGATGCAGATGCTGGCCGAGGCCCCGGTGGAAACCACCCGCCGCGTGATCGACGTGGCCGGCGACGGCACCAACAATGCCGGGCGCGACATCACCGCCGCCCGCGACGACGCCGTTCAAGCCGGCGTCACCATCAACGGACTGGCCATCATCAACGACCATCCCATCAGCTACACCTACGCCCACGTCGCCCCGCCCGGCGGCCTGGCCGAGTGGTATCGCAACAACGTCATCGGCGGTCCCGGCAGTTTCGTAGTGGAAGTCCACGACTTCGCCGCCTTCGGAGAAGCCATGACGCGCAAGCTCATCAACGAGATCGCGAGCCGGGCCGAAGGCAAGTCCCCCTCGTAGGGCGGGCAACGGCCGCCAGCAACAAGGACATCATCATGGGCCTCCTCGTCGAAGGCCGCTGGCACGACCAGTGGTATGACACGTCCAAGACCGGCGGCGCGTTCCAGCGCAGCGAAAGCCGCTTCCGCGCCAAGCTCGGCGACGACAAGTTCCCACCCGAGCCCGGCCGCTATCGCCTGTATGTCTCGCTCGCCTGCCCCTGGGCCCACCGCACGCTGATCATCCGCGCGTTGAAGGGGCTGGAAGACATGATCCCCATCAGCGTCGTCCACTGGCACATGGCCGACCAGGGCTGGACCTTCGAGCCAGGACCCGGTGTCATCCCCGACCCCGACGGCGCCCACTACCTCCACGAGATCTACACCCGCGCCGACCCCGCCATCACCACCCGCGTCACCGTCCCCATCCTTTGGGACACCCACCACCGGAGCATCGTGAACAACGAAAGCTCCGAGATCATCCGCATGTTCAACACCGCCTTCGACCCGTTTGGCGCTGCCCCCGGCGACTACTATCCCGAGCCGCTGCGGCCCGAGATCGACGCGCTGAACGCCCGCATCTACGACACCGTCAACAACGGCGTGTACAAGGCCGGCTTCGCCACGACGCAGAAGGCCTACGAGGCCGCCCTCTACCCCCTGTTCGAAAGTCTGGACTGGCTGGAGGACCGCCTCGCCCATCGCCGCTACCTCTGCGGCGACGCGATCACCGAAGCCGACTGGCGTCTGTTCACCACCCTGCTACGCTTCGATGTCGTCTATGTCGGTCACTTCAAGTGCAACATCCGCAGGCTGGCGGACTACCGCAATCTCTGGGGCTATGCCCGCGACCTGTATGCCCAGCCGGGCATCCGTGGAACCGTCGATTTCCACCACATCAAGGCCCACTATTATATGAGCCATCCGACCATCAATCCCCATGGCATCGTCCCCGTCGGCCCCGCGATCGACTGGGATTCACCGCACGTCCGTGTCCGCGGGGTGCAATACGCATAATGGAGATCAGGAACCTCGGTCGCTCCGGCCTCCGCGTCTCGTCCATTGGCCTCGGCTGCAACAACTTCGGCGGCCGCATCGACCTCGAAGCCAGCCGCCGGGTCGTCCACGCCGCCCTCGACCACGGCATCACCCTCTTCGACACCGCGGACGTCTACGGCGAGAAAGGCGGCTCCGAAACCGTCCTCGGCCAGCTCCTCGGCGACCGCCGCAAGGACATCGTCCTCGCCAGCAAGTTCGCCATGCCCATGGATGACGCCGAAACCCTCAAGGGAGCCAGCCGCCGCTACATCGTCGCCGCCATCGAAGCCAGCCTGAAGCGCCTGAAGACCGACTGGCTCGACCTCTACCAGCAGCACCGCCCCGACCCCCTCACCCCCATAGAGGAAACCCTCCGCGCCCTCGAAGACCTTACCCGCGCCGGTAAGATCCGCTACTACGGCTGCAGCAACCTGCCTGCCTGGCAGGTGGTGGAAGCCGCCTGGACCGCCCGCACCCACAACCTTTCCGGCTTCGTCTCCTGCCAGGATGAGGTCAGCCTGGTCGTCCGTCACCACGAAACCGACCTTATGCCGGCAATGCGCCAATACGGCCTGGGCCTGCTGCCCTATTTCCCGCTCGCCTCCGGCCTGCTCACCGGTAAGTACAAGCGCAACGTCCCCATGCCCGAGGACGCCCGCCTCACCAAGACCGCCCGCCTCGCCGACCGCTACCTCACCGACAAGAACTGGGCCATCGCCGAAAAGCTCGAAGACTTCGCCACCGGCCGCGGCCACACCATCCTCGAACTCGCCTTCTCCTGGCTCCTCTGCCGCGAGCCCGTCAGCAGCGTCATCGCCGGCGCCACCAAACCCGAACAGATCGCCGCAAACGTCAAGGCCGGCTCATGGAAGCTCACCCCCGAAGACCTCGCCGAGATCGACAAGATCACCGCTTGACCGTCCCCCTCTCCACGGGGAGAGGGCCGGGGTGAGGGTCACGGCCGCACCGACCAGGAGAACCGCCTTGCCGATCCCGCGCCGAACCTTCCTGGCCGCAGCAGCCGCCACCCTCGCCACCCCCGCACTCGCCCAGCCGGCAAAAACCTTGCGCGTTATCCCCCAGGCCAACCTCACCAGCCTCGACCCCATCTGGACCACCGCCGTCGTCACCCGCAACCACGCCTATCTCGTCTACGACCAACTCGTCGCCATGGACGCCAAATTCATCCCCCGCCCCGCCATGGCCGAGGGCTGGACGCAGGACGACAACGGCCTGTCCTGGACCTTCACCCTCCGCGAGGGCCTCCGCTTCCACGACAACGAGCCCGTGCGCAGTGCGGACTGCATCGCCAGCATCAAGCGCTGGATGGCCCGCGACAGCCTCGGCCAGTCGCTCGCCCTGCTCACCACGGCGCTGGAGCCCATCGACGACCGCCGCTTCCGCTTCAAGCTTTCCAAACCGTTTCCATTGCTGCCGGCCGCATTGGGAAAACCCAGCCCCATGCCCTGCTTCATCTTCCCCGAACGCCTGGCCGCCACCGACGCCTTCAAGCAGATCACCGATCCCACCGGCTCCGGCCCCTACCGCTTCCTGCGCGACGAGTGGAACCCTGGCAGCCGCGCCGTCTGGGCCCGCTTCGACGGCTACAAACCAGCGCCCGGCCCCGTCGACGGCATCGCCGGCGGCCGCATCCCGAACCTCGACCGCATCGAATGGACCATCATCAGCGACAGCGCCACCGCCGCCGCAGCACTTGCCAACAACGAGCAGGACTACTGGGAATACCCGCTCCACGACCTGATCCCGCTGCTCAAACGCAACAAGGACGTCGTCGTCGGCCAGCGTCTCAGCGAGGGCACCTACGCCGGCGCGCGCGTCAATCACCTCCACCCGCCGTTCGACAACCCGGCCATCCGCCGCGCCCTGCTGCTCGGCATCGACCAGCGCGACCACCTCCGCGCCGTAGCCGGGGACGACACCAGCCTGTGGGCCGCCTGCGAGAGCGTCTATGCCTGCGGCACCACCTATGGCACCGACGCCGGTAACGCCCCGCTCCGCACCCACGACATCAAGAAAGCAGCCCAGGCCCTGAAGGAAGCCGGCTACGCGAACCAGCGCACCGTCCTGCTGGACCCCAGCGACTATCCGCAGATCCACGCGCTCAGCCTGGTGACGGCCGACGTCATGCAGCAGATGGGCTTCAACATGGACCTGGTCAGCACCGACTGGGGCACGGTGACGCAGCGCCGGGCCAGCATGGAACCCGTCGAGAAAGGCGGCTGGAGCGTGTTCCACAGCACCTGGTCCGGTGCGGACGTGGTGAACCCCGCCATCCACCAGAACCTCCGCGCCAACGGCCGCGGCGCCTGGTTCGGCTGGCCCACCGACCCTGCCATCGAAACCATGCGCTCCGACTGGATCGACGCCACCGCCGAACCCGAGCGCAAACGCCTCGCCGACGCCATCCAGGTCCGCGCGATAGAGACGGTGCCGTTCATCCCACTCGGCTACTACTGGCAACCTTCCGCCTGGCGCCGCTCCGTCACCGGTGTCTTCCCCTGCCAGATCACCGCCTTCTGGAACATCGGCAAGGCGTAATTCCCCGCCGGCAGGGGAGCCGTGGCCGCTACGCCGCCGCGCTGGCCGGCGCTCGCCCGGACAAAGCCGCGTCGGATCGGAACTCCTGCACCAGGAAGTCGATCACAGCACGCGTGCGTGGCGCCAGGTTCCTCTGACTGGGATAAACCGCATGCACCGGGCTCGGCGCCGGCTGCCACGCGGGCAGCACCGGCACCACCGACCCCTCCGCCAGCTCCCGCGACATCAGCCAGCCCGACAGCACGGCAAGTCCCATCCCGTTCATGACGGCAACCCGCACCGCCTCGACGCTGTCCGTCCGAAACCGGCCATGGACCCGGACCTCCCGCACCCCGTTAGGTCCCTCCAGCGTCCACAGATCCGGATGCGCCGACTGCTCCAACAGCACGCACTCATGCTCCGCAAGCGCCTCGACAGTCTGCGGCATCCCGCGTCGCTTCAGGTATTCGACCGACCCCACCACCTGGCGCGAAACCTCCCCGATCCGCCGCGCGATCAGCGTCGCCTCCAGGATCGGCCCCACCCGCACGGCGATGTCGATTCCGTCATGCACCAGGTCCGCCGGCCGGTCGTTCAACCGCAGATCCACCTCCAGCTTGGGGAACCGCGCCAGCAGCTCCGGCAACCGCGGCGCAATCACCACCCGCCCGAACGTCACGCTCGACGACACCCGCACCAGCCCCGATGGCCCGGCATGATGCCGGCCCACCGCACCCTCCGCCCGCTCAACCGCCTCCAACACCGCCCGCGCATGGCCCAGCAGATCCTGCCCGTCCGACGTCAGCGCCAGGCTCCGTGTCGTCCGCTGCAGCAGCCTTGCGCCAAGATGTGCCTCCAGCGCGCTGATCTGCCGCGACACCGCCGGCTGCGTCACCCCCAACTCCCGCGCAACCGATGAGAACGATCCCGATTCCGCTACCCGAACGAACACGCGAAACGCTGCAACCACATCCATGCCGTCGACACCTCATACCCACCGACATGAATATGGTGGCCCAGGACCCATCCAGTAGCCCCGCAGCCGCAGCCGCGACCAGAGCGCGATTTACAAGCGCGGAACTCGCGCCAAAACTGGTCACTCACCGCACGAGCACCCCCATGCCCCTCCCCCGCAACCGCGCCGCTGCCTTCTGCGACCGCTACGGCCTGCGCCTGCCCATCCTGCTCGCGCCCATGGCCGGCGCCTGCCCGCCCGGCCTGTCCATCGCGGTTTCCAATGCCGGCGGTCTCGGGGCAGCCGGCGCCCTCCTGATGGCGCCCGACGCCATCGCCGCCTGGGCGCGCGACGTCCGTGCCCGCAGCAACGGCGCCTTCCAGCTCAACCTCTGGATCCCCGACCCCGCCCCGACCCGCGATCCCGCCCACGAGGCAGAGGTTCGCGCCTTCCTCGCCCAATGGGGCCCTCCGGTTTCGCCAGACGCCGCAGACACGAAACCCCTGGATTTCGAGGCGCAGGCCGAGGCGCTGCTGGCCGCCGGGCCGCCGATCGTCAGCTCCGTGATGGGGCTATGGCCCGCACCCTTCGTAACCCGGCTGAAATCGCGCGGCATCGCCTGGTTCGCCAACGTCTCCACGGTCGCCGAGGCCCGCGCGGCCGAGGCAGCCGGCGCAGACGCGGTGGTCGCACAAGGGATGGAGGCCGGCGGCCACCGCGGCTGCTTCGACGCAGCCAGCGCCGAGACCGCCATGGTCGGCACGATGGCCCTGGTGCCCGCGATCGTCGACGCCGTGCGCATCCCGGTCATCGCGACCGGCGGCATCGGCGACGGGCGCGGCGTGGCAGCAGCCCTGGCCCTGGGCGCCAGTGCCGCCCAGCTCGGCACCGCCTTCCTCCGCAGCCCAGAGGCCGCGATCCATCCCGCTTGGGCCGCAGCCTTGGACGCGCTGCCGCCCGAGCAAACCCGCCTGACCCGCGCGTTCAGCGGCCGTGCGGGCCGCAGTGTCGCCACCGACTACGTCCGCGCCGCCGCATCCGGCCCCGCACCGGCGCCCTATCCCATCCAGCGCGCCCTCACAGCCGCCATGCGCGCCGACGCCGCAACCGCCAACGACGCGCAACGCCTGCAAACCTGGGCAGGCCAATCCGCAGGCCTTGCCCGCGCCGAACCCGCCAGCGCCATCGTCCTGCGCGTCTGGGCCGACGCCCAATCGCTCATGGCCTGAAAAGCGTCATTTCTGGACCCTTGCACCCGACGCAAGCCCCGCCGATCTTACAGCCTCAATCAATCAGGAACACGACATGTCCGTCGACGTGAAATACAGCACCAGCGCCACCGCCCACGGCGGCCGCGACGGCGAGAGCCGCACCGATGACGGCGCGCTTGCAGTCAAGCTTGCCGTGCCGAAGGAAATGGGCGGCCCCGGCGGCGGCAATAACCCGGAACAGCTTTTCGCCACCGGCTACGCCGCCTGCTTCCTGGGAGCCATGAAGTTCGTCGCCTCGCAGAACAAGGACGGCGCCCAGGTCCCGCACGACGCCGCCGTCCAATCCACGGTCGGCATCGGCCCGCGCAGCGAAGGCGGTTTCGGCCTGGAGATCGCGCTCAAGGTCACCCTGCCGGGCGTTGATCATGCCGCCGCCGTGGCCCTCGTCGAGAATGCCCACCAGGTCTGCCCCTACAGCAACGCGACGCGCAACAACATCGACGTCAAGTTGACCGTCGCATGATCACCGCCGCGGTCTGGGCCTCCTCCGAAAGGGCCGAGCTCCCAGGCCGCGGCGCCACGATGCGTCACGTGGCCATCAAGGCCGGCCACGTGGCCACCCGGCACCATCACGACCACGAACAATTCCTGTTCGTCGCAAGCGGCGCCGGCCTGCTCGCCTGCGAGGCCGGCGCGATCCCGCTCATTCCGGGCACCGCCCTCCATCTGCCCGCAGGCGACTGGCACAGCGCCGAGTTCACCGCCGACACCATCCTGATCGAGCTCAACCTGGCCGCCTGACAACCGCGTCTTGGCCGCACAAGCTGCCCTTTTTCCCACAACTGCGGGCTCGAACCAGGAAGAACCGGTGTCCTCCCTGAACGGAAGATAACCTCGCCCCCCAACCAGCGCGCCGCCCGCCACATTCCACTGCCCATTGCAGCCTATCCCGGGTTTAGGTGCGGTGAACAACCCCCGGGGTGCGACCATGAGCATCATCGACGTCACCACCAACACGGCCTACGTCACCGTATCGGCCGCGATCCTCGGCTCCGGCAACGGCGATGTCATCACACTCGATGCCGGCGCCTACAGCGAGTATTTCCCCCAGATCCAGAAGGACCTGACCATCGAGGGCGTCGGTGGCCTGGCCTATCTCACGACACCAGGCCAGCCCAGCAACGGCAAGGGCGTGCTGGTCACCGACGGCAACATCGTCCTGCGCAACCTCGACATTTCCGGCGCCACCGTCCCCGACGGCAACGGCGCCGGCATCCGCTACGAGCAGGGCAACCTGCTGATCCAGAACACCCGCATCCACGACAACCAGGACGGCATCCTGGCCAACGCCGGCCCGGGCAGCATCACGATCGCCAACAGCGAGATCGACCATAACGGCGCTGGCGACGGCTACACCCACAACCTCTATGTCAACGAGGTCGCCAGCCTCGTCATCCGCAACAGCTATATCCACGACGCCAACGTCGGGCACGAGGTCAAAAGTCGCGCCTACTCCACGACCATCACCGGCACCCGAATCCAGGATCAGCAGGGCGACGCCAGCTACGCCATCGACCTGCCGAACGGCGGCGCCGCCGTCATCATCGGCAACACCATCGAGAAGGGACCGAACGTCCAGAACCGGACCCTCATCCATCTCGGCGGCGACGGCGCCTACGCCAACACCGCCCTCACCGTCACCGGCAACACCCTCATCAACGACATGCGTCCAGGGCCGGTCCCCTTCCTGGTCTACAACCAGACGGCGACCACGGCGAACTTCACGGCCAACACACTGTATGGCTATGCCAGCGCAACCATCCCGCCCGGCAACACATCGTTGCCACTCGCATCGGCCCCCCTGCTCGATACGTCATCGCCAACCCAGGTGCCCGAGCCAGCCAGCGCCGCCCTGCTGGCCCTCGCCCTTGTGGCGGGAACCCTCTCGGCTCAACTCTGGGGCACCCGCACCGGCTGAGCGCGCACGCGGAACAGCGTCGCGACACCGTGCCGGGCCAGCAGTTCCAGCCACCCCGCGCCCATTCCTGCCGGGGCCGCCGGCCCGCCCGTCTCGATCAACAGCACGTAGTCGTAACGCCCCATCCAACTGCGCCAAAGCGGGAATTCCGCGGCATCGGGCTGCTCGATGCCCGACAGCATGCGCGGCCGCACCTGCCCCGGTGTCAGGCGCGCCAGCTCCGCATAGTCGCCCCGCCACCGCACCGGCTGCTGCCCGGGGTCTGCGAACATGTACGGCCAGAACGCCCGCCGATCGAGCATCACCACCGCCGGCAGGTGCCAATCCACCATCGTGCCGTCGGCCAGCAGGCGCGGCGACAGGCCGGGCCGCGGCACCTGCGACTCCCCCCACACGGGCAGCACGCGCGCGCCGGGCTCCACCGGGGTGATGACCGCGCGAATATCGGCGACTTCAGCCGCATAACGATGCCACAGCACCCCCACCAGCGCAGTCCGGCCCAGCAGCAACCCAAGCCCGGTCAAGCCCACCACGGCCACGATGCGCGCCGGCACCCGTACCGGACGTAACCCGGCAAACACCGCGAAGGCCAACAGGATGGCGAACCGGGCGTCCACATAGGACAATCCCTTCACCGTCGTCGGGACAACCGCGAACAGCACCAGCAGCACCCCCAGCACCAGCCGCCAGCGCAACGGCGCCACCAGCCGCCCCGTCGCAAGCCCGGCCGCCACCACGGCAGCAATCAGCACCGCCGTCGCCACGTCCAGCCCCATTCCGTAATTCAGCACCGGAAACAACGCCGTAGCGGCCTTCGTTCCCCACCCCGACCAGACCGTCGGCCCGCCCGTCCCTTGCAGCGCGGTCGATGCATACAGCGCCGCCGGCCCGGCAGCCACCACTGCCAACAGTGCAGCCCGGCGCACGAACCGCCGCTCCGCCAGGCACCGTTCCGCCTCGCAGGCTGAAATCAGCAGCAGGAAGAACGCCACCCCCATCAGATGGCAGAAGAACAGCACACCCGCCGCAACCACAGCGCCCAGCACAGTCGCCACCGGCCACCGCTCCCGCCACCGAAACCACGCCGCCCCAGCCAGCATCGACAGCCCGACCGACAGCCCGAAATTCAGGAACCCCAGCAGGAACAGGGTATTGCACGTGACCAGCGCAG
>JAYVEG010000057.1:0-18284 GCA_043748985.1 Rhodospirillales bacterium
GCCTTGTCGTGCGGCGGCACGTGCTGCGGAACGCCGCGATCCCGATTCTGACGGTGATCGGCCTGCAACTCGGGCTGCTTCTATCCGGCGCAGTCCTGACGGAGAGCATCTACGCGTTGCCCGGCCTCGGGCGCCTCATGGTGGATTCCATCCTGGCGCGCGACTACCCGGTGGCCCAGGCGGCAGCGATGTTCGTCGCCGGCATCTTCGTCGTGGTCAACTTCCTGGTCGACGTCGGCTACATGCTGCTCGATCCGCGGGTGCGGCGCGCATGACGGCGGCCGCGTTCCCGGTGACGCAGCATATTCTGCGCCGGACGTTGCAGGGCAGGGGGGCACAGCTTGGCCTGGTGATCATCCTGCTGCTGCTGGCGCTTGCGGCGTTTGCACCTTTCCTGGCGCCCTACGACCCTTTCGACCAGGATCTCTCGGCCGCATTGTCGGCCCCTGGCGCCGAGCATTGGTGGGGTGCGGACCAGTATGGCCGCGACGTGTTCAGCCGCGTGCTGCACGGCACGCGCTACGCCCTGTTTGCCATCCTGGTTGCCGACGGCCTTGCGCTGCTGCTGGGCGGCGCGATGGGCCTGTTGGCCGGCTTTGCAGGTGGCGTGGTGGACGCTGCCGTCATGCGGCTGACGGACGTGCTGCTGGCGTTCCCCTATTTGCTCCTGGCGCTGGTGATCGTGGCGGCCCTGGGGCCCAGCCTGGTCAACTCGCTGATCGCCATCGGCATCGTGTATGCCCCGCAGTACGCCCGCATGATGCGCGGCCAGGTGCTGGCGGTGCAGGGCCTGGACTTCGTCACCGCCGCCACCGCGACCGGCGCCCACCCCATGCGCGTCGTGCTGCGCCACGTGTTGCCGAACTGCCTGGGCCCGGTTCTGGTGCTCGCTACGCTGCAGGCCGGGTCAGTCGTCGTGGAGACTGCCGGGCTGTCCTTCCTCGGGCTGGGCGCGCAGCCGCCTTCGCCCGACTGGGGCGCGCTGCTGGCGGACGGGCACAACTACTTCCTTTCTGCCTGGTGGATCGCGACGTTTCCGGGCGCGGCTATCCTTGTGGTCGTCCTTGGGTTCAATCTGCTTGGCGATGCGCTGCGAGACCAGGCCGACCCGCGGCAGCGACGCTGAGCCGACCGACATTTTCAGGAGCCGAACCATGACCGACGCCCCTCTCGAACCCTGGCAGTGGCCCGAAGATCGCTGGCGCCAGATCGTCGGCCGCGCCCGCGCCGGCCGCAGCCTTGCGCCCGCCAGCTGGCCGGGCGGGGCCCGCTGCGCCGTCGCCATCTCGTTCGACGCCGACCACGACACCATCCCGCTCCGCGACAGCGACGAGAGCCCGATGCGCATCAGCCAGGGCCAGTACGGCAACCGGCAGGCGATGCCGCGCATCATGCGGCTGCTGAAGCGGGAGGGCATTCCGGCCAGCTTCTTCTATCCCGCCGTTTCAGCCCTGCTGTATCCGGACGAGGTCCGCGCCGTCGCCGCCGAGGGCCACGAGATCGGCATCCACTCCTGGATCCACGAGGCCAACACCAAGCTACCGCCCGGTGTCGAGCGCGACCTGACGTTTCGCGCGACTGACGTCCTGGAGAAGCTCGCCGGCAAGCGCCCGGTCGGCATGCGCACCGCCAGCTGGGATTTCTCGGTCGATACCATGGCCATCATCCGCGAGCTTGGCCTGCTGTATGACAGCTCTTTGATGGCCGATGACGACCCCTACGAACTTGTTGCCGACGGGGAGCCCACCGGGGTGGTCGAGCTGCCGCCCGAGTGGATCCGCGACGACGCGGTCTATTACAATTTTGTCCGCTTCAGCGCGCTGCGGCCGTATACGCCGCCATCATCGGTGCTGGAGATCTTCAAGGCCGAATTCGATGGCGCCTGGGAGGAACGCGGCCTGTTTCTGCTGACGCTGCACCCCCACGTCTCCGGTCACCGGTCGCGCATGCCGGTATTGGAGAAGCTGATCGTTCATGCGAAGGCGAAGGGCGAATGCTGGTTCGCGACCCACGCCGAGGTCGCGCGTTGGTGCAAGGACCAAGCCGGCTAGGACCAACGCATGACCGAGTACCGCACCGAGACGGACAGCATGGGCCCGATCGAGGTGGCCGCCGACAAGCTCTGGGGGGCGCAGACGCAGCGCTCCCTGCAGTACTTCAGCATCGGCCGTGACCTTATGCCGCGCGAGATGATCGGCGCCTTCGCCACCCTGAAGAAGGCGTCGGCCACCGCCAACCGTACAGGCGGCCGCCTGGCGCCGGACATCCACGCCCTTATCGTCCAGGTCTGCGACGAGATCCTATGCGGCGCCCACCAGGACCAGTTCCCGCTGCACGTCTGGATGACCGGCAGCGGCACGCAGTTCAACATGAACGTCAACGAGGTCGTTTCGAACCGCGCCTGCCAGCTGGCCGGCACCCCGCTTGGAAGCAAGAAGCCGGTGCACCCGAACGACCACGTCAACATGTCGCAGTCGTCCAATGACACCTTCCCGGCCGCCATGTATATCGCCGCGGCCACGGCCGTGGTGCAACGCCTGGTCCCCGCCGTCACTGCGCTGCGCGACGCGATCGCGACGAAGGCCGAAGCCTGGGCGGACATCGTCAAGATCGGCCGCACCCATTTGCAGGACGCGACGCCGATCACGCTGGGCCAGGAGTGGTCGGGCTACGTGGTGATGCTGTCGGACAACCTTGGCCGGCTGCAGGCGGCGTTGGGACCGGTTTATCAGCTCGCGCTTGGCGGCACGGCGGTCGGTACCGGGATCAACGCGGCGCCGGGCTTTGCCGAGGCGGCGGCGGCCGAGATCGCCGACCTTACCGGCCTGCCGTTCGTCACCGCGCCCAACAAGTTCGCGGTGCAGGGCGCGCATGATGCGCTGGTGCATCTGTCCGGCACCCTGCGCACCCTCGCGGGCTCGTTGTTCAAGATCGCCAACGACATCCGGCTGCTGGCCTGCGGCCCCCGTGCTGGGCTTGCCGAGCTGATCCTGCCGGAAAACGAGCCCGGGTCCTCCATCATGCCCGGCAAGGTCAACCCTACCCAGGCCGAGGCGCTTACGATGATCGCGGTGCAGGTGATGGCGAACGACGTCGCGGTCGGGATGGGTGGTGCCGGCGGGATGCTGGAGATGAACGTTTACAAACCTGTGATGATCGCCAACCTGACCCAATCGATCACGCTGCTGACGGATGGCTGCATCAACTTCCGCAAATTCATGATCGAGGGCACCGAGCCCAACCGCAAGCGCATCCAGGAGTATGTCGACCGCTCGCTGATGCTGGTGACGGCGTTGGCGCCGGTGATCGGCTACGACAAGGCCGCGGCCATCGCGCATCATGCGACCGAGCACGACCAGACCCTGAGGGCCGCCGCACTGGAACTGGGCTACGTGACCGCGGAGGAATTCGACCGCGTCGTCGACCCCCATAAGATGGTGCGGCCGTACGTCGCGACGTAGCGTCGGCCAGCACCGCAGCGAACGAGCCTCGTCACCCAGGGAGACACTTCATGCGCCGCCTGTTCCTTGCCGCCGCCATCCCCCTGGTGCTGGTCGGCGCCGTGTCGCGCGAAGGCCTGAAGCGCTGGCGCGGACGCCTCATCCAGGGCGCATCCGGTGGCAAGAAAGTCCTCGGGGGCATCGCAGTCGTGGCGTCTCTGCTGATCCTCACCGGCCTCGATAAGCACCGCGAAACCATCCTGGTCCAGGCCTCCCCGGGCTGGCTAATGGACCTTATGACCCGGTTTTGAAGCCTGCACCCGTTGGCCGGGGGATGCGCAGTGGCGACCGAACCCGCTAAATACTCCATCTGCGCGCTTTCGAGTTCCACGCCCTTGTGAAAATGCCGACAGGGTCATGGCATCCACCGCCGCGACACCTCCGCCCGATCATCGAACGATGCCTCGAAGAACGGTGCCGCCAGGGTCGCCGTCACGTGCAGCACGCCATGACCACTATTACGGAATCCATGCCGCCGCCCTGCCGGCACCACGACCGAACTTCCTGCCGTCACCGTCGCCCGCTCATCTGACACCCAGATCTCTGCAACACCGGACAGTACGGACAGCACCTCCTCCACTGCGTGCTGATGCGTCGGTGCTCCAGCTCCTGGCTCGCACCACTGCTCGAAGATGCATAACTGCACCGAGCCGGTTATGGCCGAAACCCGCATCCGCGTTATGACGCCAGCGCGCCACTCCTCCCGGATCTCGGCGTCATGATCCAGAATCTGCATGGCGCGTCACCTCCCTCTTGAACCGTCAATCCCCGGGGGCCACGTCGATCGAATGAACCGCGAACCGCCCATCATCGACATGCGCCCGGACGGCACCTTTGTACAGGCGCCCGGCCTTCCACCGCCCGGTCTACCACCCTTCGGGCGACGCCTGGCCGTGCCGATGTCAGCCAAGTTCATGCTGGGCGGCATCCTGGTGGCTGCTGTCGGAGTGTTCATCGCCGTCGCGGCGCTGGCGATCTGGGTCGTGTCGCTGGTGCTGCCCGTCATCATCATCGCAGCGGCGGTCGCCTGGACGGCCATGAAGTTCCGCCGCTGGCAATCATTCCGCGGCCAGCCGCTCGCCCCGCGCCAGCCCCCCGGCGGCTTTCCCCGCTAGACGCCCGGCGGCCTCGGCCAGGAGCGCATAGCTGCGCCGGCGAACCACGGGATCATGCAGGGTAGTGAGAACGATCACCTCCTCTACATCCAGCCCGGCTGCCATTGCCGAAATCGCGGCGACGACCCGATCGGCCTGGCCGGCGTAGGCCTGCGCACGAATTTTCGCGACCCGGTCACGCTCCGCGTCCGTGTAGGGATACGCGGCGGCCTCCTCCGGGCTTGGCAGCGCGGCGTAGACCCCTTTGTCACGTCCCAGCCGCCATAACGCCCGGCTGGAAAAATGCCGCGCCGCCTCTGCCTCGGTGTCGGCGGCCATTGCCCAAACGGCCACTGCGGCCTGAGGCCGAACCAGCGTCTCGCCTGGTCGGAACCCGGCCCGATAAACCTCCAACGCCTCCGCAGCACCGCGGCCGTCGGTGATGAAGCTGGCAAAGCAGAACGGCAGCCCGAAATATGCTGCGACCTGAGCGCCATACTCGCTGCTGCCCAGGATCCACGGCTCCGGCGCGGTCGGCCCGGCCGGCTGGGCCGTCACGGTTGCGAACGGATGGCCCTCCACGAGTGTCTCCCCCCGCACCCAGGCCAGCAGGTCCCGGACCGCGCTCGGGAAATGGTCGGCCGCACTGTCGGCCTGTGGGTTAAGTGCATATGCCGTCAGCCCGTCCGAGCCCGGCGCGCGCCCCAGCCCCATGTCGATCCGTCCCGGTGCGATCGCCTCCAGCACACGGAACACCTCCGCCACCTTCAGGCTCGAGTAATGCGGCAGCATCACCCCCGCACTGCCGACCCTGATCCGATGCGTCGTCGCGGCGACGGCGGCCATCAGCACCTCGGGCGCGGTGCCGGCCTGGCTGGCGCTGTTATGGTGTTCCGCCAGCCAGTAGCGGTGATAGCCGAGCGCCTCGCAATGCCGGGCCAGTGTCAGGGTCTCCTGGATGCTTTCCGGTGGGCTACGGCCGGTGACAACGGTGGATTGGTCCAGGACGGAAAGACGCAGGGTAGGGGGGCGCATCGGGTTGTTCCGCTGGTGGAGAGACGAACATAGGCTAAGACGGCGTCATGACACAGCCTCGACCCCGGCCGGCAATTCCCGTGTCCGCCTTTGCCGCCTTTGCAGCATTGGCGCTGCTGTTGGTGGCGACCAAGCACTATCCGAGCGGCTTCGACGAGTTGGAGCATGTGGCCTACGTCGCCTACCTGCAGGAGACGCATGAGTGGCATCCGATGTTCGAGGCGATGCTCGATCTGCCGGTCGACAGCCTGACGCATTGGGACACAAGGCCCAACTACTTGGGACATCCCGGGCCGTTCTACTGGTACGAGACGCTGTTCCTCGATCGCACGCTGCCCCTCGGCGCCGCCATCCTGCGCGTCCGCCTCGCCTCTGCGGCGCTGGCCGCGACCGGGGTGGCCTTCGCCCTGTGGGCCGGCTGGCGAGTCTTCGGCCGCGACCGCGTGGCGCTGCTGGTGTTCTCCGCCCTGGTGGCACTGTCACCGAAGCTGCTGGCCACCACCGGCCAGGTCACCAACGACGCGTTGGCCATCCTGGCGGGTGGCCTCGGCTATTGGGGCGCCAATACGGAGGCGCGGCGGCGCGGCCCTGGCCTGCTCGCCTGCGGCCTGGGGTTGCTGCTGGCCCTGTGGGCCAAGCCGAATGCGGCCCTGGCCGTCGGCGCCGTGCTGGGGTTCTACGCGTTGCTCCGCCTGCGGCAGCGGCCGGCGCTGGTGGCGGTGCTTGCGGTGGCGGGCGTGGTGGGCTCCGTGCCTTACTGGTTCATCTTCGCCAAGTATGGCGCCCTCGTCCCCCTCACCGTCGAGCAGTTCGGCAACGTTCGGTCCGTCCCCGGTCTTGCCTACATCCCGGCGTTCCTGTTCACCGTCGCCTATACGTTCTGCTTCGACCAGACCGGCACCTGGCCCATTCCTGGGGCGGGAGCCGTCATCGCAGCCGCGCTGGTGTGGGCGCTGCTCGGTGCTGTCGTGCTTTGTGGTGTGCTGGCGATGCGTGATCGGGCCAGGGCCGGGCGGTTGGTGGCCATTGCGGGGCCGCTTGCATTCCTGGCGGTGCTGCCGATCCATCTGTGGTTCTCGGCCACCAAGCTGGGCGGCAGCCTGCCGGCGGCATCGTTCAGGTATTACCTGCCGATATGGCCGTTCATGGCGCACGCGGTGGCGTTTGGCGTTGCCTCGGGTGGGACCTGGGTTCGATGGGGGATCACGGGGATAGCAGGGGCGGCCCTGGTGGCAGGGTGGGCGTCACCGTGACCGCATTGGTGGCGGACTGCATCCGCCCTCCCGTTGGCGAGGAGATCGGATGCAATCCTCAGCCGCTCAAGCTGCCGTCCAGCCCCCATCCACCGGCAGCACCACCCCCGTCGTGAAACTTGCCGCGTCACTCGCCAGATAAAGCGCGGCCTGCGCCACCTCTTCTGCCGCGCCCAGCCGTCCCATTGCGTGGCGGGCCTCGCTGGCCGCGCGTGCCGCCGCCGGGTCCGGCCGGCGCGCGAAGCTGCGTGCCAGCAGTGGTGTTTCTACCGCACCCGGCGCCAGCGCGTTCACCCGGATGCCTCGCGGCGCCACCTCCACGGCCACGGAGCGCGTCAGGCTGATGATGGCCCCCTTGCTTGCGATATACGCCGCGTTGCCCCGGCCGCCCGCGATGGCAAGCTGGCTGGCGACCGTCACGATTGCCGATCCCTGTCCCATGCCCGGCAGCACCGCACGCATCCACAGATAAGTGCCCGTCACGTTCACCCGGAAGATCTCGTTCCATTCGTCGGGCCCGCACTCCTCGATGGACAGCCCGTTGCTGATCCCGCCGCTCGTCATCAGCAGCGTCACCGGCCCCAGCGCGTCCACGACCGCCCTATGCGCCTCGGCCACTGCGGCCGGGTCGCCGACATCGGCCTTGATCCCGATGACGCCGTGCATCACCTGTAGCGCCGACAGCGCCACCGCGTCCCGGTCCACCACTGCCACCCGCGCGCCCTCTTCGGCGAACAGGCGCGTTGCCGCCAGGCCGATGCCCGACGCGCCGCCGGTAATGACGGCCACTTTGCCCTGCAGACGCATTGCTGATCTCCCCCTCGGGATATGTTGACTTCACGGCACCGCACGCTTACTCCGCGGTCTCATCCATGACGTCGCTCCGCGAGTGTTCGCGCAGCGGCGCCTTTTCTGTTGGAGAGTGTCCCGTATGTTCGACACGCTGTCGAGCAAGCTATCCGGAGTGTTCGACGGCCTGCGTGCGCGCGGCCGGTTGAACGAGACCGACGTCGCCGAGGCCCTGCGCGAGGTCCGCCTTGCCATGCTCGAGGCCGACGTCGCGCTGCCTGTGGTGCGGGACTTCGTCAACGGCGTGCGCGACCGTGCGCTGGGTTCCGAGGTGCTGGAAAGCGTCAGCCCTGGCCAGCAGGTCATCAAGATCGTCAACGACCAGTTGATCGAGGCCTTGGGCGGCGCCGGTGCGGTGCCCCTGAACCTGGTTGCCACAGCGCCTATCCCGTTCCTGATGGTCGGTCTGCAGGGCTCGGGCAAGACCACGACCTCTGGCAAGCTCGCGCTGCGCCTGTCGCGGCGCGACAAGAAGCGCGTTCTGCTTGCCAGCCTCGACACCCAGCGTCCGGCTGCTCAGTTGCAGCTTCAGGTGCTGGCCGAGCAGGCCGGTGTGGCCAGCCTGCCGATCATCGCGGGCGAGACCCCGGTGCAGATCGCGCAGCGCGCGATGGATACCGGGCGGCGCGAGGTGTTCGACGTCGTCATCCTCGACACCGCCGGCCGCCTGTCGATCGATGCGGAGTTGATGGCCGAGGTCCAGGCCATTCGCGCCGCCACCAACCCGGTCGAGACGCTGCTGGTCGTCGATGCGATGACCGGCCAGGACGCCGTCAACACCGCGAAGGCGTTCAACGACGCGCTTGGCATCACCGGCATCGTGCTGACCCGCATGGACGGTGACGCCCGCGGCGGTGCGGCATTGTCGATGCGGCAAATTACCGGGGCTCCGATCAAGCTGGTGGGCTCTGGCGAGAAGCTGGATGCGCTGGAGGAGTTCCATCCGGAGCGTGTGGCCGGCCGCATCCTCGGCATGGGCGACATCGTCGGCCTGGTGGAGAAGGCCAGCGAGACGATCGACGAGGCAGAAGCCGAGAAACTTGCCAAGCGCATGATGAGCGGCAAGTTCGACCTCGAGGACTACGCCAACCAGCTTAAGCAGATCAGCAAGATGGGCAGCATCTCCGGCATTCTCGGCATGTTGCCGGGGGTGGGCAAGATGAAGGCCCAGCTGGACGACGCGAAGCTGGATACGACCGTGCTGAAGCGCCAGGCGGCGATCATTTCCAGCATGACCAAGCGTGAGCGCAAGACGCCCGACATGATCAAGGCCAGCCGCAAGAAGCGGATCGCGGCCGGGTCGGGCACGAGCGTGCAGGATGTGAACAAGCTTCTGAAACAGTTCGACGACATGTCGACGATGATGAAGCGCATGAACAAGCTGGGGCAAAAGGGCCTGATGCGTCAGGGCATGGCCGCCCTGATGCCCAAGTCGATGCAACAGCGACGCCCTTTCTAACTCTTAAATGCTAAGGAAGCCGAATGTCCCTTAAGATCCGTCTCGCTCGCGCCGGCGCCAAGAAGCGTCCCTACTACCACATCGTCGTGGCCGACAGCCGTTCGGCCCGCGACGGCCGGTTCCTGGAGAAGGTCGGCAGCTACAATCCGATGCTGCCCGCCGAGCACGAGGAGCGGGTACGCCTGCAGGGCGAGCGCATCACGCATTGGATCAGCCAGGGCGCGCAACCCACTGAGCGTGTTGCCAAGTTCCTTGGCCATGCCGGCCTGGCGCCGATGCCGGTGTATCGCGAGCAGCCCATCCAGTCCGCGCCGAAGAAGAAGGCGCAGGAGCGCGCGGCCAAGGCCGCCGCCGCCGCCTAAGTGGACAAGAACCGCATCCTGCTGGGCGTCGTAGGTCGCCCGCACGGTGTGCGGGGGCTCGTCCACGTCCAGAGCTATACGGCGGACCCGGCCAGTTTGGCCGATTATGCGCCGCTGCTGGACGACAAGGGCGCCACATGGTCGCTCGCCTGGCGTGGCGACGGGGTCGCCCTTCTGACGGACGCGGCGGGCAAGCCTGTCGCGGACCGGACGGCTGCGGAGAAGTTGACCAATTTACGTCTTTACGTGGACCGCGACCGGCTGCCGCAGCCCGACGAGGAGGAGTTCTATCTCTCCGACCTTGTCGGTCTCGAGGCCGTCGATCCGGCCGGCGCGCCGTTGGGCAAGGTTTTCACGGTCCACGACTACGGCGCGGGGACCAGCCTGGAGATCAGCCGCGCTGGGCAGCCGTTGCTGGTTCCGTTCACGCGAGCGTGCGTACCCGAGGTCGACGTGGCCGCCGGGCGCCTGGTCGTGGTCGTGCCGGACGAGGTCATCGTGGCCCCGGAGACGGCCGCATGAGCGAGCACGATCAAACGCGCGCTTCCTTTGGGAGGCGGTTGGGTGAGGGCCTGGACGCGAGCGCGGAGGGTCGTCCTGGCGTCGAGACCTTCACCCCGGCCCTTTGCCGAGGGGAGAAGGAGCAGTGGCACGCCACTGTGCTGACCTTGTTCCCCGACATGTTCCCTGGCGCGCTGGGCCTGTCACTCGCCGGCCGGGCACTGGAGAACGGAATCTGGTCGCTGGACGTTCGCGACATCCGATCCGCGGCAACCGATAGGCACCGTACCGTCGACGATACGCCTTTCGGCGGCGGCGCGGGCATGGTTATGCGCCCCGATGTCCTCGACGCAGCGATCGGCGTGCCGGATGGCCGGCCCTTGATCTACCTGTCGCCGCGCGGCGCGCCGCTGACCCAGTTCCGTGCCCGCTCGCTGGCCGACGGTCCTGGAGTCACGCTCATCTGTGGCCGCTATGAAGGCATCGACCAGCGCATCCTCGATCAGCGCAACGTCGAGGAGATCAGCATCGGCGACTACGTCCTGTCCGGCGGCGAGCTGCCGGCGCTGGTCCTGCTCGACGCCTGCATCCGCTTGCTGCCGGGCGTCATGGGGGCCGCGGCCAGCGCCGAGGACGAAAGCTTTTCCCACGGCCTGCTGGAGTACCCCCATTTCACCCGCCCGGCCGAGTGGCAGGGCAGGGAGGTCCCAAAAATCCTTCTCAGCGGCAACCACGCGGCGATTGCCGCCTGGCGCCGGGCCGAGGCGGAAAAGATCACCCGCGCACGCAGGCCCGACCTGTGGCGCGCACGCATGGACAGTGCGGCATCCGCGCCGTAACTCAATCAAACAAAGGGATACTTCGATGAACATCATCCAGACGCTCGAGGCCGAGCAGATCGCCAAGCTTACCGCAGTCCGCGCCGTGCCGGAATTCCGCGCCGGCGACACGCTGAAGGTGATGGTGCGCGTCGTCGAGGGCGAGCGCACCCGTATCCAGGCCTATGAGGGCGTGTGCATCGCCCGCTCCAACAAGGGCATCAGCAGCAACTTCACGGTGCGCAAGATCAGCTATGGCGAGGGCGTCGAGCGCGTGTTTCCGCTGTATGCACCCACCATCGCCGAGATCCAGGTGATGCGCCGCGGCGACGTGCGTCGCGCCAAGCTGTATTACCTGCGCGGCCGCAGCGGCAAGTCGGCCCGCATCGCCGAGCGCGCCCGCGACATGCGCGAGGTCGTGGCACCTGTCGTAGCGACCCCCGCCGCAGCACCGACGCCCGAGGCGCCCGCAACCGCCGAATAACAAGAGGAACCAGGGATGGCGCGTACACTCTTCGACAAGGTCTGGGACAGCCACGTGGTCGATCGGCTGGAGGACGGAACCTGCGTCCTCTACATCGACCGTCACCTCGTGCATGAGGTGACCAGCCCCCAGGCCTTCGAAGGGCTTCGTGTTGCCAACCGCCGGGTCCGCCGGCCCGAGGGCACGATCGCGGTGGTGGACCATAACGTCCCCACGACCGACCGCCGCCTGGGGATCAAGGAAGAGGAAAGCCGCATCCAGGTGGAAACCCTGGAGCGGAACGTGGCCGAGTTCGGGGTGCCGTATTTCCCGCTGATGGACGCGCGCCAGGGCATCGTCCATATCATCGGGCCCGAGCAGGGCATCAGCCTGCCCGGCTTCACGATCGTTTGCGGCGACAGCCACACCAGCACCCATGGCGCGATGGGTGCGCTGGCCTTCGGCATTGGCACGTCGGAGGTCGAGCATGTGCTGGCCACCCAGACCCTGCTGCAGAAGCCGGCGAAGAACATGCTGGTCCGCGTCGAAGGCACGCTGGGCGCCGGTATGACAGGGAAGGACATCGTGCTGGCCATCATCGGCGTGATCGGCACCGCGGGCGGCACCGGCCATGTCATCGAATATGCTGGGTCCGCCATCCGCGCGCTGGACATGGCGGGTCGCATGACGGTCTGCAACATGAGCATCGAGGCGGGGGCCCGCGCCGGGATGATCGCGCCGGACGATACGACGTTCGACTACATCCGGGGCAAGCCTTTCGCCCCCCAGGGAGCGGCTCTGGACCGCGCCATCGAGTACTGGCGCACCCTGCCCGCCGACGAGGGCGCGCGGTACGACAAGGTCGTCGACTTGGATGCCGGGACGATTCAGCCGATGGTCACGTGGGGCACCAATCCCGAGGCCGTCATGCCCATCGGCGGCACCATCCCGGACCCGGACAGCATCGAGGACGAGGCCGAGCGGGCGCAGATGCGTCGCATGCTGGATTACATGGCCCTGACACCCGGCCAGCATCTCGCCGGCACCCCGATCGATGTCGTCTTCATCGGCAGTTGCACGAACGGCCGCATCGAGGACATTCGCGCCGCCGCAGCGGTCGCCAAGGGCCGCCACGTCGCAGCCACCGTCCGAGCCATGGTCGTGCCCGGCAGCGGTATGGTGAAGCTGCAGGCCGAGGCCGAGGGACTCGACGTCATTCTGAAAGACGCCGGTTTCGAATGGCGGGAGGCCGGGTGCAGCATGTGCCTGGGCATGAATCCCGACAAGCTGACCCCTGGCCAGCGCTGCGCCAGCACCAGCAACCGCAACTTCGAGGGCCGGCAGGGCCCCGGCGGCCGGACCCATCTGTTGTCGCCGTCCATGGCCGCCGCCGCCGCCGTCACGGGCGTCTTGATGGATGTGAGGGATCTGGTCTGATGCAAGCCTTCACCACGCTGACCGGCGTCGCCGCCCCGTTGCCGCTCGCCAACGTCGACACCGACAAGATCATCCCGGCGCGCTTCCTCAAGACCATCAAGCGCACCGGCCTCGGGGTTCATCTGTTCGACACCCTTCGCTTCGACGGCAAGGGTGCCGAACGGCCGGACTTCGTGCTCAACACGGAGCCCTATCGCCACGCCGAGGTGCTGATCGCGCACGAGAACTTCGGCTGCGGTTCGTCGCGTGAGCATGCCCCCTGGGCACTGCTCGACTTCGGCATCCGCTGCGTCATTGCGCCCAGCTTCGCCGACATCTTCCACACCAACTGCTTCAAGAACGGTATCCTTCCCATTGCCCTGCCGAGGGAGGTCTGCGACCAGCTGATGGAAGACGCCAAGCTTGGCGGCAATGCTCGGTTGACGGTCGATCTTGCGCGGCAGGTGGTCATCCGTCCCAGCGGCGAAGAGGTCTCGTTCGAGATCGATCCCTTTCGCAAGCACCTGCTGCTGAACGGGCTCGATGATATCGACCAGACCATGATGCGCGGCCCTGCCATCGACAGTTTCGAGATCACACGACCCGACTGGATGCCTGGGATCGCGGTGTAGCCATCCGAAACAGTGTCATGGCCGGGCTCAACCCGGCCATTCCGTGCCCACGGCAGGGCCCCCCGTGACAACGGGATGACCGGGTCGAGCCCGGCCATGACACACTTTTTGAAGCGGGGCGCCAGGAACTGACACGCATGCCCTCCAACAAGAAACTCCTGGTTCTTCCCGGCGACGGCGTCGGTCCTGAGGTGATGCGGGAGGTCCGCCGGGTGATCGACTGGATGGACCGTCGGCGGACCGTGACCTTCGACATCACCGAGGACCTGGTTGGCGGTGCCTGCATCGATCAGCGCGGCACGCCCATCACGGACGAGACGGTCGCCGCCGCCCGAGCGGCCGATGCTGTCCTGTTCGGATCCGTGGGCGGCCCGCGCTGGGAGAAGCTCGGGTTCGACATGCGTCCCGAGCTGGCCATCCTGCGCCTGCGCAAGGAGCTGGACCTGTTCGCCAATTTGCGCCCGGCCATCGTGCTGGCGCCCCTGGTCGATGCCAGCACGTTGAAGCCCGATGTCGTCCGCGGGCTCGACATCATGATCGTACGCGAGAGTACTGGCGGCATCTACTTTGGCGAGCCCCGCGGCGTCGAGACGCTACCGGACGGGCAGGAGCGGGGCTTCGACACCGAGACGTACACCACTTCGGAGATCGAGCGCGTCGCGCGTGTCGCCTTCGACCTGGCCCGCAAGCGACAGAACCGTGTGACGTCGGTCGAAAAAGCCAACGTCATGCAATCAGGCCTGTTCTGGCGCCGCGTTGTCACCGACCTGCACGCCCGCGAATACGCCGACGTCACGTTGGGCCACATGTATGCCGACAACTGCGCCATGCAGCTGGTTCGCAATCCCCGCCAGTTCGACGTCATCGTCACCAGCAACATCTTCGGAGACCTGCTGAGCGACCTCGCCAGCATGCTGACTGGATCGCTGGGCATGCTTCCGTCCGCCACACTGGGCGCGCCCGACGCGACCGGCCGCCGCCACGCGCTGTATGAGCCCATCCATGGCAGCGCGCCCGACATCGCCGGCAAGGGCATCGCCAACCCGATGGCCCAGATGTTGAGCTTCGCGATGCTGCTGCGATACTCCTTCGAGCTTGAGGAAGAAGCGTCGTTGATCGAGCGCGCCTGTACAAACGTGCTTGCCAGCGGACTTCGGACGGCCGACGTGATGGCGCCGGGCACAGCAAAGGTGGGCACGTCCGTCATGGGCGAGGCGGTGGTGCGCGAGTTGGACAAGCTCGCCGCCTGATGTCGGACGCGGCGCGTCTCGCCGGCACGACGCTGTACATCGACGCGGACGCCTGCCCGGTGCGGGAGGAGGCGTTTCGCGTTGCAACCCGATTGCACCTGCCGGTGAAGGTCGTGTCCAATGGCTCGCGTCCTATCCGACCCCCCGGTTTGCCGAATGTGCAGATGGTGATGGTGGCCGACACGCCGGACGCGGCAGACGATTGGATTGCCGAGCGAATTGGACCCGCCGACATTTGCGTTACCGCCGACATCCCGCTTGCGTCGCGCTGCCTTGCGACCGGGGCGCAGGCCGTGTCTCACACGGGGCACGTGTGGTCGGAGGCCAACATCGGCAACGCCCTGGCCGGTCGAGAGGTCGCCCGGCATTTGCGGGAAATCGGCTTGGGCGGCGGCGGCAACGCGCCGTTTACCCAGGCCGACAAATCGCGCTTTTTGTCGGCCCTGGACACCTTGGCCCAGGCCGCGCTCCGAAGAAAGTAGGGCGGATGAGATCCGCCGATGGCACTGTCCGATGAGCTTACGGGGCATCCCCATGCGTCGGCTGCGCATCCGCGTCAGGGTGTCGCAGCTCCTCACGTGTCATTGGCGTCTCGCGCCAGTCACCCTGGTCCGCAACCGAACTGCCGCCCGGGAACTCGCCCAGGTTTTCCTGGATGGACGCCTCGTCCACGCGCGGCTTTACCTCGATCGGTATCTGCCCGGTTGGACCCGCCATCTCCATGCGAACCAGTTCGTCGGCCTTCTCCCGGTAATCTTCGATCGACCCGGCACCGTCCGCCGCCTCATGCAGCTCGCGCGCGCGGCGCTCGATCAGAGCCTTTCGCTCGGGGGTCATCTCCAGCGGGTTGTCGCTCATGCATCGCCTCCATCCATATGCGGTGATAGCGCCCATTGACCTACGGGGTTCCGCACGAGCGTGATTGCTTCAAGCTGAAGCAATCACGCTCCGGCTTTTCATGAAGGGTGTGGACCCTCGTTTCAGTTTGGAAGCCACCCTGAAACGATGTCGTGCTGGTCTAGGGCTCGTATTCGCTCAGCAGCACCAGCTGCGACGCCGCCAGCGACTGCCGCAGCGCGACCGCCGGCGCATACATCTCGCTGGCATGAAAGGCCGCGGCCTGTTCGCGTGACGGGAACTCCAGGATGACGATCCGTTCGCCAAGCGGCTCACCTTCTAGCACCGCGGGCTCCCCGCCGCGCACCATGAACCGGCCACCGAACGCTGCGACGCTCTGTTCAGCCATGGCCATGTAGCCCGACGCGCGGTAGGCGTCCGGGTCGCTTACCGCGACCATCGCCAGGATATACCCTTTTGCCACGCATTCCTCCGTTTGGATGTTTTTTATCATCTGTGCACGATTTGCGAGTAACGCAGATAGTGCTACTGTAACGATCTTATCTTGGCTTATAGATTGTGGATAGCGCCTGATTGAGGGCGCACGGCGTCGGGGATCGTTGCGATGCGGATCGGCTTTGTGCATACGGAAGCATCGCAGATGGAGCTGTTCCGCGAGGAAATGAGCTTCGGTCACCCGCATATCGACTGCTTCCATATCCTGAACGAGGGCCTGCTGCAGGACCTCACGCGCGGCGAGGAACGGAACTACATCTACCGCCGCACCGTGCAGCAGATCATGCAGGCGGCCGACACGCTGGCCGACCTGGTTGTGATGACCTGCTCCGACACCGCCCCTGCTGTCGACATCGCCCGCCAGGTCTGCCCGATTCCGGTGGTCAAGATCGACGACCCGATGTCCGCCGAGGCTGTGCGCCTGGGCGGCCGCATCGCGGTGCTGTGCACCCGGTCCAGCACCGCAGGCCCCGCCGCCGCCCTGCTGCGACAGCACGCTGCCGCACTGGGTCGGGAGGTGCTGGTGGAGACGCTGGTTCGGGTGGAGGCGCACACTGCCCTGTTCGCAGGCGACCAGGCGCGGCACGACGACATCATCATCCAATCTGCCCGCGACGCCGCGCAGCGGGCCGACGTCATCGTGCTGTCGAAGCCCGGCATGGCCCACCTGCAGGGCCAGATCGCCACCTTCGGCAAACCCGTGCTGTCCAGCCCGAAGCCGCTGATGGCAGACCTCGCGCGCCGCCTTGCACCGATCCGCGCGAACGTTTAGCTTTCTGTCATGGTCATGGCGCTGCCATTGATGAGCTGTGTGTTCGCCGCGTTCGTCCGGAACGTGTGCCGCACGCTCGGCCGCGCTTTCGGCCTCGCCCTCCTCCTCCGACTTATCCGCCCCTGAGCGCCACGCCAGGCTGATGGCCGGCACGCTCAGGGGTCCCTGAGCCGAGCCGTATCCACAAAATCCCGAGGACGACGATCATGAGCATCGACCATCCCAGTTTCGGCCGCCTGGCCGACGACCGCGTCATCATATTCGACACGACGCTGCGCGATGGCGAGCAGTCGCCGGGCTTCTCCATGAACCTGGCCGAGAAGCTTCGGATGGCGGAGGCGCTGGCGTCGCTGGGCGTGGACGTGATGGAGGCGGGGTTCCCCATCGCGTCGCCCGGTGATTTCGAGAGCGTGCAGTCCATCGCCCACCTGTTCGCGAAGTCCGGTCCCGTCATCTGCGGCCTGGCCCGCACGGGACAGGCCGACATCCTGCGCGCCGCCGACGCCGTGCGGCCTGCCGCCCGCAAGCGCATCCATATCTTCCTCAGCACCTCTGCGCTGCACATGAAATACAAGCTGCGCATGGAACCCGACCAGGTGCTGCAGCTGACGACTGATAGCGTTCTGCTGGCCCGGCAGCATGCCGACGACGTCGAGTGGTCTGCCGAAGACGGCAGCCGCACGGACCCCGACTTCCTGTGCCGCTGCGTGGAGGCCGCGATCAAGGCGGGGGCAACCACCATCAACATCCCCGACACCGTCGGCTACGCCGTGCCCGACGACATGACCCGCATCTTCAACATGCTGCAGGAGCGCGTGCCCGGTGCGGACGACGTCATCTTCAGCACCCACAACCACAACGACCTTGGCCTGGCCGTCGCCAACACCCTGGCCGCCGTGCGTGCCGGCGTGCGTCAGATCGAGTGCACCATCAACGGCATTGGGGAACGCGCCGGCAATGCGGCGCTGGAGGAGATCGTGATGGCGATCCGCACCCGGCCAGACGCCGCACCCTATAGCCACAGCATCGACACGACGCAGATCCTGCGTACTTCGAAGCTGCTGAGCACCATCACCGGGTTCGACGTTCAGCCGAACAAGGCGATCGTTGGCCGCAACGCCTTTGCCCATGAAAGCGGGATCCACCAGGACGGCGTGCTGAAGAACGCGGCCACCTACGAGATCATGACCCCGGAGAGCGTCGGCTGGACCAAGAACAGCCTAGTGATGGGCAAGCATTCCGGCCGGGCGGCGTTTCGCGACAAGCTGCGATCGCTGGGCTATGGCGAGGTCGGCGACAACAAGCTGAACGACGCCTTCCGCCGCTTCAAGGACCTGGCCGACCGCAAGAAGGTCGTCTATGACGAGGATATCACTGCCCTTGTCGATGACGAGGTCGGCCGCGACAACCAGCGCGTCCGCTTCATCTCGCTCGACCTACACGCCGGCAGCAAGGCACCGCCGCGCGCCGAACTCGAGCTGGAGATCGACGGTGTCGTGCACAGCGCCGTGGAATCTGGCGACGGCC
>JAYVEG010000058.1:0-43316 GCA_043748985.1 Rhodospirillales bacterium
AGCAGAAGTTCGGGCTCGAGTTCAACGCGCTCCGCTTCTCGTCGATGTATGGCGAGCGGCAGCACGAGCGGGCGATGAACGCCAACGGGATCGCTGCGAAGTAAGAGGTGATCCGCCGGGGCGAGGCGCCGGTGATTGTGGCCGATGGGCGAGAGGTGCACGACTACAGCCATGTCGCCGACATCACCGGGGGCTGTGTCGCGGCGATGCTGAACGGCACGCAGCACCTGTCATCGCCGGCCACCGAAGGCTTGGGTCAGCATGACCAGCTCTGGGTCGGCCGAGTGCAGCCCTGGACGTCGAACTCCCGCGCCTCGGTCCATAGCCGCCTGATGGTCGCGAGCCACTCCCGCGCATACGGGCAGCGCGTCTCGGGCGGCGGCCGGATGCCGAACATGTCGAATTCATCCTCGTTCCAGCCCACCACGACATGCAAGGCAAACCGCCCGCCGCCGATATGGTCGGCTGTCACGAACTGCTTCGCCGCGGCATCGGCCATTTGCGTTACCGCGACGTTCTCCGCCCAGTCCGCCTGCCACCGCTCGGGGATCGCGATAAACGCTGTCCCGCTCGAGATGTTGGCGCCGAACAGACCTAGCTTCAGCCGGTTCGCGGTCCTGAATTGCACTGGTATGGCGAAGCCGTCCAACTCCATCGGTCGCGGCTGTTCAAACGCTGCGGCCGAAAATTATGAGTATGCAAGCTGTTCGCGCGCGCGCCTCTTGACCGCGCCAGCCACAGCGCGAAGCTGCGACCGACCGGCCCGGAGACCAGCATGGACGACCTCAAATCCCGCCTCGAAACCGCGATCGCCACCAACTTCCCGGCCCAGACCGCATTCCTCCAGGACCTCGTCCGGTTCCCCTCCACCCGCGGCCACGAGGCGCCCTGCCAGGACTGGATCGCCCGCCAACTCGCCGGCCGCGGCTACCTGGTAGACCGCTACACCCTTGCAGAAATCGACATGCAGAACCTACCGGGCTTCAGCCCCGTCATGGACACCGACTACGCCAACAACGTCCAGATCGTCGCGACCCGGCGCGCCAAGAGCCCGGCCGGCAAAAGCCTCATCCTGCAGGGCCATGTCGACGTCGTGCCGACCGGCCCGCTCGACCTCTGGACCACGCCGCCCTTCGACCCCGTCATCGAGGGCGACTGGCTGCACGGCCGCGGCGCCGGCGACATGAAGCAGGGCGTCTCCGCCATGATCTTCGCGATGGACGCGCTGCGCACCGCAGGCCTCGTGCCCACGGCAGACGTCTACGTGCAGACCGTCACGGAGGAGGAATGCACCGGGAACGGCGCGCTCTCCACCCTGGCCCGCGGCTATCGCGCCGACGCGGTGCTGATCCCCGAGCCAACCGCCGGGACCATCACGCGCGCCCATGTCGGCGTGATGTGGTTCCGCATCCGGGTCCGCGGGATCCCCGTCCATGTCGCCCGCGCACAGTCCGGCAGCAATGCCATCATGAGCGCCTATACGCTCGTGCTGGCGCTGCAGAAACACACCGAGGCGTTGAACCTGGCTGCGAAGTCCGACCCCTGGTTCGGCGCCATCCCGGACCCCATCAAGTTCAACCCGGGCGTCATCCGCGGCGGCGACTGGGCCAGCAGCACGCCCGCCTGGTGCGAGGTGGATTGCCGTATCGGCCTGCTGCCCGGCACGGCCCTGGAGACGGCCCGCGCGGGTGTGGCGGGCTGCATCGCCGAGGCAGCCCGCGCCGACGGCTTCATGGCGAACAACCCGCCGGACCTTGTCTGGAACGGCTTCCAGGCCGATGGCTACGTGCTCGACCCCGGCAGCGAGGCCGAGCGCGTGCTGGCCGATGGGCACCACCAGGTATTCGATGCGGTGATGGAAGAACGCCGCTCCACCGCCGTCAACGACACGCGGTTCTATGGCCTGTACCACCGCATGCCGGCGCTGTGCTATGGCCCGTTGGGTGAGAACCACCACGGCTTCGACGAGCGCGCCCACCTGCCGACCTTGCAGAAGGTGACGCTCAGCATCGCGCTGTTCATCGCGGCGTGGTGCGGGGTGGAGGAAGCTTAGACCCGAGGCGTGCGCGTATTGAGTAAGCCTTCACGTTGGTGAGCCGGTCGCCACCCGGACCTCACCGACTTTTTGAGCCGCTATGCCCGGCAGAGCCACGAGAACGGCGCCGCCAAGACCTTCCTGGCGATCGAAGACGGATCACGGCCCGTGTTCGGCTTCAGGTTGACGCGCATCGCAATCGATCGGTCGCGCCAGGAAAAAGTGCCTGGCGGCCAACTCCTGCTTGCGGCGGGACGATGCTGCATAATGGCGGCAAGCGTCGTGGGTGGAACGATCCTCATCATCGACGCCAAGAACGATCGTACGGCTGCCTGGTATGGCAGCCATGGTGCGCTATCTTTCATGGATACAGACAGGACGCTGGTATTGTCACTGGCTACCATCGCAAACCTGCTGATCCTATAGCGGGTGTGTTGCCAACTTGAATCCGGCTCAGGCAATTCCTGTTGCAACGCGTGTGGATCGGCCGAGCCTTCGCTCCAGCAAATTGGTTCCCGATCGGCGGCACGACCAGGCGCAGCGCCTGCGGCAGCACCACCAGGCGCATCACCCGCCAGTCGGACATGCCCAGCGCCCGGGCCGCGTCACGCTGGCCCAGGGTCAGGGCCGCCAGGCCGCCGCGGATGATCTCAATCATGTAGGCTGCCTCGTGCAGCCCCAGTGCCAGCACCGCGCACGCCGGCCCTGACAGGATCACCCCGAAACTGGGAAGCACGTTGAAGGCGAAGATGATCTGCAGCAGCACCGGCTTGCCACGGAACAGCCACAGATAGGCCCAGGCCAGCCAGCGCAGGGCCCAGGCCGAGTGCGATGCCCGGGGCCGTGGTCCGACATCGCTCCGACTTCTCCTGTTCGCTGGCGCCCGGCGGAAGTCGAACGGAGCAGGAGTGTTGGAAGCTGCCATGCGTTCCGGTGAGGGACAAGGAGGCGCTGTTCCGACCGCCCCACAGGGGCCGCGCCCACTTGCCCCTTTTCGCGGGAGAGGGAAGGGGTGAGGATTCGCACCAAAAAGCACAATCACCGGAAGCAAGTCCCCCCAAACCCCGCCATCCGCGAAACCAGTCAAGCGATTGCCCCAGCTACTCCCCCGCCACCCGGCCACCCGCCATCTCGATGCACCGGTCGGCCAGCGCCACCGCCTCGTCGCGGTCGTGCGTGACGAACACCGTCGTCACCCCGAGCCTGTCGTGGATCGTGCGCAGGCCGGTACGCAGCTCTTCCCGAACGACGGTGTCCAGCGCCCCGAACGGCTCGTCCAGCAGCAGGATCCGCGGCTCTACCGCCAGGGTGCGCGCGAGCGCCACCCGTTGACGCTGGCCGCCGGACAGTTGCGACGGCATGCGATCGCCCAGGCCCTCCAGCCGCACCAGCGCCAGCATCGCGGCAACGCGCTCGGCGATTACGCGCCGCGAAACGCCGCGCACGCTCAGGCCGAAGCCGATGTTGGCGGCCACTGTCATGTGCTCGAACAGGCCGTAGCCCTGGAACACGAAGCCCAGCTTGCGTGCCCCGGGGCGCAGACGCAGGGCAGGGCGGCCATCCAGCCAAAGCCCGCCGGAATCCGGCTGGTCCAGGCCCGCGATCACCCGCAGCAGCGTCGTCTTTCCCGACCCCGACGGGCCCAGCAGCGCCGTGAAGCTGCGCGCGGCGAAGTCGATCGTCACGCCGTCCAGGACCAGCTGGTCGCCCAGTCGCTTCGTGATGCCCTGCAGCCTGATCACGCCATCACCAGCCGCGCCTGTCCGCCCCGCGCCCGCAAAGCGGCCTGCCGCCACTCCAGCGCGGCCCGCACCGCAATCGTGCCAAGGGCGACCCCGGCCAGCAACGCGGCCACGCTGAAGGCCGCCACTGGGTTGTAATCGTTGTAGAGCACCTCGATCTGCAGTGGCATCGTGTTCGTCAGACCCCGGATGTGGCCGGACACGACCGAAACGGCGCCGAATTCCCCCATGGAGCGCGCGCTGCACAGCAGCACCCCGTAGGCGAGACCCCAACGCGCCTTCGGCAGCGTCACCCTCCAGAACATCTGCCAGCCCGACGCGCCCAGCACCAGCGCAGCCTCCTCTTCCTCGACGCCCTGGCTCTGCAGCAATGGAATCAACTGAACGGCCACGAAGGGCAGCGTCACGAAGGTGGTCGCCAGCAGGATGCCCGGCAGCGCGAAGATCACCTTCATGTCCATGCCCGAAAGCGCCGCGCCGAACCAGCCCTGCCGCCCGAACAGAAGGACGAACATCAGCCCCGCCACCACCGGCGAGACGGAGAACGGCAACGCCACCAAGGTGGTCAGAAGGCCGCGTCCCCAGAAGCGGAACCGCGTGACCGCCCAGGCTGCCGCGATGCCGAACACCGTGTTCACCGGCACGACGATGGCGGTGACCAGCAGCGTGAGCCGGATCGAGGCCACAGCATCCGGGTCCGTCACCGCCACTGCGAAAGTAGCCAGGCCGTCCGAGAACGCCTCCGCGAACAGTACCAGCAGCGGCAGCAGCAGCACGACGCCCATCACTGCCAGGCTCGCCATGACCAGCAGCGCCCGCGCCCCGGCACTCTCGCCGATGCCGTGGTCAGCCGGCATGCGACCAGGCCTGCAGCCGGTTGATCGCGAACAGCAGCACGAACGACAGCGCCAGCATCGCCGTGCCCAGCAGCGCTGCACCGGGGATATCGAACTGCTCCAGCTTGATGACGATGAGCAGCGGCACGATCTCCGTGATACCGGGCCGGTTGCCGGCGATGAAGATGACGGACCCGTATTCGCCCACTCCCCGGGCGAAGGCGAGCGCGGCCCCGGTCGCGATGGCGGGCCGCAGCTGTGGCAGCACGATCCGGCGGAACACCTGCCAGGCGGACGCGCCCAGCACCATCGCCGCCTCCTCGGCCGCACGGTCCACGCCGCGCAGCACCGGCTGCACCGTCCGCACCACGAACGGCAGCCCGATGAACAGCAGCGCCGCGCCGATGCCCAGGCGGGTGAATGCCACCTCGATCCCGACGCGCGCGAATGCGGCGCCCAGCCAGCCCTCGGGCACGTACAGCGTCGTCAGCGCGATCCCCGCGACAGCGGTCGGCAGCGCGAAGGGCAGGTCGATGGCCGCGTCCAGAATGCGCCGACCGGGCATCCGGTATCGCTCCAGCACCCAGGCCAGGAGAACCCCCAGCGGCACGCACAGCACCGCCACCACCGCAGCCGTCCCGAAGCTCACCTTGAACGCCGCCACCGCGCGCGGGTCCGTCAGCACCTGCCAGGCCCGCCCGGACCCCGCCGCAGTGACCACCAGGGCCGCCAGCGGCAACATCACCACCAGGCCCAGGAACGCCGTCGCGAAGCCGACCGAAAGCCCGAATCCGGGCAGCGCCGAGCCCTTCATCCATCCCATCTCATCGGCGCTATCTCATCGTGGCTCATTGGCCCGGCTTGTAGATCTGGTCGAAAACCCCGCCATCCGCGAAATGCTCCCGCTGCACCATGGCCCAATCGCCGAACATTTCGGCTAGTGTGAACAGCTGCAGGCGCGCAAACAGGTCGCGATGCCGGGCCAGAACGGCCTGATCGGTTGGGCGATAGTAGTGCTGTGCGGCGATCTCCTGGGCCTCCGGCGTCCACAGGAATTGCAGATAGGCCTCTGCTGGCGCGCGCGTGCCCCGTTTGTCCACCACCTGGTCGACCACCGCCACCACCGGCTCTGCCACGATGCTCACCTGCGGTACCACGATCTCCAGCCGGTCGCGGCCGAGCTGCCGCACCGCCAGGTTGGCATCGTCTTCCCACGCGAGCAGCACGTCGCCCTGCCGGCGTTGCGCGAACGTCATCGTTGCCCCCCGTGCCCCGGTGTCCAGCACCGGCACGTGCTTGAACAGCTCGGTCACATAGGCGCGAGCCCGCCCCTGGTCGCCGCCACTGGCCTTCAGGGCCGCGCCCCAGGCCGCGAGATAGTTCCACCGCGCGCCGCCCGACGTCTTCGGGTTCGGAGTGATCACCGCGATCCCCGGGCGTATCAGGTCCGGCCAGTCCTTGATCCCCTTCGGATTGCCCTTCCGCACGACGAACAGGATGGTCGACGTATAGGGCGTCGACCCGTTCGGCAGCCGGTCCAGCCATCCCGGCGCGATCAATCCGGCCCGCGCGATCGCGTCCACGTCCGGCTGTAGCGCCAGGGTCACGACAGCGGCTTCCAGGCCCTCCAGCACCGCCCGGGCCTGTGCGCCCGATCCACCATGGCTGGAGCGGATCACGATATCCTGTCCGGTCTTTGCCTTCCACGCCGCGGCAAAGGCCGGGTTGATGGAGGCGTAAAGTTCCCGCGTAGAGTCGTAGGACACGTTCAACAGCGTTGCCTGCGCCCAAGCCGGCGCGATACTCACGGCAAGTCCGATCAGGAATAGCGCAACCCGCATCGCCTCTCCTTTCTTCTCATCTATGCTGGACACGTAACACGAACTCGCACCGGGTGATCGGGTTCTTGCAGCCGGGTGCTTACGCGGCTACCGCAGCGGCGGCCCGCGCGGTGATCGCGTCCCACCGACCGGCCGCGATATCGTCGGCGGGCGTGAGCCACGAGCCGCCCACGGCCACCACGTTGCGCAGCGCGAGCCATTCCGCCGCATTCGCCGCCGTGATCCCCCCGGTCGGGCAGAAGCGTGCTCCGGGGAACGGCCCGCCCAGTGCCCGCAGTGCAGACATCCCGCCGGACGTCGACGCCGGGAAGAACTTTACCGTCGAGAACCCCCGCTCCATCGCCGCCATCAGCTCCGACGCCGTCGCCACCCCCGGCAGGAACGGGATGCCCGCCGCGGCCGCCGCATCCAGCAGCGAGGGCGTCGCGCCGGGGCTCAATGCGAACCGCGCCCCGCAGGCAACCGTGCGGGCCAGGTCCACGGGCGTCAGCACCGTGCCGATGCCCACCACCGCCTCCGGCACATCGCGCATGATGGCGATGGCGCCGCCCAGTCCGGCCGGCGTGCGCAGCGTGATCTCCAGAACCCGGATACCGCCGGCCACCAACGCCCGCGCCAAGGGAACCGCATGCTCCACCCGCTCGATCGTGATGACCGGGATGATCCGGCCGATCACAAACACTTCGTCCAGTGTCATGGCATCGCCTCCCTTGGAATGATCGCACCGGGGTATTGCACCACCGTGCCCGCCAGCCGGTGCCCGGCCTCCGCCGCAGCGATCACCGTACTGCCGCGTAGCCGCGCCGCCAGATAGGCCGCGGCAAAACTATCCCCCGCCGCGGTCGTGTCTACAACGCGCCCGATCGTCGGTGCCGCCACCACCGCGCCGCCCACCCGGACCGCGGGCTGCGCCATTTTCACCACGCATTCTGCGTCCGGGAACCCGGCCAGCGTCGTCTCCCAATCTTCGAACACCTGCGCCATATCCTCGACCGAAGCGAACACGATGTCCGCGTTCCCCAAGGCCTTCAGATACCACGGGGCGGCGTCCCCCTGCGGCCAGCCCCGCGCGCGGTAGTTCGTGTCGAACGCCACCCGCCCCCCAGCCGCCCGCACGCGTGCCAGCGCATCGAACAGCGCCGCCCGCCCTGCGGCCGCATAAAGCGACAGGGTGATCCCCGAGAAATACACGACGTCGTATCCCGCAAGCGACGGCCCGCCATCGTCGAACAGCGCCCGGGCGGGCGCACTGTCGCGCCAGTACAGGAACTGCCGCTCACCCGCCGTATCCGTCTGGATCACATACAGTCCCGGCAGCCGCCCTGGCACGCGCCGCACCGCCTGTGTGCCTACACCTTCGGCCACCCAGGCTGCGACCATCTCGTCGCTCCATCCGTCATCGCCCAGCGCCGTCATGTAATCCACAGCCACCCCCAGCCGCGCCAGATAGACGGCCGTGTTCAGCGTGTCGCCGCCGAAGCCGCGGACCAGCGTGCCGGGTGCGGTCTCCCGCAATTCCACCATGCACTCGCCGACGCAGGCTACCTTGGCAGGCAAGGGCGTCATCATGGGGCGGCCCGCCGGTAGCCATGGGGGTGCGCCACCCGCCAGGCTGCCGCCGTGCCCACCATCTCGTCCAACGTCGCATGGCGCGCGATCCAACCGGTCTGCTGGCGGATCCGCTGCGACGACGCCACGAGAACAGCCGGGTCCCCGGGCCGCCGGGCGCCTTGCACGACGGGGACCGGCCGCCCCAGCATCCGCGCGACGGACCCGATCACTGCCCGCACCGAATGACCTGTGCCGCTACCGAGGTTGTAGGTCACGCTGCTCCCATCCAGCTGCCCCAGCGCCAGCAGATGCGCGTCGGCGAGGTCGGTGACGTGCACGTAGTCCCGGATACAGGTGCCGTCCGGCGTGGGGTAGTCATCGCCGAAGATGGTCAGCGCCGGGCGCCGCCCAAGTGCTGCGTCGATCGCCAGCGGGATCAGGTGCGATTCCGGGTCGTGGTCCTCGCCCAGTCGGCCGCCGGGGTCCGCGCCGGCCGCGTTGAAGTAGCGCAGGCAGGCGCTGCGGAGCCCATGCTGGCGATCCGCCCAATGCAGCGCCCGCTCGATCATCAGCTTGCTTTCGCCATAGGGCGAGGACGGCCGGATCGCGGCATCCTCGTCGATCGGCACGGCATCCGGCTCCCCGAACAGGTTCGCGGTCGAACTCAGCACGAAACGGCCGACCCCATGGCGCACACAGGCATCGACCAGGCGCAGGCCGACCGCCCCGTTCTCGATCAGATACCGCATGGGCTGCTGCATGCTCTCGCCCACCAGCGACAGGGCCGCGAAATGCAGTACGCCGTCCCAGCGCCCGTCGGCCATCACCGCCTCGACCGCACCCGCGTCGCCCAGATCCGCCTCGACCAGCCGCACCCCTACCGGAACCGCCGCGCGGTGCCCCTGCCGCAGGTTGTCGAGGACGACGACGTCAGCGCCCTGCTCGACCAGAGCCAATACCACGTGGCTGCCCACGTAGCCGGCCCCGCCCGTCACCAGATACCGCGCCATCGTCGTCCCTTTTCTCGCGTCCGGGTTACAGCAGCCCGGCGCCCGAGAACCCACCGAACACACCCAGCAGCGTCGTCAGCCCCACGACGACGCACAACACCCAGAAATACCATCCCTTCAACCGATGCTGCGGCGGCAAGGCCCGCACGGCGAGGGCGATCAGGAACCCGAGCACCAGCGGCAGCATCAGCGCGTTCATGATCTGCACGCCGACGTTCAGCGCGACCAGGTCCGGCCAGATCGCCACCAGGACCGCGCATCCCACGACGCAGGCGGCATACACGCCATAGAACCAGGACGCCTGCGTGGGCCGCAGCTCCAGCGAGCGGCGGTAGCCCGTGACTTCGCCCACCCCCCAGGCCAGCGCCAGCGTGGCGACGATGGCCGCGACCATGCCCGCCCCCAGCACGCCCAGGCTGAACACCAGGCGCCCTATGCCGTCGCCGAGGAACGGCGTCAGCGCCTGGCTGAGGTCGCCGACCGTGGCAAGGCTCGCATCGGGCGTCTTCTTGCCGATGGTCGCCGCCGTCGCCACCAGAACCGCCGCCATGATGAGCTGCGTCACCAGCGCGCCCAGCGCCGTGTCCCAGCGAGCGGCCTTCAGGTGCTCGGGCCGCAAGCCTTTGTCGGCCACGGCGGACTGCTGGTAGAACACCATCCACGGCATGATGACGGCGCCGATGTTTGCCGCGGCCAGGTAGACATAATCCTTGTTGCCAAAGGGGATGCTGATTGCACCCCGCGCCATCTCCTCCAGGCTGGGATGGGCCAACCACGCCACCGCGAAGAACGCGAATTCGAACAATCCGAGCGCGATCGCCACACGCTCCACCCGGCGATACGACCCGGTCAGCACCACGGCGACCAGGGCCGTCGCTGCCAACGCCAGGCTCACGCCGCGCGGCACGCCGTAAAGCTCGCCTACGCCGGCAACGCCCGACAGCTCGGTGATCAACGCACCCATCGTCGCGATTGCCAGACCTGTTACGGAAACCCAGGCCCAGAACCGCCCGAATGTCTCGGCAATCAGCTCGCCATGGCCGCGGCCGGTGAAGATCGCGAGGCGGACCGTCAGCTCCTGCACCATGAACAGGATCGGCACGAGCACGAATTGCAACAGCAGCAGCCGATAGCCCCACTGCACGCCCGACTGCCCGGCCGTGATGATGCTGCCGACATCCGTGTCAGCCAGCATGACGACAAGGCCGGGCCCGAATACCGAGACGTAGCGGGTGAGCCGTGTTGTAGGAGCGAGGATCGTCACCAGTTGGCCTCAAATGCGAATTGGTCGCAACACCTACACTGGCCATGCGCCGCCGACAAATGCGTCATGCGCGTCCCAGTTGCCACCCCCATCGCGCCCCGGTGTTGCCACAAGCGCGCAGTGGCCGCAGAAGAGGCGCCATGCCGGCCCTGACCCTCCATAACAGCATGACGCGGCGGCGCGAGCCGTTCGTCCCGATCGACCCCGAGCACGTGCGCGTCTACGTCTGCGGACCCACGGTCTATGACCTCGCGCATGTCGGCAACGGGCGCGGCATGACGGTGTTCGACGTGCTGGTCCGTCTGCTGCGGCATCTCTACCCGCGCGTCACCTATGTCCGGAACATCACCGATGTCGACGACAAGATCAACGACCGCGCCATCGCCTCGGGCGAGAGCATTGCCGATGTCACGGCCCGCACCGGCGCGCAGTTCACCGCCGACATGACCGCCCTCGGTAACCTGCCGCCCGACCAGGAGCCGCGGGCAACGGCCCATATCGCCGAGATGCTGTCCCTGATCGGTCGCCTCATCGACGGCGGCCACGCCTATGTCGCCGAGGGGCACGTGCTGTTCTCGGTCGGCAGCTTCGCAGCCTACGGGTCGCTATCGGGCCGCTCCCCCGAGGACCTGCTTGCCGGCGCCCGCATCGATGTTGCGCCCTACAAACGCAATCCCGGTGATTTCGTGATGTGGAAACCGTCGCTGCCGCCGCTGCCGGGTTGGGACAGCCCCTGGGGCTGGGGCCGACCGGGATGGCACATCGAGTGCAGTGCCATGGCCTGGCGCTACCTCGGCGAGACCTTCGACATCCATGGCGGCGGCGGCGACCTGATCTTCCCGCACCATGAGAACGAGCGCGCCCAGAGCGTGTGCGCCCTGCCGGGGAGCGGCTTTGCGCGCGTCTGGCTGCATAATGGCATGCTGCTGGCCGATGGGGAGAAGATGTCGAAGTCGCTCGGCAACTTCACCACCATCAAGGGCGCGTTGGCGGCACATCCCGGCGAGGCGATCCGGGCCGCACTGTTGCGGGCGCAATACCGCTCGACCCTGGAATACTCCGTGGCCGAGGCGCGCGGCGAGATGGACCGGTTCTACCGGGCCCTGCAGCGTAGCCCGGCTGGGGCTGGGGCTGGGGCTGGGGCGGTGCCCGGCGTGGTAATGGAGGCGCTGTGCGACGACCTCAACACGCCGGAGGTGTTCGCGGCGCTGCATGCGCTGGCTGATCGCGCGATGGCCGGCGATGCGGAGGCGGCCGGACAGTTGAAGGCGGGCGGCGGCATGCTGGGCCTGCTGCAGCAGACGCCGGAAGCCTGGTTCCAGGGCGGCGTGGACGCGTCCGCCATCGAGGCTGCGATCGCCGCGCGCATTGCGGCCCGGCGGTCGCGCGATTTCGCCCGGGCCGACACGATCCGCGCCGAATGGCTCGCGCAGGGCATCGCCTTCGAGGACAGGCCGGACGGCACGACGCTGTGGCGCCGGGTTTCCGAACCCCTATGACGGGCCGCGAGGGCGGCGCCGCGCTGGTGCCTATCGAGCCGAGCCCGGTGGTAATCCTGGTGCGCCCGCAACTGGCCGACAATATCGGCTCCACGGCCCGCTGCATGGCCAATGGCGGCCTGTTCCACCTTCGTCTGGTCGCACCCCGTGACGGCTGGCCGCAGGAACGGTCCTGGCGCATGGCCTCCGGGGCCGACCGCATCCTGGAGGCGGCGACCGTTCACCCAACCGTAGACGACGCGGTGGCGGACCTGCACCGTGTGTTCGCGACCTGCCCGCGGCCGCGCCACGTTGCCATCCGCGTGCTGACGGCACGCGCGGCCGCCGCCGAGATCCACGAGATCCAGGCGAGGAACGCGGAGGGCGGTGTACTCCGCGTCGGCATCCTGTTCGGGCCCGAGCGCGCAGGGCTGGACGGCGAGGATTTGGCGCGCGCCGACACGCTGGTGCGCTACCCGCTCAACCCCGAGTTCGATTCGCTGAACCTGGCTCAGGCGGTGATGGTCATGGCCTATGAATGGTGGACGGCGGCCGAGACGACGCCGCCGGTGCAGTTCCAGACCCACGGCACACGGGTGGCGGCGAAAGGCGACCTGGATCAGTTCCTGGTGCATCTGGTCGACCAGCTCGACGCCTGCGGGTTCCTGCGCAACGCGCCGAAGCGACCGGGCATGGTCCGCAACATCCGGCATCTGTTCGAACGCGGGGAAATCACGGAGCAGGAACTTCGGACGTTGCACGGCGTGGTGGCCGGGTTGGCGCTGGGGCGTCGGCGGCTGGGGCGGTTCGAGGACGACCTGCCCAGCCCTGGTCTGTGATTAGCCCTGGTCTGTGATTACCCCTGGTCTGTAAGCTGTGCGGCCAAGCGCCGGGCCAGCAGCCAGCCGATGACGGCCGACGCGGGGCCGCCGATGCAAATGAGGATGAGGCCGAGCGGCTGGCCGTTGACCGTAAGGCCCATCCCGATGCCGAGGAACAGGCCACCAATGAGGCCGCCGGTGACGCCGGATGCGATGCCGAGCCAAAGAAGGTCGCCGCGTGTGATCATGGGCCGGAACGTAGCGGAGCACTTGGTTTTAGCAAGGTGCTGATGCCGCCTGGCAGCCTGCCATACGAGATGCCGGATCTCTCTGGTATCTGGAGTGTCCTCGCATGGCAGATCGCAAGGTCGCCTCGGACTTGATTGCTGACCGTTCTGTACCCGCCAGGAAGCCTGCCGCCACGGCCGGTCTTGTCGCGACCTTTTTCGATGCGGCCGGACATATTTCCGCGGAACGGATTGCGGCGCGGTTCGGCATGTCGAAACTGCAACTCGCGGAGACGATCGGCCTGACGCGCGAGACGGTGTATCGGCCGGCGCGTCAGGGGTCGCCACGTGCCCAGGCCAGGGCGACCGAGATGCTCGAGATCGTCAGCCGCATCGCAGACTGGGCTGGCGGAGAGAAGCAGGCCATGGCCGTGCGGGACTACCTGGACCACGTGGCGGTGGGCGGCTTTGTTTGAGATGGCAGGGGGCCTGCTACCGCGCGCATGATCCTTGTTGGTCACGGGCGCCACTTTCCGGCGCCGGGGCGGCGGCGAAGGGCGGGCGGCTCGACGCTGTCGGCGTGCCCGCCTTATATCTGGCCCTGAGCGTCGAAAGCATGCTGCTGGAGATGGGGCATGGCTTCGGACACCGGTTCGGCAAGTTGACCACCTGCTCCTATGAGATCGACGCCGACGATGTCATGGACCTGCGGACCGAGGCGGGACGGTCTGCGGCCGGAGTGACGTTGGCTGCAATGGCTTGCGGGTGAGCCTGTCAGCGCGTGCGTGGGCCCATGAGCGCGCATCGCGCGCGCCCGGAGATGCGCAACCTAGTAGTAGAGCGTTGGGGCGAGACGCCACAGCATCGGTCGGTGTCATCTATCCCCAAGGACGGAATCCGCGCGACCCGGCATAATGAAGGCACCCGTCCCCCTGACGGTTTGACAAAACCAGGTCACGCTTGTAGCACCCTGCCACTGCCGGGAACGTGGACAGGCCTTCGGGGTCTGCGCCCGCCATTGCCTGTTCGGGGCGTGGACTACCGGTGCAACAAGCCACAGAGCGCATAAGCGGTCGGGCAGACAGAATGGAGACCCGCGCATGACGAAGCGCGTCGAAAGCAAGTACAAGATCAACCGCCGCCTCGGCGTCAATCTCTGGGGCCGTGCGAAGTCGCCGATCAACAAGCGCGAATACGGCCCCGGCCAGCACGGCCAGCGCCGCAAGCAGAAGCCGACCGACTTCGGCATACAGCTGATGGCGAAGCAGAAGCTGAAGGGCTATTACGGCAACATCAGCGAGAAGCAGTTCCGCAAGTATTACGACGAGGCCGTGCGCCGCAAGGGTGACACCTCTGAGAACCTGATCGAGTTGCTCGAGCGCCGGCTGGACGCGGTCATCTACCGCATGAAGTTTGCCATCACGCCCTTCGCAGCCCGGCAATTCGTCAACCACGGCCACGTCCTGGTCAACGGCAAGCGCGTCAACATCCCGAGCTTCCTGGTCAAGGACGGCGACGAGATCGAGGTGCGCGAGAAGTCAAAGCAGCTTGCCGTGGTGCTGGACGCGACGCAGAGCGCCGAGCGGGACACGCCCGACTACCTCGAGGTCGATCATCGCACCATGAAGGGCCGCTTCGGCCGCGCGCCGAAGCTGACCGACGTGCCGTATCCGGTGACGATGGAACCGAACCTGGTCGTCGAGTTCTACTCGCGCTGATGACTGCCCCCTCTCCCGCCTGCGGGAGAGGGCTGGGGTGAGGGTCCTCGTCGCGGGCGCGATCGACCAGGCTTTGGGGCTACACCCTCACCCCATCCTCGTCCGCAAGCGGGAGAGGGTTTTCTGTTTCCGAGGCCCAGCATGACCGCCAACGAAGAGATCGCCCGGCGCCGCACCTTCGCGATCATCTCGCACCCCGACGCCGGCAAGACGACGCTGACGGAGCGTCTGTTGCGCGCCGGTGGCGCGATCCAGCTTGCCGGCAACGTGCGCGCCAAGGGCGAGCGACGGCGGACCCGGTCCGACTGGATGGGCATCGAGCGTGACCGCGGCATCTCGGTTGTCACGTCGGTCATGACGTTCGAGTATGGCGGCTGCGTCTTCAACCTGCTGGATACGCCAGGCCACGAGGACTTCTCCGAAGACACGTATCGCACGCTGACCGCGGTCGACAGCGCCGTCATGGTCATCGACGCCGCCAAGGGAATCGAGGCCAGGACCCGCAAGCTGTTCGAGATCTGCCGGCTCCGCGACATCCCGATCCTGACCTTCATCAACAAGATGGACCGCGAAGCCCGCGACCCGTTCGAGATCGTCGACGAGGTCGCCAACACCCTGGCGCTCGACACCGCCCCCATCACCTGGCCCGTTGGCCGCGCGGCGACCTTTGCCGGAACCTACGACGTCCGCACGAGGGATCTGCATTTGACCGAGCCGCTGGACCAGAGCGACCCCCGCATGATCGCGCTGGGCGAGGAGCTGGAGCTGGTCCAGGCGGCGCTTCCTGAGTTCGACAAGGCCGCCTTCGACCAGGGCACGCTCACCCCGGTGTTCTTCGGCAGCGCCATCAAGGAGATCGGCGTTTCCGACCTGCTCGACAGCCTGGTGGCGTTCGGGCCCTCGCCACGCTCGCAGCCGGCGGATACGCGCACGGTGGTCGCCACAGAAGACAAGCTGACGGCGCTGGTGTTCAAGATTCAGGCGAACATGGACCCAAACCACCGTGACCGGATCGCCTTCGCGCGCGTGTGCTCCGGCCGGCTGGAACGCGGCATGCGGCTTCGCCAGGTCCGTACCGGCAAGATGATCCCGCTGCACGCGCCGCAGTTCTTTTTCGCGCGCGACCGGCAGATCGCCGAGGAGGCCTTCGCCGGCGACGTCGTCGGCATCCCCAACCACGGCACGCTGCGCATCGGCGACACGCTGACGGAGGACGAGGACCTGAACTTCGTCGGCGTGCCCTATTTCGCGCCGGAGCTGCTGCGCCGCGTGCGGCTCGACGATGCCATGAAGGCCAAGAAGCTGCGCCAGGCGCTGCAGGAGCTGGCCGAGGAGGGGGTCGTGCAGCTGTTCCGCCCACAGGACGGCAGCCAGCCCATCGTCGGCGTGGTCGGCACCTTGCAGCTGGATGTGCTGATCTCGCGGTTGATGGGCGAATACGGCGTCAAGATCGGCTTCGAACCGGTCCCCTACTCGCTTGCCCGCTGGGTGACCGGGGACAAGGCCCTCATGGAGCGGTTCATCGGCGAGAACCGTACCGGGATGGCCGATGACGTGGACGGCGACCCCGTGTTCCTTGCCAGTTCCGCCTTCATGATGCGTCGCGCCGCCGAGCAGAACGAGGGCCTGACATTCCGCGACATCAAGGACGTTCGGGCAGAGGCGCTGACAAGCTAGCGACCCGACCCACTTGGTCAGTATGGTCTTCGTCCCAACCCGAGCCGCCGGTCTGTTCCTCTTAGAACGATACGGTCCCCGTATGGGTCGTTTCTACGCTTCCGAGCGCAACACCGATGGCGGCCCGGGCGTCGTTGCCACAACGTCGGCTCTGTCGCCTTATCTGCGTCGCCGCATGGTCCTGGAATCCGAGGCTGTCGCGGTTGCCCGGTCCTTGCATGGGGACGGGGCCGAAAAATTCGTCCAGGAGGTGTTCTGGCGTACCTACTTTAAGGGTCACCTCGAAACCCGGCCTGCCCTCTGGACTGGTTACCAGACCCTGGTCTCGGCTGGCCACGCGCAGCTTGAGCGCAACGCGGGCCTGCGCAAGGTCTATGATCAGGCCACCGAAGGCCGTACGGGCTTCGAATGCTTCGACGATTGGGCCCGCGAATTGGTCGCCGCCAACTGGCTGCATAATCACACCCGCATGTGGTTTGCCTCGATCTGGATCTTCACCCTGGGCCTGCCGTGGGCGTTGGGGGCGGAGTTCTTCCTGCGCCATCTGATCGACGGCGATCCCGCCAGCAACACCCTGTCATGGCGCTGGGTCGCCGGGTTGCATACGCGCGGCAAGGCCTATGCGGCGCGGGCCGAGAATATTCGGCGCTATACCGATGGCCGGTACGACCCTGCCGGGTTGAACGAGCAGCCGGTGCCGCTGGAGGAGGATGATCCTCCAGCACCACAGACGCTTCCCAAAGCCGGCACCCGCCCTGCATCCGATGTGGCCCTACTGCTGCACATTGACGATTTGCATCCCGAGAGCTTCGATCTCGGTCCGGCGCGGGTGGTTTGCGTTGCCGGTCTGCCGGTAGAAACCGATGGTGTCGCCCCGGCTGTTGCGGCATTCGATCGCGCCGCCCTGGCCGACGCACTGTCGCGCGCCGCCGCCCATTTCGGCTGTCCCGTCGCCGAAGCGGCCCCCGGATGGGCCGGCGATTTGCCCATCGTCACGCCCTGGGCCCCCATTGGCCCGGCGGCGGACGCGTTGCCTCCAGGCGCCCTGCGTCTGCGCCGGCAATGGGACGACGCGGTCTGGCCGCGATCGACCAAGGGCTTCTTCCAAGTGAAAGCCTCGATCAACCGCGTGTTGCTCGAGGCGCTGCCCTAGTTCTTCTGGTCGTTCGGGACCGGTGCGGCCAGCAGCAGCGCGCGGTCCAGTGCGGTCTTCAGCGCCATACCCGCCTGCACGCTCATCCGAAGATGCGCCACGATCACCCGGTCCGGCACGATGTCGCCGTTGATGGGCGTGAAGCGCAGCGCCTCCAGCGAGATGTTCAGGACGCCGTTGTTGATGCCGTAGTTCGGCGCCCCGTCGAAATACAGGAATGGGGCGTTGGCGCTGGCCATCGCCGAGATCTCGCCGCGATGGCTGGGGCTGTTCTCGACCTGGGTCTTCTCGGGTTCCTTAGGTTCTTTGGCCATTGAGGGCCCTCCTTCGTGGTGACGTAGGCCCCTCTACTACGCCGTCCCGCAGCGAACGCCCATGCGCGTCACGGGAACAGCCCGCGCGTTGCCTTCGCGTCGCGCACCCGCTCCACCCCGATCGCCATCGCCGCAGTGCGCTCGCTGACCTTGTCCTTAGCCACACGGGCGAATGTTTTGTCGAAGGCCTTGTCCAGGACATGGCGCAGCTTCGTGTTGACCTCGTCCTCCTCCCAAAAGAATTGCTGCAGGTCCTGCACCCACTCGAAATAGCTCACGACCACGCCGCCGGCGTTACACAGTATGTCGGGGATCACGGTGATCTCGTCGCGCTGTTCCAGGATGCGGTCCGCGTCGGGCGTCGTCGGCCCGTTCGCGGCCTCGGCGAGGATGCGGCATTGCAGCTTGGCGGCCATTCCGGCATCGATTACTCGCTCCATCGCCGCGGGGACCAGGATGTCGCATTTCTGGGCCAGCAGCGTGGCCGGATCGGCCACGGATTCGGTGGAGAAGCCCTTCAGCACCCGGTGCTTCGCCGCATAGGCCACCAGTGCCGGCACATCGAGGCCGCGCGGGTCGTAATAGCAGGCAGTATGGTCGCTGACGCCCAGCACCTTCACGCCCCGCTCAGCCAACTCGGTCGCCGAGACGCTGCCGACGTTGCCGAAGCCCTGGACGATAGCGGTCGCGCCCAACGGTGCGAGGCCCAGCCGTTCGGCCGCACGCATCGCGCAGTGCACCACACCGCGCCCTGTCGCCTCGCGCCGGCCCACGGTGCCGCCCGACGCGACCGGCTTGCCGGTCACGATCTCGGTGACCGTCTTGCCCTGATACATGGAGTAGGTGTCCATGAACCAGGCCATCACCTGCTCGTTCGTGCCCATGTCCGGCGCCATCACGTCGATCTGCGGGCCGACGAAGGGGATCATCTCCTGCATGTAGCGTCGGCTGAGCGCCTCCAGCTCATGCGGGCTCAGGACGGCCGGGTCGACTGTGATGCCGCCCTTCGCGCCGCCGTAGGGGAGGCCGGCCAGCGCGCATTTCCAGCTCATCCAGATCGCCAGTGCCGCGACCTCTCCCATGTCCACGCTGAGTGAGAAGCGTGTGCCGCCCTTCGTCGGACCGAGCGAGAGGTGGTGCTGCACCCGGTAGCCCTGGAACACCGCGGTCTTGCCGTCGTCCATATGAATCGGGCACGACACCGTCATGGCCCGTTTCGGATACAGCAGCCGATCACGCTCGTCGTCGGGCAGGCCGATATAGTCGGCGATGGTGGTGAATTGGTTCCGGGCCATCTCGAACACCGGTCCGCCATAGATCGTCATCCGCTTGTCCCCACCTTGACCGGGGTTACCCTAACGCAATGTGCGTTGCGGGCCAGTCCTGAACCGCGTCGCTACGCTCCGGCATCCTGACACGATCAGGCCCCTAGCCCAGCGCGCCCCGGTGCATGCGCAGCGCCGCTGCGCGCTTGATCTTCTGGCTTGGCGTCAGCAGCCCGTTCTCGATCGTGAACGGCGGCACCAGGGCATGGCGCCTGATGCGCTCGGTCACAGACAGGGCGGTGTTCACGCGTGCGACCGCCGCGCCCACGGTGCGGGCGTCATGCCCGTCGGCCGGGACGATCAGGGCTGAGAGCCCGGATTGGCCCTCGCCGGTGATGACCGCCTGCGCGATCTCGGACTGGGCCATCAGCAGGCCCTCGATTCGGGCCGGGCTGATGTTGTCGCCGCCCGAGAGCACGATGATGTCCTTCTTGCGGTCGGTGATGGTGAGGTAACGGTCCTGCATCTCGCCGACGTCGCCGGTATGCAGCCAGCCGGCCTGCAGCGCGGCGGCGGTGGCGCCCGCCTGGTTCCAATAGCCATCCATCACGAGGTCGCCGCACACCAGTATCTCTCCGTCATCGGCGATCCGCACCTCCACGCCCTCCAGCGGAACGCCCACGGAGCGGTTGCGGGCCCGGCCCGGCGGGTTGACGCTGACCACCGGACCCGCCTCGGTTTGGCCGTAGCCTTGGATGACCGGCAGGCCGAGAGCCTCGAAGAAGCGTCCGACCTCCGGGTCCAGCCTGGCGCCGCCGCTGACCAATGCCAACAGCCGGCCGCCGAAGCGTGCCCTGACCTTGCGTCGCACCAGCGCATCCAGCACCGGGTCGAGTGCGCGGTCCGCGAGGGTCAGGCGGCCGTCGATCCGGCGCAGTCCCACCGCCAGCGCGCGTTCGAACAGGCGTTGCCTGAACGGCGTCTCGCGGCCCATCTGCAGCAGGAGCTTGGTTCGGCTCACTTCCAGGATGCGCGGCACGACGGTCATGATGGTGGGTTTCACGGCCGCCATGTCAGCGACCAAATACTCAAGTCCTCGGCCATAGGCGACGATGCCGCCGAAGGCCGGGAGGATGAACTGCCCGACGGTATGCTCGTAGGCGTGCGACAGGGGCAGGTAGGAGAGGTAGGTCGCCTCCTGCAGCCGCAGCGGGTCGGCCAGGGCTGCGACGCCGCGGATGTTCGACAGGATGGCGCGGTGCGGCAGCATGACGCCGCGCGGCAGGCCCGATGTGCCGCTGGTGTAGATCAGGCAGGCCAGCGCGCCGGGCGGGATGTCTGCCGCCTCTGCCGCGATATCCTCGGGGCCGGTCTTGTCCTGCATCAGTGGGGCGAACGGCACACCGGCGCCGGGCTCCATACAAAACAGAGTCTCCAGCCCGCCCACCAGGCCGGCGCCTGCCAGCACCCGCGACGCCAACGCGGCGGAGGACGCGATTGCCACGCGGGCGCCGCTGTCGAGCAGCAGGTGGGCGTGATCCTCGGGCGTGTTGGTCGTGTAGGCCGGCACCGGCACGGCGCGGATCGCCATCAGCGCGACCTCGATGATCGGCACCTCGGGGCGGCTTTCGCTGACCAGCAGCACGCGGTCGCCCGGCTGCACCCCCATCGCGCGCAGGCCGCGGGCGGCCGATGCCGCACGGAGGGCGAAGGTGGCCCAGCTCATGGTCTGCCACGCGCCGGCCTCGAAATGGCGCAGCATCGGGCGGGCGCCCCAGCGCCTGGCCCGGTCGAACATCATCGTCGCCAAATTCGGCCAATCCGGAAGCGCGGTCACATCATCCCCCAGGGGCTGTCCCCTTGATTGTCCCCTCGGCGCCAGCGCTTGCCCTTGATCGACCGCGCCCCACCTTAATCCCTACGCACCTACCAGCACGACAGGACCGGCACCAGATGCAACCCGCCTATCGCCATGCACCAGACGGCCACGCCGCTTCCGCCGCCACAAGCGCAACCGCCCTGCCGAGCTGGGACCTGACGGACCTTTATCCCGGCATCAAGTCTGTGGAGATCGAGGCCGACTTCGCCGAGGCCGACCGTGCAGCGCAGGCGTTTTCCACACGCTATGCCGGCACGCTCGCCACGATCGATGGCGCCACGCTGGCCACAGCGCTGCTGGAATACCAGCGGATCGAGGAGATCCAGGGGCGGCTGATGTCCTATGCCCAGCTGCAATTCAGCACGGACGGCACCGATCCGCTGATCGGCCAGTTCTACCAGTCGGTGAACGAGCGGGTGACGGGGATCAGCAGTCACCTGCTGTTCTTCGCCCTCGAGCTGAACCGGCTGGACGAGGCGGCGCTCGAGGTGCGCATGGCCGATCCGGCGCTGGCTCGTTGGCGGCCGTGGCTGCGCGACCTGCGGGTGTTCCGGCCGCACCAGTTGAGCGACGAGTTGGAGAAGCTGCTGCACGAGAAGGAAGTGACGGGCCGCAGCGCGTGGTCGCGGCTGTTCGACGAGACGATCGCCGGGTTAAAGGTGCCTGTTCGTGGCGAACAGCTGACGGTGTCGGCTGCGCTCAACAAGCTGAGTGATCGGGATCGGGCGACCCGGGCGGCGGCGGCGGCGGGGATCAGCCAGGTCTTCGAGTCGAACACGCGGCTGTTCGGGTTGATCACCAACACGTTGGCCAAGGACAAGGAGGTGGTCGATACCTGGCGCCGCTATCCGCGGCCCACGAGCTTCCGTAACCGGGCCAACATGGTGGAGGACGAGGTCGTCGACGCGCTGTCCAGCGCTGTCACGGCCGACTATGGCCGCTTGAGCCATCGGTATTATGCGCTCAAGGCCAAGTGGCTTGGGCTTCCGAAGCTGCAGCACTGGGACCGCAACGCGCCTCTGCCGGACGACACCGACCGGCATATCGGCTGGAATGAGGCGCGGGACCGTGTGCTGTCGGCCTATGGCAGCTTCTCGCCCGAGTTGGCGAAAGTGGGGCGCCGGTTCTTCGACAATGCGTGGATCGATGCCGGGCTGCGGCCGGGCAAGGCGGGCGGCGCGTTCGCGCATCCGACCGTGCCCTCCGTGCACCCGTATCTGTTGGTGAACTATCACGGCAAGACGCGGGACGTAATGACGTTGGCGCATGAGTTGGGCCATGGCGTGCACCAGGTTCTGGCAGCCGAGCAGGGTTATCTGATGTCTGGCACGCCGCTGACCTTGGCCGAGACGGCCAGCGTGTTCGGGGAGATGATGACGTTCCGGGCAATCCTCGATGCCGAGACGGACCCGGCGCGGCGGCGCATCATGCTCGCCAACAAGGTGGAGGACATGCTGAACACGGTGGTTCGCCAGGTGGCATTCTACCAGTTCGAAACGCGGGTGCATGACGAGCGCCGGCATGGCGAGTTGCTGGCCGACCGGATCGGCGAGATCTGGATGGACGTGCAGACCGAGAGCCTTGGGCCGGCGTTCGAGTTCACGCCGGACTACAGTGTTTATTGGGCTTATGTCCCGCATTTCATTCACTCCCCGTTCTATGTCTATGCGTATGCATTCGGGGATTGTCTGGTGAACGCGTTGTACAGCACGTTCCAGGCCGGGCATCCGGGCTTCGAGCGCAAGTATGTGGAGATGCTGAAGGCCGGCGGCACGAAGCGGCACAAGGAGTTGCTGGCGCCATTCGGGCTCGATGCGTCGGACCCGGCCTTCTGGCGCCGGGGTCTGGACGTGATCGCGGGCTTCATCGACGAGCTGGAGCAGGCGTGATGGCTGATGGCGGGCCCAACCTGTTCGGCGAGCTCAAGCGCTTTGCCCGCACCTCTGGCGCTGTCGGCGGGATCGCCGCGCGGGTGGCAGGGAACAAGATGTTCGGCTTCAAGACCGACAAGGCAGCGCATGCCGAGGACTTGAAGGCAATCCTGGGCGGGCTGAAGGGGCCGCTGATGAAGGTCGCGCAGATCCTGTCGACCATTCCGGACGCGCTGCCGCCGGAGTATGCGGAGGAGCTGGCGCAGTTGCAGTCAAACGCGCCGTCGATGGGCTGGAGTTTCGTGCGCCGGCGCATGACAGGCGAATTGGGGCCGCAGTGGCAGTCCCGCTTCACCTCGTTCGACCAGGTTGCGAGTGCTGCGGCCAGCCTGGGGCAGGTGCATCGCGCCACGCTGCCCGACGGACGGGAGGTCGCGTGCAAGCTGCAGTACCCGGATATGCCCAGCATCGTCGATGCCGACCTGCGGCAGCTTCGGATTGCGATGCAGCTTTACAAGCGGATCGACAGCGTCATCCAGGGCGACGACATCTATACCGAGATCGCCGAGCGGCTGCGCGAGGAACTGGATTACGAGCGCGAAGCGGCCCAGATGCGGCTGTATGAGATCATGTTGCGGGAAACGCCGATGGTCTCGGTGCCGAAATCCATCCCGGAGCTGACGACGAAGCGGCTGCTGACGATGAGTTGGCTGGATGGTACGCCGATGCAGCGGCGGATCGACCAAGAGCCGCCTCTGGAGGTTCGCAACGAGATCGCACGGGCGATGTTCCATGCCTGGTATGTGCCGTTCTACCAGTTCGGGGTCATCCATGGGGACCCTCACCTCGGGAATTATCAGGTGCGGGCCGATAACGGCATCAACCTGTTGGATTTCGGGGCGATCCGGGTGTTTCCCCCCAAATTCGTGCGGGGTGTCATCGATCTGTATGAGGCGATCCGGGATGGCGACAATGCGAAGGCCCGGCATGCCTATGAGGGTTGGGGCTTCCAGGGGCTGACGAACGACCAGATGGCCGTACTGAACCAATGGGCGGCGTTCGTCTATGAGCCGCTGCTGGATGACCGGGTGCGCCGCATCCAGGAGAACGGCGACTCCCAATATGGCCGTAGCGTGGCGGAGAAGGTCCATGCCGGACTGAGGACGACCGGGGGGGTGCGGCCGCCGCGGGAGTTTGTGTTGATGGACCGTTCGGCGATCGGGTTGGGCAGCGTGTTCCTGCGGTTGCGGGCGGAACAGAATTGGAGCCGGATGTTCCATGAGTTGATCGAGGGGTTCAATACGGAGGAGGTCGCGGCGCGGCAGGCGCGGGCGCTGGCGGAGGCTGGGGTGCCAGTGGCGGGGTAGTGGGCTTGGACTTTTCTTTTGGCGCCAACCCTCACCCGAGCCCGCTCGCGAAAGCGCAGGAGAGGGGCAAAGGGAAGCAAGTGTGGCTGCTGTTTGGGGGGGAGAGATGTCAGGTCAGGATTGTTTCGTCGGTGATGCCGCGGCAGTCCATTTCGAAGTCGAGGCCTTGGATGGGGTGCGGCAGGGATGGCCTTCCCCGGCCTCGCCGCTGCCGGCGCTGATTAAGTAAGGTTTCGCTAGGGTGAAGGCGAAGGCATGGAAGCTGGACTCGGGTGGGGGAACAAATTCGTGGCAGACGTCTCTACGGGCGCCGGGGTTGGCGGTGCCGTACACGACGCCCCATTCGGCGAGGGGTGACTGGTAGATTGCGTTGAAGACGCCGAAGCCGCCTTCGGTGAAGGGGGCGGGGGAGCGGAGTTCGGCGGCGCATAAGGCGGTGAGGGAGCGGCCGAACTCCTTGATGGTTTCGGCGGCTCGGTGGAAGCCTTCGGCCAGCGGAAGGGTTTTGGCGAAGCGGGTGCGGAAGCCCGGGAGGGCGCGGACGCCGCGGAAGTATTGGGGGACGCCGGGGATGTGGGCGTAGCCGCCTGCGGGGACGCGGATCATCTGGTGACCGTTCCGCTTGGCACGTCGGCGATGGCGAAGGTGTCAAAGCACGTGCTGCGGGGCGGGGCGCCGTAGCGGGCGACGATACCGTCCATCCAGTGGCCGGAGTAGAAGGCCCGGACGGCCGCCTTGAATTCCCAGCGATCGGAGCCGCCGGCGACGCTGCCCTCGATGACGTGGCTGAACTGTTTGCGGACGAGGCCCGGGACGGTGAGGAAGCCGGGGGCGATGGCCTCGAAATGGGTGTGGCAGGCGGCTACTCCCTTCCAAGGGAGAGGGCTTTCAGTCGGAGCATCGAGGCGGTCCGGAGGAGGGCTTTAAACGGAGCAGTAGCGTTCCTGGATCGCGGCGTCGTCGAGCATGGCGGCGGCGGGGGCGGTGTGGACGATGGCGCCGCCGTCGAGGATGTAGGCGCGGTCGGCTATGGCGAGCGAGAGTTCGACGTTCTGTTCGACCAGGAGGATGGTGGTGCCTTCGGTGCGGAGGCGGGTGAAGAGGTCGAACATCTCGTCGACGAGGACGGGCATGATGCCTTCGCTGGGTTCGTCGAGCATGAGAAGGGTTGGGCTCGCGGCGATGGCGCGGGCGATGGCGAGCATCTGTTGTTCACCGCCGGACATGCTGGTGGCCTGCTGGTTGAGGCGTTCGGCGAGGCGGGGGAAGGTTTCGGCAAGACGGTCGATGATGCGGGCCTCGTTGCGGCGGTGTGGGCTGGCGAGCAGGCCCAGGGTGAGGTTCTCGCGGACCGTGAGGCCAGGGACGATGCGGCGTTCTTCCGGCACGTAGGCGAGGCCCTGGTGGAAGCGGGCGTGGGCGGGTTGGCGCTTGAGGTCGTGGCCGCGGAAAGTGATGGTGCCGGCGGTGCGGGGGATAAGGCCCATGATGGCCTTCAGTGTGGTGGTCTTGCCGGCGCCGTTGCGGCCCAGGAGGCAGACGATCTCGCCGGGTTGAACGTCGAGGGTGACGCCTTGGAGGATGTGGCTGGGGCCGTACCAGGCTTGGAGGGCTTCGATGTGGAGCATCAGGCGGCTCGTTTGCCGAGGTAGACGCGGCGGACTTCGTCGTTGTTACGGATGTCGTCGGGGGTGCCTTCGGCGAGGAGTTCGCCGTGGTGGAGCACGAGGAGGCGGTCGGAGATGCCCATGACGAGCTTCATCTTGTGCTCGACGACGACGACTGTGCAGGTCGTGGCGAGGCGGAGGATGAGGTCCATGACGGTGCGGGTTTCCTCGGGGGACATGCCGGCGGTGGGTTCGTCCATGAGGAGGAGGCGGGGCCGGGCTGCGAGGGCCATGGCGATTTCGAGGGCGCGTTGCTGGCCGTGGGCGAGGGTGGCCGCGGTGGCGGTGGCGCGGTTGGCGAGGCCAACGGTGGCGAGGAGGGTTTGGGCCTGATCGACCAGCGTGGTGAGGCGGGCTCGGGGGCGCCAGGGGTCGAGGCCGGTGTCGAGCGCCTGGGCGGCGACGCGGACGTTTTCCAGCGCGGTGAGCTGCGGGAAGACGTTGGTAATCTGGAAGGACTTGGCGATGCCGAGGGGTGCGAAGCGGTGCTGGGGGGTGCCGGTGATGTCGCAGCCTTCGAAGTGGATCGTGCCGGCGGAGGGGGCAAGGGCTCCGGAGACGAGGTTGAAGAAGGTGCTTTTGCCGGCGCCGTTGGGGCCGATGACGCTGGTGAGTGCGCCGGCGTGGATGGCGACGGAAACGTTGGAGAGGGCGGTGAAGGCATCGAAGCGGCGGGTTAGGGCGCGCGTTTCGAGGATGGGGGTCATGGGAGTCGGGCCAGGAGGGTGCCCCAGACACCGCGGCGGAAGAACAGGACGCAGAGTACGAAGAGGGTGCCGATGACGAGTTGCCAGTGTTCGGTCCAGGCGGAGACCTCGGTCTCGATGCCGATGATGAGGGCGGCGCCGATGAAGGGGCCGAAGAAGGTGCCGGCGCCGCCGAGCAGCGCCATCATGACGGCCTGGCCGGAGACGGCGATCTCCATGGATTCAATGGGAACGGTGCCGAGTTTGAGGGCGTAGAGGGCTCCGGCGAGGCCGGCGAAGCCACCGGAGAGGGTGAAGCCGAGTAGGCGGATGCGTGTGACGTCGAAGCCGCAGGCGCGGGCGCGGCCCTCGTTCTCGCGGACGGCTTCCATGGCGGCGCCGAAGGGGGAGGCGAGGATGCGGGCGAGGAGAACGAAAGCGAGCATGCCGAAGGCGGCGGTGACGGCGTAGCGGGTGAGGGGGTCGAGGAAGTCGAGGGTGAGGCCGGGGAGGGGGATCCTGGTGAGGTTGACGCCGCGGAGGCCGTTTTCGCCGCCGGTCCAGGGCTCGGCCTGGTAGGCGACGAAGTAGGCGCATTGGGAGAGGGCGAGGGTCACCATGGCGAAGTAGATGCCGCGGGTGCGGGTGGCGAGCATGCCCATGACGAAGGCGATGGCAGTGCCGGCGGCGATGCCTGCGGCGATGGCTGCGAGCCAGGCGAGCGAGGGGGGCAGGCCGGCGCGGGTGATGACGATGCCGCAGGCGTAGGCTCCGCCGCCGAACAGGGCGGCGTGGCCGAAGCTGAGCAGGCCGAGGTAGCCGTAGACGAGGTTGAAGCCGAGGGCGAAGAGGCCCCAGACGACGATGTCGGTGGCGAGCGCGGGGGAGGGAAGGGTGAAGGGGAGGACGATGAGGGCGAGGCAGGAGAGGGCGGCCGGGTGGGCGCGAAGGTTGAGCGTGGTTCGGCGGGGGAGGGCGGTGGTGGTCAAGCGGGGCGTCCGAACAGGCCCTGGGGGCGGAGCAGGAGGACGATGGCCATGACGGCGAACATTGAGACCTTGGCCATTTCGGGAAAAAGCAGGCCGGTCATGCTGACGACGACGCCCATGAGCAGCCCGGCGACCACGGCGCCGGCGAGGCTGCCCATGCCGCCGACGACGGTGACGACGAAGGCCTCGGCGAGGACGGTGGCGCCCATTTCCGGCGAGACGCCTTGCAGTGGGGCGGCCAGGAGGCCAGCGATGCCGGCGATGCCGGTGCCGAGGCCGAAGACGAGTAGCCAGACTAAGTTGACGTCGATGCCGAGCACTCGGACGATCTGCGGGTCGCGGGCGCCGGCGCGGATGATGAGGCCGACGCGGGTGCGCTCGACGAGAAGCCAGAGGGCGGCCATGACGAGGGCGGCCACGGCGATGACGAAGAGGCGGTAGAGCGGGAAGTAGCCGATGCCGATGTCGACGGCGCCTTGCAGGGCCTCGGGGGTGTCGAAGGGGATGCTCTGCTTACCGAAGATGATGCGGATCAGCTCGACCATGACGTAGGAGAGGCCGAAGGTGAGCAGCAGGGGGTCGTCGGCGCCACGGTTCTGAAGCGGGCGGAGCAGGACTCGCTGGACGACGAGGCCGCCGGCGCCGACCAGGAGGGGGACGCCGATGAGGCAGGCCCAGAACTGTCCGGTGAGGCCGAACAGGAATAGGCCGGCGTAAGCGCCGAGCATGAAGAAGGCGCCGTGGGCGAAGTTGACGATGCCGAGCAAGCCGAAGATGAGCGACAGGCCGGTGGCGAGCAGGACGTAGACCGCCCCGAGGGCGAGGCCGGTGAAGGCCTGCAGCGCCAGCAGGTCTAGCGGGTAGCCGCCCATGGCCGCCGGGCTCCTAGCCGTGGCCGAGGGCGGTGCATGAGCGGAGGAACTGCTCGTCTGGGAGTTGCGTCGCGAGGATGTCGAAGACGTCGGCGTCGCCGGTGGGTGGCTTGTCCTTGCTTTGGATGATGAGGACGGATTGCACGGCCTGGTGGTCGCAGGCGCGGTAGTATTCGGGGCCCTTGTAGAGGTCCGATTTAAGCGCGGCGAGCGAGTCGACGACCTTTTCGGTGTCGGTGGTGCCGGCCTGGCGGACGGCTTCAAGCACAGCGGTGACGCCGGCGTAGCCGAGGGCGCCGTAGTCCGAGGGGGTGCGGCCTGCGTGGAGCTTGCGGAAGGCGTCATTGAAGACGCGCGCGCTGGGGACGGTGTCCTCGAGCTTGTAGTAGTAGGAGGTGCCCCCGATGACGCCGGAGAAGGCCTCGGCGCCACCGCCGATGCGGGCGGTGTAGAGCAGGACGGGGACGATGATCTTCGTGGTGCGCTTCAGGCCGAAGTCGGTGGCCTGCTTGATGGCGATCTGCTGGTCGCGGCCGAAGTTGCAGATGCAGAGGATGTCGGGCCTGAGGGACTGGATGCGGGGCAGGAAGGTGCTGAAGTCGGTGGCGCCGATGGGATGGCGGATGTCGGCGAGGATTTCGATGCCGAGGTCCTTGCCTGCTGTGGTGAAGCCGCGAACCATCTCGTTGCCGTAGGCGTAGTCGGCGGTGAGAAAGACGACTTTCTTGCCGAATTTGGGGAAGGCGTAGCGGGCGACGGCGCCGGCGGTCATGTGGGGGTTGAGGGCCTCGTGGAAGGTGTAGCGGCTGAAGTCGGCGGCTTCGTTGATGGCGTCTGACTGGCTGATGCTGTTGAACAGGATCTTGCGCTGTTTGGTGACGTTGTTGATGGCGAGCTGGACGGCCGCCGACAGGCCTCCGACGATGAAGTCGGCGCGGTCTTTTTCGATGAGCTCGAGGGTGCGGGTGGCGGCTTCGCCGGGGTTGAGGCGATCGTCGCGGACGAGGAGCTCGGCGGTGCGGCCCTGGAGGCCGCCCTTTTCGTTGAAGAGGGCGATGGCAAGCTGGGCGGCGCGCACCTGGTCCTGCGCTTCGGCCCCGAAGGCGCCGGTGAGCGGTGTGGGGAAGCCGATGCGGATGGGGGCGGGCTGGGCGCGGACTATGGCCGGGAGGGTGAGGCTTGCGGCGGTGGTGGCGAGCGCGGTGCGGCGGGTGAGCATGGGTGGGACGTCCTCGGGCGCGGGCGCCTTGGCAGCGCTGTTGTTCAAGGACGATACGCGGGGTGCGTGGGGGGCGCTACCCCCGGGGGTGGCGTGGAGGCAGGGTTAGTTGAACCAGTTCGAGGTGGTGACGAAGACCAACGCCCCGGCGTTGGTCACGGCACGCGGCCGAGGGCGCGGAGGATGCGTTCGGGGGTAAAGGGCTGTTGGGTGACGCGGGCGCCTAGGGGGGTTAGGGCGTCGTTGATGGCGTTCATGACGGCGGCGGGGGCGCCCGCGGTTCCGGCTTCGCCGGCGCCCTTTGCGCCGAGGGTGCTGGTGGCGGTGGGGGTTTCGATGTGGGCGATTTCGATGTCGGGCATCTCGCCGGACATGGGGACGAGGTAGTCGGCCATGGTTCCGGTTTGGAGCTGGTCGTGTTCGTCGTAGATGCATTCCTCGAAGAGCGCGCCGCCCAGGCCTTGGACGACGCCGCCGCGGATTTGTTCGTCGACGAGCATGGGGTTGAGGATGGTGCCGCAGTCCTCGACGACCCAGTGGCGCAGAAGGGTGACGAAGCCGGTTTCGGGGTCGACTTCGACGAGGCTGGCCTGGGCGCCGTTGGTGAAGGCGAAGGGATAGTCGCGGGGCATGTAGTGCCGGGTCGCGGTGAGCTCGGGCTGGAAGTCGGGCGGGAGAGTGTCGCCGCGGAAGTAGCCGATGCGGCCGACGTCGGCGAGCGACATGCGGGGTGTGCCGTCAGGGTCGGTGACGTCGCCGCCGCGGAGGTCCAGCTGGCCGGGAGTGGTTTGCAGGACTGTCGCGGCGAGGGCGAGGATGTTGGCTTTGAGGGCGTTGGCCGCGAGGAGCGCTGCTTCGCCGCCAATGCCGGCGCCGCGGGAGGCCCAGGTGCCACCGCCGTAGGGGGTACGTTCGGTATCGCCGGTGACGACTCGGACGCGGTCGAGAGGGATGGAGAGGCCGTGGGCGATGACCTGGGCGATGACGGTTTCGGTACCCTGGCCTTGTTCGGTGACACTGATGGAGGCGGTGACGGAGCCGCCGGGTTCGAGGCGGATGGTGCAGCCGTCCTGGGCGCTGATGGGGGCGCCACCCACGCCGTAGAAGGCAGGTCCGGGGTTGGCGATTTCGACGAAGCAGGCGAGGCCGATGCCGCGGAGGACGCCGCGGGTGCGGGCCTCGGCCTGATCTTCGCGGAGGGTGTCGTAGTCCATGAGTGTCAGGAGTTTTTCGAAGGCGGCGCGGAGGGAGAGTCTCTCGAAGCGGAGGCCGGCGGGAGATGTGTGGGGGTAGGCGTCGTCGGCGATGAGGTTGCGGCGGCGGATTTCGGCAGGATCGATGCCGAGACGGGCGGCGGCGAGGTCCATGAGGCCCTCGGTGACGGCGACGGCGATGGGATGGCCGACGCCGCGGTATTGGCAGGTGGGCGCTTTCGTTTGGAGGACGACGCGGAGCCGGGCCTGGTAGGCGGGGAGGCGGTACCAGGAGCCGGTGAGGTTGACGACCTGGTTGCCCTCGACGGCGGAGGTTCGGGGATAGACGGAATAGGGGCCGATGCCGGTAAGGTCGTCGATGGCGAGGGCGCGCAGGATGCCGTCGGGGCCGACCGCCAGGCGGCCTTCCACCGTGTGGTCGCGACAATGGATATCGGTCAGAAAACTTTCGAGGCGATCGGCGACGAATTTGACGGGCCGGCCGAGGAGGATGGCGCAGGCGCAGGCGGCGACCTCGTCGGGGTAGACGTGGACCTTGATGCCGAAGCTGCCGCCGACGTCGCGGCAGATGACGCGGAGCTGGGTTTCGGCGAGGCCCCGCCCTTGATGACGGAGATGGCGGGCGAAGACCTCCTTCATCATGTGAGGGGCCTGGTGGCTCATGTGGACGGTCAGGGTCTCCTCGCCGGCGTTCCAGTCGGCGAGGATGGAGCGGGGTTCTAGGGTGACGCCGGTGTGGCGCCCGGAGATGTAGGTTTCGGTGACGGTGATGGTGTCCGGGCGGGCGAATGCGTCCTCGGCGCCGCCCACGTCAACATTGCGGGTGAAGGCGAGGTTGGTGCCGAGTTCGGGGAAGAGGGGCGGGGCTTCGAGGGCTGCGGCGGGGCCGGGGAGGGGGGGGAGTTCCTGCCAGTCGACGGTGACGAGGGCAGCGGCGTCTTCGGCCTGGGCGCGGGTTTCGGCGAGGATGCCGGCTACGGCTTCGCCCTGCCAGGTGGCTCGGGTGGGGGCGATCGGGTATTGGGGGGCGGATTTCAGCCCGGCGAAGTGGACGAGGGTGCCGACCCAGGGGGTGCAGAGGGGGGCGAGATCGGCCGCGGTGACGATGCGGATGACGCCGGGCATGGCGGCGGCGGCGGCGGTGTCGATGGCGCCGATGGCGGCATGGGCATAGGGGCTGCGGATGAAGGCCAGGTGGACCATGCGCGGGAGGGTGTTGTCGTCGACGTAGTGGCCCTGGCCGCGCAGCAGGCGGCGGGCGTTGGGGCGGGGAACGCTTTGGCCGATGTAGCTGTTGGGGCGGTCGGCATCGATGAGAATGGTCATGCGCATGCCGCCTTGGTCTCAGTGACGAGGCATGCCGCCTTGGTCTCAGTGACGAGGCATGCCGCCTCGGTCTCAGTGACGAGGCATGCCGCCTCGATTGCATCCACGATGGCCTGGTAGCCGGTGCAGCGGCAGTAGTTGCCGCCCATGTGGGCGCGGATGGTTTCGCGGTCGGGGTGGGGTGTGTGTTCCAGCAGCTCGTGGGCTGCGACGAGCATACCGGCGGTGCAGAAGCCGCATTGGAGGGCATTGCGGGCGTGGAACTCGGCCTGGAGGCGGGCGAGGGCGCCGGATTGGGTCATGCCTTCGACTGTTTCGACCGTCGAGCCGTCGAGTTGTGCGGCAAGGACGAGGCAGCCGCGGACGGCCATGCCATCGACGCGGACGGTGCAGGCGCCGCAGACGCCGTGCTCGCAGCCGGCATGGGAGCCGGTGAGGCCAAGTGTGTCGCGGAGGAAGTCGATGAGGTGGGTGCGGGGTTCGACGTCCCTGGCGAGGCTGGTGCCGTTGACGGTGAGGGAAATGCGGACGGTCATGCGGTGAACTCGGTCAGCGCCCGGCCGAGGAGGACCCGGGCGAGGTGGAGGCGGGTAGCGGGGGCGGCCTGGAGATCGCCGGCGCAGTCCAGGTCTTGGGCGAGGGCGGCCTGGGCGGCTGGGATGCCTTGGGGCAGGGCGGCGGCGGCGTGATGGGCAATGGTGGGGCCGTTGCCGATAGCGAGGAAGACAATTTTTGGGGTTTCGGCGGGGCCGTGGATAGCGAGGCCGACCATGGCGTAGTCGCCATGGCGGCGGGCCAGCTCCCGGAAGACGGAGCGATGGCCGGGCTGCAGGATGGGGATGGCGATGCTGTCGAGCAGTTCGCCGGGTCGGAGGGCGGTGGCATAGACGCCCTGGAAGAAGCTTTCGGCCGGGATGTCGCGGAGGCCCTGGGCGCTGCGGAGGCGGATGGTGGCACCGAGGGCGACGGCGCAGGTGGGGTATTCGGCGGCGGGATCGTTGAGGCAGAGGCTGCCGCCGATGGTGCCGCGGTTGCGGATGGCGGGGTGGGCGACATGGCGGACGGCCTGGGCGAGGAGGGGGGCGTGTTGGGCGATGACGGGCGAGCGCTCGATATCGACGTGGCGGGTCAGGGCGCCGATGCGAAGGGTTTCGGCTTCGAGGGTGATGGCAGAAAGGTTCGGGAGGTGGGTTATGTCGACGAGGAGGCGGGGCTCGCTGAGGCGTAGGTTGAGCGAGGCGAGAAGGCTTTGGCCGCCGGCGAGGATGCGGGCATCGTCGCCGTGTTGGGCGAGGAGAGCGAAGACCTCGTCATGCGTACGCGCGCGCGTGTAATCGAATGGCGGCGCTTTCACCGTGCGGCTCTCCCCCTGATTGGAGGAAGGGTGGGGCTGGGGGGCTGATGCGTCAAGGCGGGGGCGGGTTGGCGGGGAAATGGCATCCGGAAGGTCGATGCGCGTTGGATTTGGTAAGAAGGAATAAACAACTAAGACACGGGAAAGTTAAGGGAGGAAGATGTCGGGCGTGGTTCATGCCGTCCCGATTTCTTCGAGATTGCCGAGACAGAAATTCTTGAGGCGCTACGCGGGCTTTGCTGCTCGGCGGGCCGAGACAGCCGCGCGCGGCGCGGCGTGGATACTCGGATCTAGCCCGAGGATGACGTGGGGCGCCCCTCCTGCCACTGCCGGCTGTGGTGGCGGGGGTTGACGCTGTGGGGGCGGGCCGGGACGATGCTGGCAAAATAGGGGGCGAACTTCGATGGGCATCCAGCGGCTTGACCATTATTCGATCCGCACACCGCGGTTGGCGGAAACGCAGCGGTTCTATGAAGACGTGATGGAGATGACGGCGGGGCCGAGGCCGTCGTTCCCGTTTCCAGGGGCGTGGATGTATCAGGGCGAGATCGCGATGGTGCATATCGTGGGCTACGATCCCGACGATGCAGCGGGGCTGAAGGACTATCTCGGCGACAAGGAGGTCGTGTCGTCGGGGACCGGGACGATCGACCACGTGGCGTTCGCGATCACGGGGTTGGCGCCGATGCTGGAGCGGCTGCGGGGGATGGGGCTGGCGTTCCGGGAGCGGCGGGTGCCGAGTTTGGGGCTGTATCAGGTGTTTGTGGAGGACCCGAACGGGGTGACTCTGGAGCTGAATTTCCCGGCTGCCGAGGCGCCGGCCGCCTGAGGCCGTGCATGCGCTGATCGTCGGCGGGTCTTTGGGGGGGCTTTTCGCGGCGGCTATGCTGCCGCGGGCCGGGTGGGATGTGACGGTGTTCGAGCGGGCAGGCGCGCCGTTGGCGGGGCGGGGGGCCGGCATCGTCACGCATCCGCCGCTGGTGGAGGCGTTGCGGCGGGCGGGGTGTGCTTCGGGCGGGCTGGGGGTTGCGGTGCCGGGCCGGGTGGTGTTCGGGGCGGATGGGGGGGTGCTGACACAGTGCGTGCTGCCGCAGGTGCTGACGTCTTGGAGCCGGCTTTATTCGCTGTTGAATGCAGTGGTCCCGCAGGGATTGATCCGGCGGGGGTGGACGCTCGAATCCTATGAGCAGGATGGGGGCGGGGTGGAGGCCCGGTTCGTGGATGGGCGGCGGGTGCGGGGGGATTTGCTGGTGGGGGCGGATGGGGTGCGGTCGGCGGTGCGGCGGCAGATGCATCCGGGGGTCCGGGCGCGATATGCAGGGTATTTGGCGTGGCGGGGGCTGGTGGACGAAGCGGCGTTGCCGGTGGACACGCATGCTGCGCTGTTCGAGCGGTTCGCGTTCAGCCTGCCGGAGAACGAGCAGATGCTGGGTTATCCGATCGCGGGTGAGGATGACGATGTGCGGCCGGGGCGGCGGCGGTATAATTTCGTGTGGTATCGCCCGGCCGATGCGGCGGCGTTGGCCGACATGATGACGGATGGGACGGGGCGGCATCATGCGGATGGGATCCCACCGGGGGCGATCCGGCCGGCGCTGGTGGCAGGGATGCGGGCGGATGGCGCGCGGCTGCTGGGGCGGCAGTTCGCGGATGTGGTGCGGCACGCGGCGGTGCCGTTCGTGCAGCCAATCCTGGATCTGGCTGTGCCGGGCCTGGTGGCGGGGCGGGTGGTGTTGCTGGGGGATGCGGCATTCGTCGCGCGGCCACACGTGGGGATGGGGGTGACGAAGGCGGGGGAGGATGCGATGGCGTTGGCCGATGCCTTGGCGGGTGGGGGCGACATGGCGGGGGCTCTGGCGGGGTATGAGGCGGCGCGGCTGTCGGCGGGGGCGGCGATCGTGGCGCGGGCACGGGCCTTGGGATTGTATATGGAGGCGACGGCGCGGGCGAGCGGGGCGGCCGCGGACAACCCGCATCGGACGCCCGAGGCGGTTATGGCGGAGACGGCGTGCCCGCCCCCGGTTGCCCGGACCCCCGGCCCCCTCTAAAACCATGCACCGCCGCCCCGGCACCCGAGGGGCGCGCGTGATGCAGGAGCTCGACCATGGCCGCCTACCAGTACGTCTATGTCATGAAGGACGTGACGAAAGCCTTCCCCGGCGGCCGCGAAGTGTTCAAGGGCATCACCCTTTCGTTCCTGCCCGGCGTGAAGATCGGTGTGCTGGGCGTCAACGGCGCCGGCAAGTCGACCTTGCTGAAGATCATGGCCGGCGTGGAAACGGAGTACGGCGGCGAGGCCTGGGCCGCGGAGGGGATACGGATCGGGTATCTGGAGCAAGAGCCGCAGCTGGATGCCACGAAGACGGTGGCGGAGAACGTCATGGAGGCGTTCGGGCCGCTGAAGGAGGCGATCGACCGGTTCAACATGATCTCCGAGAAATTTGCGGAGCCGATGGACGAGGAGGAGATGAACACGCTGCTGGCCGAGCAGGCGGAGCTGCAGGAGAAGATCGACGCGGAGGACGGGTGGGACCTGGACCGGCAGATCGAGATCGCGCTGGATGCGCTGCGCTGCCCGCCGCCGGATGCCAGGGTCGAGCAGTTGTCGGGCGGCGAGCGGCGGCGGGTGGCGCTGTGCCGGCTGCTGCTGGAGAAGCCGGACCTGCTGCTGCTCGATGAGCCGACGAACCATCTGGATGCCGAGAGCGTCGCGTGGCTGGAAAAGACGCTGCGGGATTTCGCGGGGACCGTGATGATCATCACGCATGACCGCTACTTCCTGGACAACGTGACCAACTGGATCCTGGAGATCGAGCGGGGGCGGGGCTATCCGTTCGAGGGCAACTATTCCAGCTGGCTGGCGCAGAAGCGGAAGCGGCTGCAGCAGGAGGAAAAGGAGGAGAGTGCCCGGCAGCGGGCGCTGGCAGCCGAGGAGGAGTGGATCCAGTCCTCGCCGCGTGCGCGCCAGACCAAAAGCCGCGCGCGCATCGCGAAATACGAGGAGATGCTGCAACAGAGCCAGGAGAAGGTGTCCGGCGTATCAGAGATCGTCATTCCGCCGGGGCCGCGGCTGGGCGGGACGGTCATCGAGGCAAACCAGCTGCGCAAGGCGTATGGCAACCGGCTGCTGATAGACGATTTGAACTTCAAGCTGCCGCCGGGCGGGATCGTGGGAGTGATCGGGCCGAACGGGGCGGGCAAGACGACGCTGTTCCGGATGATCACGGGGCAGGAGCATCCGGATAGCGGGTCGTTGAAGGTCGGCGAGACCGTAAAGCTCGGGTATGTGGACCAAAGCCGCGACAGCCTGAACCCCGACAACACGGTGTGGCAGGAGATCAGCGAGGGGACGGACGTCATCTATCTGGGCAAGCGGGCGGTGCAGAGCCGGGCCTATGTGGGGGCGTTCAACTTCAAGGGCAGCGACCAGCAGAAGCGGGTGGGCATCCTGTCGGGCGGCGAGCGCAACCGGGTCCACCTGGCGAAGATGCTGAAGTCGGAGAGCAACGTCATCCTGCTCGATGAGCCCACAAACGACCTGGACGTGGATACGCTGCGGGCGTTGGAGGAGGCGCTGGCGGAGTTCGCGGGCTGCGTGGTGGTGATCAGCCATGACCGGTGGTTCCTGGACCGGTTGGCGACGCATATCCTGGCGTTCGAGGGGGACAGCCACGTGGAGTGGTTCGAGGGTAACTTCCAGGCCTACGAAGAGGACAAGCGACGTCGACTCGGCACGGATTCGACCGAGCCGCACCGCATCAAGTACCGGCCGCTCCAGCGGTAGGGTGTCGGGTGGGGTGTCTGGGGCCCGGACCCTTCGGACCGGGCGGCTGTTGTTGTGTCCAGTGGCGTATTCGGACCTGGCGGATCTGCAGCGCCTGAAGGGCGATCCGCTCGTCTATGCGCAGATGCTGGGCGGGGTGCGGCAGCAGGGGCAGGTGATGCTGGAACTGGCGGAGGATCTGAGCTTCTGGGCGCGGCATGGCGTGGGTATGTGGATGGTGCGCGGTGCTGAAAGCGGGGCCGAACGCGGGGTGGCGCACGGGCTGGTGGGGCTGCATGAGCGGCCGGACGGGCGAGGTATCGCGCTGCGGTTCGCGTTCACGCCGCAAAGCCGGGGTCGGGGCCTGGCGCGGGAGGCGGCGGGGGCGGCGCTGCGGTATGCGCATGACCGGGCGGCGATCGGACGGGTGATCGCGGTAGCGAAGGAGAGCAATTTCTCGAGCAGGCTGGTGCTGGGGGCGATCGGGATGCAGGAGTGCGATGCGTTCGATCGGCACGGGGATCCGGTGCTGGTTTACGAGAGTTTGCGGGCGCGGGCGTTCGGGGAGGGGTGAGGGTGACGCATTCGGCCAGACCCTCACCCAACCCTTTCCCAGGGGGAGAGGACTTTATTTTGCCAGGAGCATTTGTCCGCGGATTTCGCCGCCGGGGTTCGCTGCGGTGTGAATGTTGAAGTAGTAGTTGCCGGCCATGAGGTCGGCCATCTGGGCGTCGGTGAGGGTGGCGCCGCCGATGATCTTGGCCGGGGCGACGACGGCGGGGATGACGACCGGGGCGTTGGTGCCGACGGCGCCCGGGCCGTGGATGTGGGCGGCGGTGGCAGGGCCGGAGAGGTTCTTGTATTCGACCACGTAGGTCATGGCCTTGGTGGACGGGTAGACCGTCGCGATGACGGTGCCGACACCCTGGGTAGATTTCGGGGGCACTTCGTAGGCGCCGGTCATGGGGCCCTGAAAGGTCATGGGCGCGGTGCAGGCCGAGAGGGCCAGGGCGGAAAGACAGGCCAGGGTGAGCTTTGAACGATTCATGCGAGGCGCTCCTTATTTCGGACAGTTACGTGCTGACCTTGGCGGTTTTACAATCGTCTGTCTGCCCCTGAATTGGTCCGCGAGCGATACCGTGGCATGATCGGGGGATGAACGAACGCTCTATCGGACCCTTGGTCGACACCACCCCCCGGACGCTGCCGGCGCGGGCGCCGCTGCGTGGACAGCATGTCGTGCTGGAGCCGCTGCATCGGCGGCATGCGCCGGAGCTTTGGCAGGCGGCGCAGGGAGCGCAAGGCGGGGCCGGGGCGGCGAGCTGGGATTATATGGGCTATGGGCCGTTCGCGACGGAGGCGGCGTTGGAGGCGCAGGTCGCGGACATGGCGAGCCAGCATGATCCGATGGCGTGGGCGGTGCGTCCGGTGTCGACCGGGGTTGTGAGCGGGTGGCTGACGCTGATGGACATCCAGCCGAAGAATGCGGCGATCGAGATCGGCAATATCTGGTTCGCACCGCGGATGCAGCGGACGCGTGCGGCGACGGAGGCGATGTTCCTGTTGATGCGGCTGGCGATGGACGATCTGGGGTATCGGCGGCTGGTGTGGAAGTGCAACGCGCTGAACGAGCCGTCGCGGCGGGCGGCTGGGCGGCTGGGGTTCACGTACGAGGGGCGGCTGCGGGCGCATCTGGTGGTGAAGGGGCGGCGGCGGGACACGGATTACTTCAGCATCCTGGACGAGGAGTGGCCGCGGTGCCGGGACGCGATGGTGGCGTGGCTGGACGACGCGAATGTGGGGCCGGACGGGACGACGCGGCAGGGGTTGGCGGAGATCAGGGGCGGCTAGAAATCCGGTTTGGGCGACGCCATGCTCGGATCGAAAGAAAGATGAAGGTTTTCATCGATGCATCGGCGATGGTCTCGCTGATTGCACCTGAGGCTGCCGCATTGGCGCTCTCGGACCGGCTCGAACTGGCAACGGCGTGCTTTTCCTCGGAGATGTCCGTACGGGAAGCGGTGGCCGGCTTGCAGCGGACTCATGGCTTCATGGTCGATGTCGCGCGAAACGGGGGCGGCTGCCTTGCCTACGCCTGCGCAAAGGCGAACGGTGCCGCCTTGTTGTTCAAGGGCGAGGATTTCGGACTGACCGACATCCTCGCCGCCTGACGTGGTCTACATCGGAGGGGTGAGGCCGTCCTTGCCGGCGGTGACGCGGGCGGCGGTCAGGGTGCCGTCGGCCTGCTTCTGGGCGCCGACGAAGACTTTTGCGCCGGGGACGAGCATGGCGGGGGTGCCGGACTCGAAGGTCACGATGGGGATGCCGGCCGGGACCAGGACCTTCAGCTTCTCGCCCTTGGCGACGACGGTGAGTTCGCGACCGTCGGTGCTGGTGACTTCGGATTCGATCGTGGCGTTGGTCATGGTGCTCTCGGGCATCAGGTCCCAGGGGTAGTGGCCTTCGCCGCTGCCTTTCATTGCTTCGGGGAAGATCAGCACCTCGACCGCGCGGAGCTTGTCCTTGGGCCCGACGGCGGCGGTGCCGATGAAAGCGCCTGGCTTGGCATCGGCGAGGGTTGCGGGGACGACGGCGGCGACGGTGTAGTTGGGGGCGAGTGTGATGCGGGCGACGTCACCCTCGCGGGTGTCGACGACGAGTGTGTTGCCTTCGAGCGTCTTGACGGTGCCGCGGACGCGTTGGACCGTCTGGGCAAAGGCGGGCAGAGCGGCGAGGGATAGCAGGGCAGTGGCGGCGATAAGGGTGCGGCGCATGGGCGGTCGTCCTTTGTTGATGTCACGGAAACGCTCTGGACAGGGCTACGGATGCACGGCGTGATGAGCGGGACGCCAACTGGGAGGGGCAGGTGCAGGGGGTAAGGCTGGAGATCCCGAATGCGGCGCTGCTCGGTGCCTATGTCGAGGCGCTGCGGACCGGCTGGTCGCCCAGCAACTCGCGGGATCTCTCGGGTCCGCATCTGGCCGCGATCGAGGTGGACCCGGCGGCGTTTCTTGCCGAGTACGAATGGGCGGCAGGCAAGACGACCGTGCTTGCGGATGGGGAGGTTGTCCCCCGATTGCGGGGCCATCAGTATTGGATCAGCGACGGGGCGTTCGACGGGGCGTTCTGCGGTACGATCGGGTTGCGGTATCAGGCCGGCACGATCGAGCTGCCGTCCTATACGTCCGGCCATGTCGGCTACACGATCGTGCCGTGGAAGCGGCGGCAGGGGATTGCGACGGCGGCGCTGCGGGCGCTGCTTCCAATCGCGCATGAAGCGGGGCTCGGGGCCATCGTGCTGACCACAGACCCCGACAACGTCGCGTCGCAGCACGTGATTTCGGGGGTGGGCGGGGTGCGGATCGCGGACCAACCGGCGAACGCGACGTTCGCACACCGTTACGCCTATCGCATTCAGACGGCGAGGTAGGTGCGACGCGCAGCCTCGTCGGCCTGGAGGGCGGGCATGGTGCCGGACCAGGCGACGCGGCCGCTTTCGAGGACCACGGCGCGGTCGGCGACGCGGGCGGCGAAGTGGAGGTTCTGTTCGGCGAGGAGGACTCCGACGCCTTCCTGTTTCAGGGCGATGATGGCGTGGGCCATCTGCTCGACGATGACGGGGGCGAGGCCTTCGCTGGGTTCGTCGAGGAGGACGAGGCGGGGATTGCCCATGAGAGTTCGGGCGATGGTGAGCATTTGCTGCTCGCCGCCGCTCATGCGGCCGCCGGGTCTGGTTCGCATGGCGCCTAGGTTGGGGAAGAGGGTGAAGAGGCGCTCGGGGGTCCAGGGGGCCAGGCCGGGGCGGGGGGGCTGGCGGCCGACTTCCAGGTTTTCCATGACGGTGAGGTCGGTGAAGATGCGGCGGTCCTCGGGGACGTAGCCGAGGCCGGCGCGGGCGATGCGGTGGGGGTCGCGACCGGCGATGTCGTGGCCGTCGAAGCGGATGGCGCCGTGGGGGCGCACGAGGCCGATGAGGGACTTGAAGGTCGTGCTTTTCCCGGCGCCATTGCGGCCGAGGAGGACGGTGACCTCACCGAGAGCGGCCTGGAACGCGACGTTGTGCAGGATGTGGGCGCGGCCGTAGTAGGCGTTCAGGTTTTCGATGGCGAGCATCAGTGGCCGCCGCTCGTTTCGCCCGAGCCGAGGTAAACCTCGCGCACGCGGGGATTGGCGCGGATGTCGGAGGGGGCGCCTTCCGCAATGAGCTGGCCGCGGTTGAGGACGAGGATGCGGTCGCTGACACCGAAGACGACGTCCATGTCGTGCTCGGTGAACAGGACGGCGAGGCCGCGGTCGGTGGCAAGACGGCGGGTGAGGGCCATCAGGGCGGTGCGCTCGGCGGGCGCCATGCCGGCGGTGGGTTCGTCCATGAGCAGCAGCCGGGGGGCATTCGAGAGGGCGAGGGCCAGTTCGAGGCGTTTGAGGTCGCCGTAGGCCAGGACTGCGGCGCCTGTCGTGGCGCTGTCGCGGAGACCGACTTGGTCGAGCAGGGCGTCGGCCTGGGGGGTGAAGGTGTCGCGGGCCGGGCGCCAGGCGCGCCAGGTATGGCCGGCGGCGGCGAGGAGGGCCATCTGGACGTTCTCCCGCACCGTCATGCTGGCGAAGGTGGCGGTGATCTGGAAGGTTCGGCCGACGCCGCGCTGCCAGACCTGGCGAGGGTTCAGGCCGGTGATGGATCGGCCGTCCAACGTCACGCTGCCGGCGTCGGGCCGGAGCTGGCCGCCGACCATGTTGAAGCAGGTGCTCTTGCCGGCGCCGTTGGGGCCGATGAGAGCGAGCATCTCGCCGGCGGTGACCGAGAAGCCGACCCCGCTGACGGCGGCGACGCCGCCGAAGGTCTTGGACAGGCCGTTGACGGCGAGGATGGTCATGCCCGGCGCCAGCGGCGTTGGACGGCGCCGGCGATGCCCTCGGGGAACAGGACGACTAGGAGGACGATCGCGGCGCCGAGGACGAGGCGCCAGAGGTCGGTCGCGCGAAGCAGTGTGTCATAGAGGCCGACATAGGCGAGGGCGCCGATGATGGGGCCGGTCATGGTGCCCACGCCGCCGAGGAGAACCATGAGCAGGGCGTCGACGGATTTCGGGATGCTGATGTAGGTGGGGAAGACGCTGCCCTTGGCGTAGGCGAACAGGCCGCCGGCCAACCCGGCTGCGGCGCCGGCCAGGGTGAAGGCGGCGAGCCTCAGTTGCTGGACGGGGAGGCCGATGGCGGAAGCGCGAAGGGCGCTGTCGCGGGCGGCGCGGACGGCGTAGCCGAAAGGGGCGTAGAGGACGCGGCGGAGCAGCAGGACGGCGGCTGCGCAGAGGGCGAGGCTGAGCCAGTAGAAGGCCGGGCCGCGGACCCAGGGGGCAGGGATGACGCCGAGGATGCCGTTGTCGCCGCCGGTCAGCTCGACGGACTGGAAGGCAACGGCCCAGACGATCTGGGCGAAGGCGAGGGTGAGCATGGCGAGGTAGACGCCGGAAAGCCGGACGACGACGGCGCCGAGCATCAGGGCGACGATGCCGGCCGCCACCGGGGCGGCGAGGAGCCCTGCGGCCATGGGCAGGTGTTGCGCGAGCAGGCCGGCGGCGTAGGCGCCGATTCCGAACCAGGCGGCGTGTCCGAAACTGGCCATGCCGCCGGGCCCCATCATGACGTGGAGGCTGGCGGCGAAGAGGACCAGGATGAAGGCCTCGCTGAGGACGCTGAGGGCGTAGGGGCCGAGCGCAATGGGGGCCAGGACGGCGAGAAGCAGGGCGGCGGCGCCGATCGCCACGAGGATGGCGGGCGCCGGGCGGATGGTGGGCGTGGCGTCGGCGGCGGTGCGGGCGGCGGTCTGCGGGCGGCCCAGCAGGCCGCTGGGGCGGAGGACGAGGACGACGGCCATGACGGCGAAGACGAGAACCAGCGTGGCCTTCGGGACGAGGGCGAGGCCGAATGACTGGAGCAGGCCGATCAGAAGGGCGGCAAGGTAGGCGCCGGGCAGACTGCCGAGGCCGCCGACGACCACCACGACGAAGGCGTCGGTGATGACGGCGAGGTCGATGTTGAGGTTGGCCGAGCCGGAGGGAAGCGAGAGCGCGCCTCCGAGGCCGGCGAGTGCGGCGCCGAGGGCGAAGACGCTGGTGAACAGCCAGCGTTGATCGACGCCGAGGGCGGACACCATGTCGCGGTCCAGCGTGGCGGCGCGGA
>JAYVEG010000059.1:0-6290 GCA_043748985.1 Rhodospirillales bacterium
CTCGGCCTGCTGGCTCAGCACGGCCTCGGCCAGGATTGTCCCGTCCGGCGCCAGCACGGCTGCCGCGGTCTCGTCGCAGGAGCTTTCGATACCGAGGACCGGAGCGGTTAGCCGGCCATTCAACGTCTGCATTGTTCTTTTCCTGGGGGCCACGATCTCTTAGGACACCCTGATGCCCGACGCCCACCCCCTTTTCACCGTCCCAGTCCCGCTTTCGACGCCCAGCCCGGCCATGCACCATGGCCGTCGCCTGCCGTTGCGAGTGGGCACCCGCGGGTCTCCGCTCGCGCGTACGCAAACCCGGATGTTCCTGGCCCTGCTCACCCGGTTCTGTCCCGTGTTGGCGCTGGGCGTGCAGGGCCAGCCGGTGTTCGAGGAGCACGTGATTCGCACCACGGGCGATGCCGTGCAGGACCGCAGCCTGGCCGAGATCGGCGGCAAGGGGCTTTTCAGCAAGGAGATCCACGAGGCGTTGCTGGATCGGCGCATCGATTTCGCCGTTCACAGCCTGAAGGACCTCGAGACCGAGCTGCCCCCCGGCATCGTGCTGGCCTGCACGTTGAAGCGGGAGGACGCCCGGGATGCCTTGATCCTGGGCCCTGCCTGCACGCCGCCCGCAGCCGGAGACCCCTGGAGCCTACTGCCGATGAATGCCGTGATCGGCACCAACTCGCTGCGGCGGCAGGCGCAGCTGCTGCATGCGCGGCCGGACCTGCGCATCGTGCTGCTGCGCGGCAATGTTCAGCCGCGGATCGAGAAGGTGGCGCGCGGCGACTGCACGGCCAGCCTGCTGGCGCTCGCGGGCATCCGCCGCCTGGGGCTGCGCGACGTGCCGATGGCGGTTCTGGATGCCGAGGCGATGGTGCCGTCGGCGGGGCAGGGGATCGTCGGCATCACCGTCCGGGCAGAGGACGCGCCGCTGCATGGCCTGCTGTCCGGCATCGAGGATCCGGAGGCCCGGGCCGTCTCGACTGCCGAGCGTGCGATGCTGGCCGCCCTGGACGGCAACTGCCGCACCCCGATCGGGGGCTATGCCCGGCTGCTCGCCGCAGGCCCGGGCGAGGCCCGCACGCTGACCCTGACCGGACTCGTCGCGCGGCCCGACGGGACGTTCCTGCTCAAGCGGTCGCTGCATGGCCCGGCGCTCGATGCCGCGCGCATCGGGACGGAGCTGGGCTACAGCCTGCGCGCGGACAGCCCGGCCGACATCCTTGGCTGAGACGCCTTCCGGGGCCCGCGACGACGTTCGTCACGCGGTCTTGATCACGCGGCCTGCGACCGAGGCGGAGGGGACCGCCATCCGTCTGCGCGCGCTCGGCTGGACGCCCATCGTGGCGCCCTTGCTGCACATCCATCCTGAAAACCCCGATTGGCCCGACGGCATCGCTGCCCTGGTCGTAACCAGCGGCAACGCGCTGGGCGCGCTTCTGCCGTTGCGGCACCTGCCGTTGTTCGCCGTGGGCGACGCGACGGCGCGCCGGGCCGCGGAATTCGGCTTCCACCCTGTTCAAAGCGCGAGCGGAGACGCTGACGATCTGGCATCATTAATCCAAACCAGGCTGCCGCCCGGCGCTTCGCTCGGGCTGCCGACCGCCGAGGGAGAGGGGATGATGCTGGCAAACCGCCTGCGTGGGATGGGGTATGATGTTCAGCGTCGCGTCGCCTACCGCGTTGATCCCGCAGTCGAGTTGCCTGCCGCCGCGGTGGATGCGCTGCGGGCGGGCGGCCTTCATGCCGCGCTGTTCCTCAGTGCCCGAACCGCCGCCACGTTCGTGGCGCTGTTGCCCCCTGCGTTGCATCCCGCGTTGGCCGGAGTGCAGGCCCTGGCCATCGGCCAACCCGCTGCGGACCACCTGGCCCCCTTGCCCTGGGGCCGGGTCCGTGTGTCATTAGCCCCGACTTTGGACCAGGTGCTGGCGCTGCTATGACCGACGAAACTTCCTCCACCCCCTCCTCTCCGACGCCTATGCCCCCCGGGGCGGGGGCGCCTGGATCCGTGCCTGGGGAGCGTGCCCGAATCGAGCCCTCTCCGCCGCAGAAGCGTCTTGATGCCCTGCCGGTGTTGTATCTCGTGGGGTTCGTCATCCTGGCGGCTTCGCTGATCTATTTGTGGAAACACCCCGGCCTGCCGCGGGACGCGGCCCTCGAGGTGGTTCGCATGGACAGCGCCCGGCAGCAGATCAACGCCATCCAGGCGCGAATGGACAAGCTGGAGGCACAGCCCACGGCTGCTGCATTCAACCAAGCGCCGCTGGAGGCCCGCATCGCCGCGGTCGAAAGCCGGCCGGTGCCCGACACGAAGGCGATCGAAACCCGGCTGGGCGCCGTCGAGAGCCGTCCGGCCCTGATGACCGACCCTGGTCCCATCGAGCGTCGCCTGGCCCAGCTCGAGGCCAGGCCGCCTGTCTATCTGGAGCCGCTCGGCGCCCGCATCGCCGCGTTGGAGGCGAAGCCGCCGGTGGATTTTGGGCCGCTGCAGTCGCGGATCGTTGCGCTGGAGGCCAAGCCTCCCGTCGATCTGACCTCGCTGCAGGCCAAGCTGGACGCGACGGCCAAGCAGGCCGCCGACGAGATGGCCGCGCTGGCGAGGCGTCTGGATGCGATTGACGCGCAGATGAAGCAGACGGCGGCCAGCCTGGCCGCCACCTCCGAGAAGGCGCAACGGGCCGGCAAGCTGCAGGTCGCGGCCGCCGCACTGGCCGCCGGGCAGAAGCTGGGCGACATCCCCGGCGCCCCCGCCGCCCTGACGCGCTTCGCCCAGGCTGCACCGCCGACCGAGGCATCGTTGCGGCTGAGTTTCGACAAGGCGGCCGACGCCGCCCACAAGGCCAGCCAGCCGGTCGCCAGCGAAGACCAGCCCTTGCTGAGCCGCATGTGGAACAAGGCCCAGCAATCCGTGACCGTGCGGCAGGGCGACCGCGTGCTGGTGGGCGACCCGATCGCGGGTGTGCTCGCCTCGGCCCGCCAGTCGCTGGACGCCGGTGACCTGGCCGGCGCGGTGACGACGCTCGATGGCCTGCAGGGCCCGCCCAAGGCGGCGATGGCAGACTGGCTGAGCCAGGCGCATGCGCTGCTGGATGCGCGCGCCGCGATCGGCGACATGGCGGCCCGCGGCTGATGCGTACCGTTATCGGCTTCACGATCCTTGCTGCGCTATGCGTGGCCGGGGCCTGGTGGGTGGCGGGCCTGCCCGGCGCGGTGTCGGCGAGCTTTGCCGGCACGACGATCGAAACCTCGGCGCCTGTCGCGCTGACGCTGCTGACCCTGCTGTTCCTCGCGATCTACATCGTCATCCGCGTGCTCGCGTCCGTCTGGAATGCGCCGAAGGTGATGGGCCGCTGGCGGCGGGACCGCAACCGATTGAAGGGGAACGCCGCCGTCACTCGCACCCTGGTGGCGCTGGCCGCCGCCGATGGCGGAGCCGCCCGGCGCGAGGCCGAGCGGAGCCGGCGGCTGTTGGGCGACACGCCGTTGACACTTCTGCTCGCTGCCAACGCCAGCCGGCAGGCCGGGCGCGAGGATGAGGCAGCCGAGGTATTCAAGCGCCTGGCCGCCCGACCGGATGGCAAGCTGCTTGGCATCCGCGGGCTGCTGCGCCAAGCGGTCGCGCGGCGGGACTGGCCGGAGGCCACGCGTCTGGCCGAACAGGCCGAGGCCGCCCATCCCGGCGCGGCGTGGTTGACCGAGGAGCGCCGCGTGCTGGCCTTGCAGACCGGCCAGTATCGGCAGGCGCTGCGCCTGATGGGGCCGCCGGGTCGCCGCAACACGACCGATCCCGGGGCTCGTGCCGCCCTGGGTGTCGCCGCTGCGAACGAGGAGACCGACGCCAAGGCCGCGTTGCAGCAGGCGAAGCAGGCGTTCGAGACCGAGCCGTCTCTTGCACCTGCCGCGGTCGGCTATGCGACGCGGCTGCGCGACGGTGGCCGTGAACGCTCGGCGCTGGACGTGCTGCGCCGGACCTGGTCGCTGGCGCCGCAGCCCGATGTGGCCGAGGCGTTCCTTGCGCCGCATCAGGACCCGGCCGCCCGCTACAAGGCCGCGGCGGCGCTGGTTTCGGCCAATCCTGGCCACCCGGACAGCGCGCTGCTGCTGGCCCGCCTGGCGATGGATGCCGGCCAATTCGACGATGCCGTGCGCCATGCGCAGGCGGCGCGCACCGCAGGTGTTGCCGATCGGCGCGTCTGGCTGCTGCTGGCCGATTTGGCGGAGCACGGGCATGGCGACCCGCAGGAGGCACTGCGCCACATCCTGTCCGCCGATGCCGGGCCGGCGTGGCGCTGCGTCAATTGCGGCACGCACCATTCGGAGTGGCATCCGGTGTGCGACGCGTGCGGCGTGCCGGGCAAGATCAAGTGGTTGAAGGATTCCGCGACCGCGCCGGCGCCACGCGCTGCCGTGCCTGCGATCGAGGGGCTTGGCTGATTGCCCTGTGGCCGGGGCGGTTTCGGGCTGTTGGTATCAAATCGCCCTTTGACGCTTGTCGTCATGCCGCCTGGCCTCCCGGCGGAATAGGAAAACCAGCGACCTGCGGCTACGCCCTGATCGGGGACGATCTGCCATGAGGACGTAGATAGGATTATTCTTGCGGCATTCTTCCGCCGCAGCGCCGCGCGCCGCGTCTGGGTCGTTGCATGGCGGCTGATGCCGGCGGCGGACCGGGCCGGGCCAGGTTCAGGTGTCCAGTGTCCGGGCCGAGGTCGACATGGCCGTCATCCCGGATGACGCGAGGGCAAGACGCTGCGTGAGAATCTGGGCCTGAAGCCGCATGTGAACCGCTATGTCGCACAGCGGGCGATGGCTGAGCCCGCGCGGCTCGCATCCGACTGATGCCACGCGGGATCGAGCTTGGCCTGATCGAGCTTGGCCTGATCGAGCTTGGCCTGTCGATGCGGCATCTCGGCTGTGACCCGTCGGTGGACCCTGGGGCCGCGGAAGGTTTCACCATCCGCCCGCCGCTGTTGCCGCTGGACGTCGAGACTTTCGAGGCTTTGGTGATGCCGGAGCTGTGGCGGCGGGCCGCCGGACAGGCCTGACCGCGGCCTACAGCAGCAGCCCTGGCGTCCCCTGGCCCGGCATGACGAAGCTGGGCGGGTCCTGTTTCTCGCCCTTCGCCACTATCTGGAGGAGGCCGTCCGGGAGTGGGCGTTGCAGTTCGAGCGCCTGCTCGGCGGGGGCGGTCATCCACGCGTCGCACGCGGCGGGGGTGGTCAGCAGGACGGGCATCGCCTTCGGGTGGATGGGCTGCACGACGGCATTGGGCTCGCAGGTCAGGAAGGCGAACAGCAGGTGGGATCCGTCCGCGGGCTCGGCCTTCGTGCCGCGCAGCCCGGTCCAGGGACGCCAGAGGCCCGCGAAGGCAAACAGCGGCCGGTCCTGGTTCAGGGCGAACCAGTGCGGCACGGCGGGTTTGCCGGGGGCGTATCCGCAGAACGCCGTCACCGGCACCAGGCAACGGTATTCGGGCTTCATCCAGGCGCGCCAGTAGGCGGATGCGGTGCTGCGGATGTTGGTGACGGGTCGGCCGCCGGGCACGCCGGGGGGTGAGGGGAAGCCCCAGCGCATCATGCCGAGCGCCCTTCCCGACGGCGTGTGGCGCACCACCGGCGCCATCTGATCGGGAAAGATGCCCGGCAGCGGCGGCAGGTTGCCCGTGTTGTCCGTCATAGCGCGGAACGCCTCTCGGATGGCCTGCTGGCTTTTCGTCACGCTGTAAAGGTTGCACATCGCGGCCATAGTGGCCGATGCCGGCTGTTGCCGTCGAGCCCTTGGGCTGTCCATCCACTCTGTTGGGGGAACTCTGCCGAGCCGTTACGCGCTATGCACGTGTTCGGGATTGTAGTGTCCGTACGCTTCGGGGGACGGGATTGTGAGCAGACGGGGATGGGGCGCTCTGGCGGGGGCCGCAGCGATCGTGGTGGCGGCGGCGGGGATCGCGGCGGCGGTGTTCGACCCCAGCGTCTTCAAGCCGCGGATCGAGCAGGCGGTCGTGGATGCGACGGGCCGGGCGGTCACGTTGAACGGGCCGATCCGGATCGGCTGGTCGCTGCCGCCGACCATCGAGGCCACGGACGTCAGCCTAGCGAACCTGGTGGGTGGCAGCCGTCCGGACATCGTCCATGTGGAGCGGATCCAGGCCGCGCTTTCGCTGCGGGCGCTGTTCCGGCGCGAGATCGAGGTGACCGACCTGACCCTGACCGGCCCCAACATCCTGTTCGAGCAGGTGGCCGGCAAGCCGAACTGGCTGATCAGCGCGCCGGCCCAGGCGTCGACGCCACCGCCGGTGGCCGCGC
>JAYVEG010000060.1:0-6269 GCA_043748985.1 Rhodospirillales bacterium
ATCCCGGACCTCCCCGGCTTCGGCGCCTCGAAACCCGCTTCAGGCCTCGAGGCCACCGCCGCCCGCATCGCCGCCGCCATCGCCGAGGACGCCGCCGCAAACGGCCCCGTCACCCTCATCGGCAACGGCTACGGCAGCTTCGTCGCCCTGCTCGTCGCCCTCCGCCGCCCAGGCATCCTCGCCCGCCTCATCCTTGCCGGCACCGGCGCCGCCTTCTCCGAGCCCGGCCGCGCCGCCTTCCGCGCCATGGCCGCCGCCGCCGGCGCCAAGGGCCTCGCAGCCATCGCCGACACCGCCATGCGCCGCCTGTTCGCCCCCGCCTTCCAGGACGCAAACCCCGCCCTCATGGCAGAACGCCGCGCCCGCTTCCTCGCGACCGACCCACAGATCTTCGCCCAGGCCTGCGCCGACCTCGCGGCCCTCGACCTCCGCCCCGAGGTCCCCCACATTACAATCCCGACCCTCGTCCTCGTCGGCGAAACCGACGAAGCCACCCCACCCCCCATGGCAGAAGAACTCGCAGCCCTCGTCCCGGGCGCCCGATTCCACCAACTCCCCGGTCTCGCCCACGTCCCCCAGCTCCAGGACACCGCCCAGTTCGTCGCGGCTCTGGGCGTTTAACACTGCCATCTCGCGACGGTGCAATCCGCTTGGACCGCACCCCCGGCCCGTCTCAACGGCTGAACCGGGCCTTACAGAAACGCCATCACCCGGAACGCCATAAAAACACCCAGCGGCAGCAGCATCAGCGCCGCCCCCCGCGAAACCAGCCACACCCGATACCCCAAAACCAACACCAACACGCCGATCACAGACGCCGCAACAGCCCCGATCGGTCGACTGCCAAGGCCCACGATCGCGATCTGGTAGAGAACGCAGACCACCCACAACCCGTCGAGCAGTCGCCGCAGCGGGATGTCCGCCCGCAGCCGCCACCGCGCCAGTCCGATAAGAGAAAGCAGCACCATCCAGAACACGTCGAACAGCGCCGGCGTCGTGTCATCAGGCAGGATGTCGTCGTAGGACCAGCCCAGGAACAGCGCCATCACGTCATCCAGGAACGCCCCCAGCGCGAAGATAGCCATCGTGAACAACAGCGTTCCACCCGCTTGCCCTAAAGCCAGCCGCCGCACCTCCGCAAGCGCAGTCGCAACCAGCCCCAGCATCAGCACCTGGCCTGCCGGATGCAGGCCGAACGCGATGTCCGTCTCCGATATCACCACGCGCATCGGGTTGATGTGCGTGCCGAACCGATACCAGAGATACTCGAACGCCAGCGTCGCGACGCCTGCCCCCACCGAGATCAGCAGCAGCCAAGGCCACTCCCGATCCTTGCCCAGCGGCAGCGCCCGCCACAGCATCAGCCACGTGAACACCCCGCCCGCCAGCAGCGCCTGCGACACATCCAGCTTCGACTGCAGGACGTAATGCACCAACCCCAGCACCGCCAGCACATACACCACGCGATGCAGCCGCTTCCACGCCGTCCCGAGCCACCGCGCCCAACCATCGGTCGACGTCGCCCCAAGCACCACCAGCCCACCCAGTGCCACCGCCCCAATCGTCAGATAAAACCGCTTCAGGATCTCGGCCGCGATCGTCCACAGCCGCCAATGCTGATCCGTCGCATACAGCGTCAGATGCAGCAGCGCATAGAGCAGCGCCGCATTCCCGATCATCCGACGGACCACCACGATGTTCGGGATGCCCGACAGGGCCTTCAGCGGAGTCACCACCAGCGAGGCCATCAACAGCCAGATCGTCCAGTATCCCGTGCTGTGGATCGCCGCATTCACCCGCTCCGGCCCCAACCACCCGGCGCCCCACCGTACCAGCAGCCACATCAGCGGCAGCAGCAACAGCCCGAACACGGCCGCGCGCAGCGGATGCAACCGGCCCTTCTTGTCCGTCCACGGCACGAGTTCGCGCCAGCTGGGCGCCACGTCGGCGCCGCGGGGCAGGGGGCGCATCAGGGGACCCGGCGCTGCACACGGTCAAAGCCGGCAGGCACGTCGAACAAGGCGGCGTCCTGCGGCGCATAAACCACCCGGGTCGCAACCGCCAGGACCTGAACCCCGCGCCGGGCCCGCAGCATCACCCCGTCGGCCGTGAAGCAGGTGATCGCCGGCTGCCCCACGCTGTCCCGGGCTTCCCACTCCGTGCACGCCAGCCCCGCCACCTGGTCCTCGCCACGCCGCAAATACGCTGGCTGGGCCGGCGGATCCGCCCCGCCGGTCTGCAGCACCTTCCGGTCCACCACGCTCACCAGCGACATCGTGTGGCTGCGATAGTCCATGATCGAGAACAGCCCCGGCGTCGGCAGGTCCAGCCGGGTCCGCTGCATCGCCACCGAAAACCGCGATCGCTGCTCGATCGCCGCATCCGCCGGCTGCGACCGATACGTCACGTCCACATCCCGCGTCGGCAACACCGCCGGCCGCTCCTGCGCGCCAGCCGAGGCGGCGTGCGTCGTTGCCACAGCCAGAAGCGCCAAGGCCAGTCTCACTTGCCACGCCCCAGCAGGCTCTTGAGGTCCGCCAAACCCGAAGCGCCGCCAAACTTCTGCACCAGCCCCGCAAGCCCCGACTGCGCACCGCCCGCACCCGCCAACGCCCCCGCGGCCCCACCAAGCGCCATCGTCCCCGCCGGCACCGTGAACAGATCCGGCGAAAGCGACCCATACCGCACGTTAAGCGCCGTGAAGCTCCCGGGCTTGCCCGACACGCTTCCCTGTCCCCGCAACGCAACCCCGTCGGCCGTCAGGCAAACCGTGCCCGGCCCCTGCGCACTCTCGAACGCATAGGCAGTGCAGCCAAGCCCGGCCACCGTCTCCTTGCCTCGCGGCGTCAGCCGCGCCCCTTCCAGCGACAGCGGCTGCAAATCGTGCGGCCGGATCGGCAGCGGCAGCGAAACCCGCAGCACCTTGTCGAACGCCTGCCCCGAGCCTCCACGCAGATCGATCAGCGCAACCTGGCTCCGCCCCTCCGCCTCCGCCCGCACCCGTTGCCCTGCCGCATCCCACGACAGCGTCACCGGGCCCTGCACGCCGCCGGGCACCAGCGAAAGCGCCTGCCCCTCCATCCGGTAGGTCACCACCACATCCCGAACCGGCCGGGTGCGCGGCCCGGAAGGCGCCTGCGCCATTGCAGACGGCACCACACCCCATACCAGCAGAAGGGCGACGCACAGCCTCATCGGGCCGGCGGGCCGTCCGGCTGCGGCCGGATCCGCTCGAAGCCTTTCGGCACCTGGAAGTCCACCTCGGCCAATCCCTCGTATCGGACCGCAAACGCCTCAACCAGGTTGCGCCGCCCCTGAGGGTCCTGGAACTGGTTCCGCAACACCAGGCCGTCCGACGTCACACACAGCGTGTGCCGCTCCTGCTCCAGGTGCGACTCCCACTGCGTGCATCGTTGCCCCGCCACAGTCATCTCCGCCCGCCGCGTGTACCGTGCCCGATCATCCAGCATGAACAGCGCCTGCGGACCCTCGGCCCAATGCAATTCCGCCGCCGTCTGCTCCAGCGGCACCACCAGCGCCACGCTCCGGTTGGCCGGTGCGACCAGGACATAGCTCGTGTCAGGCAGATCCACCCGCAGCGCCGTGCCGCCCCCGCGCACCAATACCCGCACGTCGATCGCCTCGCCCGTGGCCGGCCGCAGATGGTAGCCCAGCACCGCGTCACGACTGGGCGGCATCGTCGGCCTCTCCGCAACCGGGCCAGCGGCAACCGTCAGCAGAGCCGCAGCCAACAGAAAAAACCGGTCACAACGAATCTGAATCAAGAAATGCTCTCCGGGCGGTGCAGCTGCCTGATCTCGGCGCCAAGCGACGCAGCATCGGGAACCGAAAGCCAGCGCGCGCCCACCAGCACCGCCGCGGCCAGCATTGTCTTATATGTGTCGCGCGGCACCTCGACAGCCCCGAATTGCGCCAAATGATTGGTCACGAACTGCGTGTCCAACAACGTGTAGCCCCCCAGCCGCATCCGCGCCACCAGGTGCACCAGCGCGACCTTCGATGCGTCACGCGCCAGGCTGAACATGCTCTCCCCGAAGAACACCCCGCCCAGTGACACCCCGTACAGCCCGCCCACCAGCACCCCGTCCTGCCACGTCTCCACCGAATGCGCATGGCCCTGCATATGCAGTTCGTAGAACAGCCGCTCGATGTCGGTGTTGATCCATGTGTCCTCCCGACCCGGCGCCGCGGCCGCACAACCGGCGATCACCCGGTCGAACGCCCGGTTCGCCGTCACCTCGTAAGGCCCCGACAGCACCGTCCGCAGCAAACGCTTCGACAAATGGAACCCATCCAGCGGCAGGATCCCCCGCAACTCCGGGTCGAGCCAATACAGCCGCTGTCCCCGGCGCGTCTCCGCCATCGGGAACAGACCCACCCGGTAGGCCCGCAGCATCAGCTCGGGCGTGACCTCAATGGCTCGGCGCGACATCGGTCCTGATCGGGGCCACGGGTTCATTTCTCCGCAACGGACGGGTTCTATTTAATGACCCTAGCAGGTGCCGTGTCGATCCGCATCAGCCCTCCAATCCCGCAACGAACCGCTCCAGCCAATGGATCGTATAGTCCCCGGAAACGAACTCCGGCGCCTCGAGGATACGCCGGTGCAACGGCAGCGTCGTCTTGATCCCCTGCACCGCAAACTCCGCCAAAGCCCGCCGCATCCGCGCGATCGCTTGCGGCCGATCCGGCGCATGCACGATCAGCTTGGCGACCATGCTGTCGTAATACGGCGGCACCACATACCCCGCATACAGCGCGCTATCCACCCGCACCCCAAGACCCCCCGGCGCATGGAACAGATCCACCCGGCCCGGCGTCGGCATGAACGTCTCAGGATCCTCCGCCGTCACCCGGCACTCGATCGCATGGCCCTGGAACACCACGTCGGCCTGCGTATACCCCAACGCCGCCCCGGCCGCGATCCGGATCTGCTCCCGAACCAGGTCCACGTTGCACACCATCTCCGTCACCGGATGCTCAACCTGCAGCCGCGTGTTCATCTCGATGAACGCGAACTGCCCGTCCTGATACAGGAATTCCAACGTCCCGGCATTCCTATACCCCAACCGCTTCAGCCCGTTCGTGACGATCGCCCCGATCAACCCCCGCTGTTCCGCCGTCAACGCCGGCGACCCTGCCTCTTCCAACAGCTTCTGATGCCTCCGCTGCAACGAGCAGTCGCGCTCCCCGAAATGCACCACGTTGCCGTGCGAATCCGCCATCACCTGCAACTCGATATGTCGCGGCCGATCCAGATACTTCTCCAGATAGACGCTGTCGTTCCCGAATGCCGTCCGCGCCTCCGTCCGCGCTACATTCCACGCCATCTCCAGGTCCGCCGCGGTCTCCGCCACCTTCATCCCGCGCCCGCCGCCCCCGGCTGCCGCCTTGATCAGCACGGGATACCCGATCTCGGCCGCCACCGTCCGTGCCTGGTCCAGGTCCGCTAGTTCCCCCGCCGAACCCGGCACCAGCGGCACCCCGATCGACGCCATCGCCGCCTTGGCCGCAATCTTGTTCCCCATCATCCGGATATGCGCCGGTGAAGGTCCGATGAACGTGATCCCGTGCGCCTCCACCATCTCCGCGAAATCCGCGTTTTCCGACAGGAACCCATACCCCGGATGGATCGCATCCGCCCCCGTCACCGCAGCCGCCGACAGGATGGCCGGAATATGCAGATAGCTGTCCCGCGCAGCCGGCGGCCCGATGCACACGCTCTCATCCGCCAACCGCACGTGCATCGCATCCGTGTCCGCCGTCGAATGCACCGCTACCGTCGGAATGCCCAGCTCCCGGCACGCCCGCTGAATCCGCAGCGCGATCTCGCCGCGGTTCGCAATCAGGATCTTTTGGAACAACTTAGGCGATCACAAGCAGGGGCTGGTCGTATTCCACCGGCGACCCGGTCGCCACCAGGATCTGTGTCACCGTCCCCGCGTGCGGCGCCTTGATCTGGTTGAACGTCTTCATCGCCTCGATCAGCAGCACCGTCTGGCCCGCCGCGACCGTCGCCCCCAGCGTCACATAGGGCGTCGCACCGGGCTCCGGCGCCAAATAGGCGATCCCCACCATCGGGCTCTTCACCGCGCCCGCCGGCGGGGCGTCATCCACCGCCACCGCCACCGGGGCCGCCGCCGCCGTGTTCACCACCACCGGCGTCGGGGCCGCCGTGGCCGCCATTACCGCCGGCGCCCGTGCCAGATGCAGCCGCGACGTGTCGTCGTGGATCTGCAACTCCGTCA
>JAYVEG010000061.1:0-6255 GCA_043748985.1 Rhodospirillales bacterium
TCCGGAGGCGGTCCACTGCCGTCCGGCCCAGATCCGGTGCAACGCTTCTCGCAAGCCATGGCCCCTCCCCCAGGAACGGGAGAGGGGCGGACAGCCTAACGCCGGCGGTAGACGACCTGCGAGGTTGGCCTGAACGCGAGTGCCAGGAGGAAACCAACGCCGGCCGCGATCAGCACCGCGACGATCGGGCGCTCATCGACCTTGTCGGCCAGCATGTCGCCGTATTCCTCGACTTGATCGAGCAAGCCACTGCCGTAGTCACCGGTCATGTCCTGCACGGTGTCCTTGGCCTTGCCAAAGGCGCGCTGCGCTCTGCCGGCCACCTGGTCGACGGCGCCGTCGATACGGGACTTGGTGTCTCCGGTCATCGACCCGACCATCGACTCCGCCTTGCCGCCAACTGTTCGGGCAAAACCCTCGACGCGATTCTCGTCCATCATTTGCTCCTTGTGCTGCTGTCGGTGAAGACAGAACAGCCGCCGGGCCGCTTGGTTCCGCAAGCCTCGGACATTACAAAAATCTTGACATGTGGTGGATTGCGTCATATCCCACGGTTAACAGAAGACAAGAAGGCAGCGATGTATACGCAAGCCCTCAATTCGACGGAGATACCCTGCAGCGCACCGGCCACCGGCGACGACGCCGCGATGGTCCGGTTCCAGGCCCGGATTGATGCGGAAGATCGCATCGAGGCCAATGACTGGATGCCCGACGCCTATCGTCGCACCCTGGTCCGCCAGATCAGCCAGCACGCTCACAGCGAGATCGTCGGTCAACTGCCCGAGGGAAAATGGCTCACCCGAGCCCCAAGCCTCCGCCGCAAGGCAGCGCTCCTGGCAAAGGTTCAGGACGAATGCGGACACGGCCTCTATCTCTATGCCGCCGCCGAAACACTGGGCACCTCGCGGGAGGCGCTGACGGACGCGCTTCTCTCCGGCCGCGCCAAATATAGCAGCATCTTCAACTACCCGGCCCTCACCTGGGCCGACATCGGCGCCATCGGCTGGCTGGTGGATGGGGCCGCGATCATGAACCAGATCCCGCTATGCCGCTGCAGCTACGGCCCCTATGCCCGCGCCATGGTGCGGGTCTGCAAGGAAGAGAGCTTCCACCAGCGCCAGGGGTTCGAGATCATGGTCACCCTCTGCCGGGGCACCGCGGCACAGCAGGCGATGGCGCAGGACGCGCTGAACCGCTGGTGGTGGCCCGCGATGATGATGTTCGGCCCGCCGGACGCCCAAAGCACCCACAGCGACACGAGCACAGCGTGGAAGATCAAGCGCTTCTCGAACGATGAGCTGCGGCAGAAATTCGTCGACGCCATGGTGCCGCAGGCCGATATCCTCGGCATCACGGTCCCGGACCCGGCCCTGACCAAGGATGACGACGGCCATTACCGCTACGGTCCCATCGACTGGGACGAGTTCCGCCAGGTGCTCGCCGGCAACGGCCCGTGCAACCGCGAACGCCTGGCCGAGCGGCGCCAGGCCCACGCCGACGGCGAATGGGTCCGCGAGGCCGCACTGGCCTGGGCGGCGAAACGCACCACGAGGCAGGCAGCATGACCGGCCCCTCCCCAGTCACGACCCTGCGCCTAACGCCGCTGTGGGAGGTGTTTATCCGCAGCCGCAATGGGCTGGCGCACAAGCACGCCGGGTCTGTACACGCCGCCGATGCAACGATGGCGCTGCAGGCGGCCCGGGACGTCTACACCCGCCGCGGCGAGGGGCTGTCGATCTGGGTGGTGCCAAGCAACGCCATCACCGCCAGCGACCCCGTCGACAAGGCCATGCTGTTCGAACCGACCGCCAGCAAGATCTATCGTCACCCGACCTTCTATGAGGTGCCGGACGAAGTCGGACACATGTAATGCTCACGACCTCCATCACGGTGAATGAAACGCCGCCGGTGCTGTTCGCTCTGCGGCGGGCCGACGATGCGCTGATCGCCGGGCACCGCCTGTCCGAGTGGTGCGGTAAGGCGCCGACCCCCGAGGAGGATATAGCACTCGCGAACATGGGCCTGGACCTGCTCGGCCAGGCGCGCAGCCTGTACAGCCGGGCCGCCGAGCTGGAAGGCGCCGGACACGACGAGGACCAGTACGCCTATCTGCGCGACCCGCCCCAGTATCGCAACCTGCTGCTGCTGGAGCTGCCGAACGGCGATTTCGCGCGCACCATCGTCCGGCAGTTCCTCTATGCCGCGTTCATGGACCCGTGGTGGCAGGCGATGACCCGGTCCACGGATGCCGGGCTCGCAGCCATCGCCGCGAAGGCGGAGAAGGAGGCGGCCTATCACCTCCGCCACAGCGCGGAGTGGGTGATCAGGCTTGGGGACGGCACACCGGAAAGCCATCGCCGCACCCAGGAAGCGCTCGATCTGCTGATGCCCTACGTCGGCGAGCTGTTTCACTGCGATGACGAAGCCGATCTGGTGGCGGCCGGCCTGGCCGTGGATACCGGAACGGTCCGACCCGAATGGGACCGCACGATCGACCGGGTTCTCGCCGAGGCAACGCTAGCCAGGCCCCAAGGCACGTGGTCGCACCGCGGTGGCCGCATTGGGCGCCACACGGAGCATCTGGGCTTTCTGCTGGCAGAGATGCAGCACCTGCCGCGCACCCATCCGGGGGCCACGTGGTAAGCCTGCGGGATCGGGCGTGGGCATTGGCTGGCGAGGTCGTGGACCCCGAGATCCCCGTGCTGACCATCGCGGACCTCGGCGTGCTGCGCGATGTGACGGAGCAGGACGGTATCGTCGAGGTCGCCATCACGCCGACCTACTCGGGCTGTCCGGCGATGGCGATGATCGCGCTCGAGGTGCAGCTGGCACTCGACCGCGCCGGCATTCCGGGCCGGGTGCGCACCGTGCTCGACCCGGCCTGGACGACGGATTGGATGACCGCCGCGGGTCGCGAAAAGCTTCTGGCCTACGGCATCGCGCCGCCCACGAAGGCGGCAGGCCGGCGGGCGCTGTTCTCCACCGAAGCAGCCTCGTGCCCACGCTGCGGCTCCGCGCACACCGAGTGCATCGCAGAATTCGGATCGACGTCGTGCAAGGCGCTCTGGCGGTGCCTGGACTGCCGCGAACCCTTCGACCAGTTCAAATGTCACTGACGCGTGGAGAAGCCGCTGCTCACCTCCCTGAAACGGAGGACCCGCAGGTGGGTGACGGCGGCGCGCAGGCCGTAAGCCGGTTCTTCTCGATCGCCATCGCCGCGGTGCGCCCCGAAACCGACGAGGCGGTCACACTGACGCTGACCGTTCCCGAATCACTGCGACAGCTGTTCGCATGGCGACCCGGCCAATATCTGACGTTGCGGACAGTGATGAACGGCGAGGACGTGCGCCGCTCCTACTCGATCTGCTCGGGCCTGGACGACGGGCACCTGCAGGTCGCGATCAAGCGCGTGCAGGACGGCCGCTTCTCGACCTGGGCGCATGCCGCCCTGCAGCCCGGCGACCTGATCGACGCGATGCCGCCCGCCGGACGGTTCACCGTGCCGGTCGAGCCGGATGCCGCGCGCGCCTATCTGGGCGTCGCGGCGGGATCGGGGATCACCCCGGTCCTGTCGATCCTGAAAACCGTGCTGACCCACGAGCCCGGCAGCCGCTTCGTCCTCCTCTACGGCAGCCGAAGCACAGCCACGATCCTGTTCCGCGACGAGCTGGAGTCGCTGAAGGACCGCTTCATGGGCAGGCTGTCTGTCGTGCACGTGCTGTCCCGCGAGCAGCAGGACATCCCCATCCTGAACGGCCGCCTGGATGCAGCCAAGATGACTGCGCTGCTGCCGGGCCTGTTCCCTGACCGCCCGCCCGACCTTGCACTTCTCTGCGGGCCGGAAGGAATGATCGAGGCCGTCTCGGCCGCCCTGGTCGCGGCAGGCCTGCCACCCGACCACCTTCTCAGCGAGCGCTTCACCACGACAACCCAGCCGGCCCGGCCACGCCGTGCAGCCCCCATCGCATCGCCAGCCTTCGCGATGGCAACGATCATCGCGGACGGCGTCACCACCCTGGTGCCCGTCGCCGAGGGAGAGCCGGTTCTGGACGCCGCCCTCCGCGCCGGCCTCGATCTGCCCTACTCATGCCGCGGCGGCATGTGCAGCACCTGCCGCGCCCGGGTGACGGAGGGTGCAGTGACGATGGACGTCAATTACGGGCTGGAGCCCTGGGAAACGTCAGCAGGCTACGTGCTCACCTGCCAGGCCCGGCCCACGACCGGGCGCGTCACCGTGGATTATGACCACGTATAAGTCCTGCGCCGGTCAGGCTTATTCATACGCGACACCGGTCAGTGCCTCGGACATCTGCCACAGTCGGTCGCGGGCCTGCGCATCCAGGGCCTGCGGCATGATCTTCGATGGCGTGGGCCGGCCACGCGTCTCCCCCAAACAACAGGGGCCGTAATACCCGCCAGGCCGGGCCGCAGGGTCCAGGGCGGCATACAACAACGGGAGCGCGCCGGCGGCCGCAGACTGCCCGAGCGCGTTGAACCCGGCCTGCATGATCCGCTCCTTCAGGCCCGGGGCCTTCGCGCCGGGCCCGTTGAGCACGATGCTGGTGGCAGACCACCCCGGATGCGCCGCCATCCCCACGACGCCCCAACCGGCGGCAATCGACCGCTCCTGAAGCTCGATCCCGAACATCAGCATCGCCAGCTTGCTCTGCGCGTAGGCGGCCCAGGGCTCATACCGGCGCTCGCCATTCAGGTCGTCGAAGACGATCCGGCCGCGGCGGTGCGCCAGGCTGGCCACATTCACGACACGGGCGCCCCGCAGCTGCGGCAGCAGCCGGGCGGTCAATGCGAAATGACCGAGATAGTTGGTGCCAAGCTGCCGCTCGAACCCGTCGACCGTGGTCTCACGCCGCGGTAGCGCCATCACGCCGGCATTGTTGACCAGCACGGCGATCGGGCTGGCGACACTCTCGGCAAAGGCCCGGACCGACGCGAGGCTGGCGACGTCCAGCATCTGAAAACGGAACGTGCCGCCAGGCACCGCCGCCTTTGCCCGGGCCAACGTGGCAGCGCCGCGCCCCTCGTCCCGTCCGGTCATCAGCACGTCGTGCCCAACCCGGCCCAGTCCCAAAGCCGTCTCGTAGCCGAGCCCGCCCGTGGCCCCCGTGACGATGGACAGCATCAGCAGTGCGGCGGCTGGGGCACGAATTCCCTGAGTTTGCCCTGCATCACGAAGTCGGAGAAATCCATGTGCAGGTCGTCGGCGACCCCGTTGGCCCAGTATTTCATCGACACCTCGTAATCGGGGCTGCCATCCGCCTTCGGCTTTCCGGCGTCGGTGATGCGGTCGAAGAACGCAATCCGCACCCGGCCGGACGGCATGTCGGTCAACAGCGGATAGGCCGCCGGCCCGCCCTTCGTCCAGCTGATGATGGAGACGGAGCTGTCCTGCGCGCCCTTGTCGCCCGTGCCGTCGAAGATCGGCAACGACAGGAATTTCTTGCCCGCCTCGGCGCCCGTCAGGATGGCGTCGGTATGGGCCATGGGAAACAGCGTGCCCCGCGGCATCGCCATCGTCTTGTCCTCGGGCAGCGTGTAGTGGATGGTCCCAGTGCCGCCGGGGCCATCCAGCTTCGCGTCGCCTTCCGCCTGCTCGGTCACGGCGGTGTCGGTCGTCTGCTTCATCCGGAATCGCATCGCCAGGCCGTCCTTGCTCTCCCATGTCGCATAGTCGCTGACGGTCTCGATATCCTGCCCGTCGCGGTTGGTGATCACCAGGCTGAGGCGCTGCCGCGACGCCCACCCGTCACAGGCGTCGGTGACCTCATAGGCCATGGTGCCGTGGGCGCCGGAAATCTCGCCGCCCTTCGCGGATTCGAGCGTCAGCTCATACAGTGCCCGGTGCGCCGCCGCCGGCGTGCGGTCGGCTGCGAAGCCGGACGGGGACATCGTGGGGCTCGCAACCAGTGCCAGCAGGGCGGTGGCAAGCGGGCGCATGCGCATGCGGGGCGTCTCCGGTGGGTTCATGATGCTGACATAGGCGCGGCCAGCCGAGTGCGCCAGACGCGGGACCGTGACCGCCCGCCAAGTGACGCCATCGGACAACGCCGTCACGCAACGCCGGCAGCGTAGCCATCGCGCTGCGGATCAGCCCCGCCTTCCAGCGCCCCGTCCCACCGGGCAATGCCATGCAGCCCGGCGAAGGCGTAACTGACCGGCGACCGCTTCACCGCATAGCCCATGTCGGCCAGTGCGGACTCCGTGCGGCGCGGGATGCGGTTGCTGATGTCGATCACA
>JAYVEG010000062.1:0-17678 GCA_043748985.1 Rhodospirillales bacterium
TGGAGGCCGACATCAGCCGCTTCAAACGGGTCATCGGTGATGGTCTTCGATTGCGCACCGATCAGCGTCGAGCGACCGAGGTCGAGATTGCCGTCAATGCCCTGAACCGGATGCTCGAACCCGGGCGTCCGGAGTACGTCCGCCTCCCGTAACGATGAAGCGAGATGGCCGAACTGCGGCCGCTCGCTGACCCGTGCAACACAGTCGTTTAGTGGGCAATCTCGAAGCAGCCCCCACGAGCCTCCTGGGTGCAGAGGACATGAAAGTGCTCGGAGCATCCGGTTCGTGCAAACATATGCAGACCCGACGCCGCCAGTGGCGACGGCCCCTCCCGCGGGCAATTGACGATGCCAGCGCAACGTTGGCCCACCCTGAACGGAACTAGTCACAAGGCATGCCGTTCTGTTCCAGTGCCGGGACATGATGACCCCGCGCCGGCGTTTGATGGGGAAAACCGGACAGCATGACCAGCAAACTCAGAACCCTGACCCCCGCGGCCCTTGGCGTGCTGCTCGCGTTTGGCAGCGCGGGCGCAGGCGCCTTCGCGCAGACAACCCGGGCCGCCACGACCACGGCACAGGACAGCGGCACCTTGAAGCGCGCAGACGCCGACATGCGCCGCGTGATCGAGAAGCTGATGCAGCTCGGCGCCAAGCCGATCGGTACGCAGAGCGTTGAGGAAACACGACGCGGGCCATCGCCGGCCGATGCCGTCAAAGCGGTGCTGCGCGACCAGGGCAAGGACCCTGCCGCGCTGGTGGCTGCGATGGGCGTCAAGAAGCAGGACATGACGTACCCAACGGCGGGCAGCACGCAGGCTATCCGCATCTACACGCCTGGCAGCCCCAGCGGGCCGCTGCCCGTGATCGTCTATATCCACGGCGGCGGCTGGGTGATTGCAAACCTCGACACCTACGAGAGTTCTGCCATGGCGTTGGCCAAGAAAACCGGTGCCATCGTCGTCAGCGTCGAATACCGTCGCGCACCGGAGTTCCGGTTCCCCGCGGCGCATGAGGACACCTTCGCTGCCTACAAGTGGGTGCTGGAGAACATGGCCAAGTTCGGCGGGGATCCCAAGGGCGTCGCCATTGCCGGAGAGTCGGCAGGCGGCAACATGGCCATTGACGTCGCGATCCGTGCCCGGGACGAGAAGGTGCAGATGCCGCTGCATATGCTGCTGGTCTACCCGGTGGCCGGCACTGACCTGACGACGCCGTCCTACAAGCTGAACGAGCACGCCGTGCCGCTGAGCAAGCCGGCCATGGAGTGGTTCGTGAAGAACACCATAAAAAGCCCGGCCGACCTGCAGGACCCGCGGCTGAACGTCTACGGCAAGGCTGACCTAGCCGGGCTGCCGCCCGCGACGATCATCAACTCGGAGATCGACCCGCTCGCGTCCGACGGCCAGTTGCTGACCGAGAAGCTGCGCGCGGCGGGCGTGAAGACCACACACGAGCTGTACAAGGGCGTCACACACGAGTTCTTTGGCATGGATGCCGTCGTGGGTAATGCGGGGAAAGCGCAGGACTTGGCTGCGCGGGAGCTGAAAGCGGCGTTGGCAGGCAACATCAGCCGCACCAACTAACGCAAACAAAAAAGCCGCCGTACAGGCGTTGTGCGGCGGCTTGCCAAACCGGCTCAGGTTATCACCTGGCCCGTTGGGCTTGCCTGAGCCGCACTCGCGCCTTGTCACCGCCGCTCAGTTTGTAAATAGGCTTCCTTCGGGACCCCCGATCGGCGTGGGGGTTCCTTTCTGAACTTCCCGCCAACCAGATAGTTACGTGCGGAACGCGGGCGCCGGATCAGAGGCCGATGATAGCGCCGATCCACAACGATGACGGGCAGGCGATCGCCTGTCTTGATCTCCATTAACGTGCAGGTCCGCACGATCCGCACCGTCCGATGTTGGAGAAGACTGGCGCAAACCGTCGGCGTCGGTCAGTTCGATGATGGATAACCAGCAATCAAGTATTGCTGCCGTAGCCACGCCCGCGACGGAGCGAGCGCACCAGTTGGACGTGCGCCCCGGTCTCGCATCTCGGCGCCGAGTTGGAACAGCAATCGCTGCTTTGCGAACACACCGGCGAAAGCGGCACGGATTGGCAACGCTGGGTCTCAGAAATGGACGGCGTTCGATCCCGCGCCATTGACTTCGATGACGATGAATTCGCCGCATCGGAGTGCCGCCATGGATGCGAAGCGGACATCAAAGCGTCCGAGATGGAAATCCGGCATTGTACGCGCAAGTCGGTCGACCGCCCCGTCCAGCGCCGCTGTGAGCTGCGCCGATGCATTCTCGTAGCGTGCGCCGACCCGCAGCGAGGCGACGGTGGTCAGCACCATGTGCTCGTCCCTTGCCGGTATGCGGTCGAGCGCGGCCGGGCCAAGCGAGGCGGCGTACTTTGCTGCGCCACGGCGGGTGCGTGGATCGGCATGGATTAGCGCCGCTTCGGTCCGCACGCCGTCGCCAACCACATCCCCGGCGAGCCCGCCCGTCTCGATCGCCGGGTTGATTTCGTACGGCAAGGTCAGGCTCAGCGAATCAGTGCTGGATTAAGCGATTCACAACCGACTCAGCCGATGCAAGAACCTGCCGGACAGATACTAAGCTTTTAAAAGGCTATCTTAATCGCGTTAGAGCCGTGCCGCTGGTTCGGCCCCGTGCGCTGACGCGGCGGGACGGTTCAGCGACAGGCCCGACCGTCTTGGCCCGGCCTCGCGGATCAGCGCGATCAGCGTCCCAGCCACGACAAGACAAACGCCCAGTACGCCGAGCCCCATGGAAAAACTGTTGGACTGCGTGCGGACGTAGCCGACGATGAACGGGCCAACGAAGGCTCCCAGGACGCCGATGCCGTTCATAATTCCTGATACCGCCCCGGCAAGGTGACGGGGAACGATGTCGCCGGGGATCGACCACAGAACCGGCTGTGATCCATACAGCATGGCCCCGGCAAGGGTCAGCAGCGCCATATTCCCGACCAGGCCATTGCCCGTATAGGTCAGCGCCGCCACCAGCAGTGCCGCGCCGCAGATCAGGATGGGCCAGGCCGCGAAGGTCCGGCGGTCCCCCGCGCGGTCGGACCAGCGGGTCAGGAACTGCATGGCGATCATGGCCGCTGCGAATGGCAGCGCGCTGAGCCAGCCCACTGCCGTCTGGCTAAGGCTCGTATCCTGGTGCAGCACGCTGGGCAGCCAGATGATAAAACCAAGGAACCCGATGTTCCAGAAGAACACGGCCACGCAGAAGATCTGGACGGACGGTCGCGCCATCTGGGCCATCAGGCTGGAGCCGGTTTCCGCGGCGGACGGCAGCTCCGGCTCCGCATCCAGCCGGGCCAGCAGGGCTGTGCGGTCCGCGTCCCCCAGCCAACGCGCCGTCTTGGGCGAGGCGGCGACGCCCCATAGCCAGACGACGGCCCAGGCGATTGGGAAGACGCCTTCGACGATGAACAGGGTACGCCAGGTGCCATGGTCCAGCACATATCCGGCGATGGGTCCGCTCAACACCGCGGCCAGCGGGTAGGCGAGCTGCCACACGCCATTGGCGCGGGCGCGCTCGGATGGCGCGAACCAGGTGCGGACGAACAGCAGCATGGTCGGGAAGATGCCCCCCTCGAAGAACCCGAGCGCAAAGCGGACGGCGGCGAGTTGCGTAGGGGTCTCGATGAAGCCCAGCGCGATCTCCGCCGTGCCCCACAGCACCATGAGGGTGGCAATGAGGGCCCGGCCATAGCCACGGTCAGCGATCCATCCGCCGAGCGGCTGGGACATGCCATAGCCGAGGAACAACACGCCGGACGCGAAGCCCAGCGCGCTTTGATCGAGCTTCAGCTCGGCGCCCATGGTGGGGATCGCGAAACCGATATTGGTGCGGTCCATGAAGGCGATGATGAAGGCGATCATCATCACCGGAAGCAGGCGGGTCCAACGAGAGAGCAAGGCAACCTCCCTTTATTTTTCTGGTTTCGGCGCCGGGTATGACGGTCGATCGAAGACGCGGGGGTCGTGCGACGGCACCACCGTGGCGCCCAGGGTATCCACCAGTGTCGCCAAGCGGCGGAAGCTGCGCTCGCAGGCATACAGGTCGGTATGGTTGCCGTTCGGAATGCGGGTGCCGTCACCGGGCCAGTTCTCCCGTAATGGGACGAGGTCGCCCGCCAGAAGGTGCGGACCAGAAGCTGTGTCGACGAGGACACCCTGGGACCCGCTCGTGTGGCCCGGCAACACAACCACGGAAATACCCGGCATGATGTCCGCGTCGCCCTCGAGCGCCACGTACCGGCCCAGGATGTGAACCCACGGCGGCTTGTGGCCGGGACGGTTCACCTCGTAGATCGCGCGCTGGAACGGTATCGGCCAAACGGCCTCCTGCAATTCCTGCAGTTGCACGTGGAAGGTGGCATTGGGGAACAGCCGTGCGCCGCCGACATGGTCGTTATGGAGGTGGGTCAGGATGACCGTCTGGACGGATAGCGGGTCGACGCCGTGTCGGGCCAGTTCGAGCGGAAGCAGGTCGTCGGGGTCATCGGGGCGATAATGCTGCGGTGCTGCGGCGCGGGGGCCGGGCCCGGTGTCGACCAGGATGGGACCGCCCGGACCCTGAAGTAGCCAGGCGGTGCAGGGCGCGTCGATACGGGCGTCGCCGCACGGGGTCCTGTACAGGAAGCTGCCGACCGCGTGGTCGATCACGTGGCCGCAGCACAGCGGGACGATCCGGAACTCAGCCAAGCGACCTGATCAGCGCGCGCATGCGGGTCACGGCCGCGTCGGGGGCGGTGAAGACCGGCGTTTCCACGACGGCGCGGACAGCAGCGGCAGCGCGGGAGGTGGAGAAGTGCGCGAGCATGATGGCGTCGCACCCGGCCAACCGCGGCGCGTATTCGGCGACCAGGCGGTTATGCGTCGCGGCGTCCCCGGCGCGGAGGCGGTCGATGGCTTCGGGCACCACGACGGTGGTCAACGTCGCCTTGGAGCCCATGCTGCCGACATACTCTTCAAATTCTGCCGTCATGGTGGGGACGGACGGCCCGAAGGTGGCAAGCATCCCGATCCTGTCCCCGGCAGCCACCGCGGCGTGGAACATCGCCTCGTTCGGCTTCAGGACCGGGATGTCCACGGAGGCGGCCAGCCGATCGATAGCGGGGCCGAAGGCGGAGCAGGTGACGAGGATGCCGTCGGCATCCATGGCGGCGCCATACTGCCCGAAGGCGACGAAACGGGCGATCATGCGGTCGGACAGATCCGCCTCCCGGGCACGGTCGATGGTGAGGCCGTCATCGAGCAGGTTGACGATCTCTGCGTCCGGCCAGGCCGTGGCGAAGGCGCTCTGGATAGGCGCCATCGCGATGGGCGTCGCGTGGAGCAGGACGATGCGTGTCGAGGATGCCATGGTCGTTTCCGATCGTGGTCCTGTCGCGGGACGTCCCGTCCGGACCATCTTTGTAAGCGCTTACAGTAGGCCCGCCTTTTTCTGGGCGTCAATCGGGTTTGTGGCGCCGTGTCTTCGGCGGCGGCGCGGTGCTGCAGCGCAGAATGAGCTCCGCGGGGATCAGGGTGGTGCGGACCGTGGGCAGCCCCGCCATGCGGGCGAGGAGCTGCTTGCCGGCGGCACGGCCGATCCCGCTGGCATGGACGCGCACGGTGGTCAGCGGCGGGTTCAGATAGGCTGCATAGTCGGAATCGTTGAAACCGACGACCGAGAGCTGACCGGGCACGGCGATCCCTTGGGCTTGTGCCTCGATCAGCACGCCGAATGCCAGCTGGTCCGTGCCGCAGATAATGGCGGTGGGCGGAGCGGTGCCGTTCGTCATGAGTTGGCGCAGGGCGTCGCGCCCGGCGGAGATGCCGAACGAGACGATAAGGTCGTGTTCCCTCCGGATCGTCGCGCCACGCCGGGCCATGGCGGCGGCGACCCCCGCGGCCCGAGCCCCGCCACGATCGTTCTCCTTGCGTATCCCGGTCACGACAGCGATGTGGCGATGGCCCAGGTCCAGCAAGTAGTCCGCGGCCTGACCCGCGGCAGCGGCGTTGTCGAAACCCACACAGGGCCGGTCCTTCGACAGCGTGAAGGCCTGTACGACCGGAATGGGCAGACGGGCGGTCTGCTGGAACAGGGCAGGGCGGTGCAGGTCGCCGATCAGCAACAGTCCGTCGATCCCGCGCCCGATCATGCGCGTCGCCTCGCGCAACTCGTTGTCAAGATCATACCCGGCGTTGGCCAGCACCAGGGTGTATCCCCCGGTCTGCAGCACCTCCTGTAGCGCGGACAGCGCGCGGACGAACTCCTCGTTCTCGATGTTGGGGATCACGGCGCCCACGGTATGGAAGTGCCGCAACGACAGCGCGCGAGCAGCGCCATTGGCGACAAAGCCCAGCGTTGCCACCGCCTGCAGGACGGCCTCGCGCTTGTCCCGGCGCACTGCGGCCCCCCCGCTGAGCACGCGGGACACCGTGGCGGTCGACACCCCGGCCAATGCTGCGACGTCGCTGGCCACCGCAAGGCGTCCCGGAGCACGCTCCGGGGCACGCCCTTGGGCGGGCTCTGGCCGGATCTTACGCGTCGTGCCGCCGTCGTTCATCCTTGCCGCATCATCCCTCGACCGTGCGTTGACGCCAGTGCTGCCGCGACCCTAGATGTAAGGGCTTTCAGAAAAAAGAGCATGGACCAGGGATGGATCAAATCGCCTCGAACCAGGCGGCCTCGGGCGAGGCCGTCTCCGGAACCACAGGCCCCAAGGCGAGCGTGACCAGCCTCAAGCGGACCGCGGCAGCCACGCCGTACCGCTTCCGCGACCTGCTGGCGCTTGATGACTTCGAGCGCCACGCCCGACGCCTGCTCCCGCCGATGATTTTCCATTACGTCGCGGGCGGGGCCGAGACCGGTGCGGCACTCCGCAGCGGGCGCGAGGCATACGCCGGCTATAAGATCGTGCCGCGGATGCTGCGCGACGTATCCGGCCGGGACCAGGGGGTGACGCTGTTCGGCCAGCGCTACGATGCGCCGTTCGGCATCCCGCCATTGGGCGGCGCAGCCTTCATCGCCTACCGCGGCGATCTGGTCCTGGCGGAAGCAGCTCAGCGCCAGTCGCTGCCGATGATCCTGAGCGGGTCGGCGCTGATCAGCCTCGAGGACGTGCATGCCCGCAATCCCGACGCCTGGTTCCAGGCCTATCTCCCCGGGGACCAGAACCGGGTCGACCGGCTGGTTCGGCGAGTCGACGCCGCCGGATACCGCGTCCTGGTGGTCACGGCGGATACCCCCATACTGGGCAACCGCGAGCACAACATCCGCACCGGCTTCAGCATGCCCATCCGCGTGACCCCGCGCGTGATGCTGCAGAGCGTGATGCATCCGCGCTGGGCGCTGGGCGTGGTGGCCCGCACCTTCCTGCGCCACGGCGCCCCGCATTTCGAGAACACGGAGGCCGAGCGCGGCCCGCCGATGATGTCAGGCGACACCGTCCGCAACACCATCGCGCGCGACCAGCTCTCCTGGCGCAACATCGACGCCATCCGTCGCCAGTGGAAGGGGTCGCTGCTGATCAAGGGCCTGCTGTCGCCGGACGATGCGCGGTTGGCGCGGGAGGCCGGGGCGGACGGCGTCATCCTGTCGAACCACGGCGGACGCCAGCTCGACCACACTGTGGCGCCGCTGGACGTCCTGCCGGAGGTCGTGGCGCAAAAAGGCGGGATGACCGTGATCGTGGATAGCGGCATCCGCCGCGGCACCGACGTGCTGAAAGCGATGGCGCTGGGCGCCGACTTCACCTTCGTGGGCCGCCCTTTCCTGTTCGCGGCGGCCCTGGGCGGGGTCGCCGGCGTGGAGCACGCCATCCGGCTGCTGCGCGAGGAGATCGACCGTGACATGGCGCTGATGGGCGTGCGCACCCTGGCAGAGCTGTCGCCGGAGCTGCTGCGGCGGGCAGGGCCGGGGGGACGCTGATGGATCCGTTTCATCTCATGTGCGCGCTGGCCGTCCGGGCGCCGTTCGACCGCCTGGTGCTTCCTGCCTTCCAGGCAGGCGGGGGCGCGGTGGACGTGTTCTGGGGTCCAACCACGGTCATCCAGGCCAAGCTGGCCGCCGGCGAGATGACCGACGCCGTGTTGCTGACCGTCGAGGCCGTGGATGCCTTGGTGACGGATGGCACCCTGGACGCAAGCACGCGGGTCGAGGTCGCGACCTCTCAGCTCGGCGTGGCCGTGCCCCGCGGGCATGCGCGCCCGGACCTGTCGACCGAGGCGTCGTTCCGCCAGGCCCTGCTCGACGCAAGGTCGGTCGCCTTCTCTCGAGGCGGCGCGAGCGGGATCTATTTCGCCAGGCTGATCGAGCGCATGGGCATCGCCGAGGCCATCCGCGCCAAGGCGACGGTCATCCCCGCCGGGTTCACGGCGGAAAAGCTGGTGACCGGCGAGGCCGACCTGGCCATCCAGCAGATCAGCGAGCTGATGGTCGTGGACGGCATCGACATTGTGGGGCCGTTCCCCTTTGCCGTGCAGACGACGATGCGGTTTTCGGCGGCAGCGGTGGCGGGGTCCCCGGCCCGGGCCGCCGTCGTCGCGTTCCTGGCGACGCTGCTGACGGACGGTGCAAAGCAGGCATTTCGCGACTGCGGGCTCGATCCCGTAGCCTGAATCAAACGAAGAAAGGCGAGGATATGGCCGAAACGACGAGCGGAACCACCCGCTGGACCCGGCGGCCAGCCGGATCGACCTGGGGCGATTGGGGCCCCGACGACGAGCTCGGCCGCCTCAACCTGCTGACGCGCGCGAAAGTGATGCAGGGGATCACGGAAGTACATGAAGGCCAGACCTTCTGCCTTTCCTTGCCGCTCGACTATCCCGGGGGCACTGCCATCAATCCGCGCCGCCACCCGCCGGAGCTGCGGCCGACGATGCGGGAAGGACGCGCCAACATGGCTCTCCCGCTGCGTTGCTACGACCCGACGGCGATGGACATCATGTGCGACGACCAGGTGCTGCTGACGCTGCAATACTCCACCCAATGGGACACGCTGGCCCATGTCGGCCAGATGTTCGACGTCGATGGCGATGGCAAGCCGGAGGACGTCTTCTACAACGGCTTCCGCGCAGGATCGGACGTGGCCGGACCGGTCCTGTATTGCGACGGGCAGGAACTGCCGAACCCAGCGCCGCAAGGGGCGAGGCGCCTGGGCGTGGAGAACATGGCGAAGTCCTGCATCCAGGGCAGGGGCGTGATGATCGACCTCGAGGCGCATTTCGGCCGGTCGGGCGAGATCGTCGGCTATGAGCAACTCATGCGCATCCTCGAGCAGGACAAGGTGGTCGTCGAACCCGGCGATCTCGTCTGCCTGCGAACCGGCTTTGCCGAGATGCTGCTCGGCATGAACAAGCAGCCGGACGCCGAACTGCTCCGCAAGACCAATTGCGCGCTCGACGGCCGCGACGAGCGCTTGCTGCAATGGATTACCGACACCCAGCTCGTCGCGCTGATCTCCGACAATTTCGCGGTGGAGGCGGCGCCGGCGAAACCCTGCACCGCGGATTTCTGCTCGACCCTGCCGCTGCACGCGCATTGCCTGTTCAGGCTTGGCGTCTATCTCGGCGAGATGTGGCACCTGACAGAATTGGCGGACTGGCTGCGGGCCAACGGCCGCAACCGCTTCCTGCTGACGGCGCCGCCGCTACGACTTCCCGGCGCAGTCGGCTCTCCGGTCACCCCCGTCGCTACTGTCTGACCGGCATTGCCAGGAAATGGCTCCGTCCCTATCGCCGAGCCACCCAGGGCGCAGGTGCGCTGCAGCATCCGGTGGTTCGGAGCGGCGCCCGTTTCCTTCGTCGGCATGCGCCAGCGCAAACCATCCTCCCGTGAGGATCAAACGTGGGCCATGCCACCATCAACGGTGATCTTCGCGTCCCGTCGGATGTAGGCGGAACCGCGGCTCTACGGCGTAGCGGGACGGTGGGCGGAGGGCGTGGGCAGGCCGATTGGGTGTCGGGTCAGGAAAAGGGCGGAAAGTGCGCCGATAACGAGAAGGACGCCGGCGACGAGGAAGGCTGCGTCGAAGCGGCCGGTCGCCTGGATGACGTAGCCGGTGATGATCGGGGCAAGGATGCCGAAGACGTTGCCGCCGAGAATGAGTAGCCCGGTGGCACGTCCCGCGTCCGGCTCCGACCGGAGCAGATCGCTGAGCAGGGCGATATTGAGGCCGACCGTCGTGGCGACACCCGCGAGCGCGATGGTGATGAGAACGAGGATGGAGCCGATGCCGGTCAGCAGCGGGGCGAGCAGGAGAACGGCGGCAAGGAGCATGGCGGCGGCGACCATGCGGCGGCGGGCGCCGGAGTGAACGGCGGCCGGGGTGAGAAGTCGGTCGCTGAGCTTGCCGAGGAGGATGGTCAGGATAACGGCGGTGAAGTATGGCAGTGCGATTAGTAGGCCACTTTTGGCCAGCGTGATGCCGCGCTCGTTCTGAAGGTATGTCGGGAGCCACGTGAGGAACAGATACTGCGTGTAAACGGCGCAACCCTGCGTCAGCATCATACCGAGCATGGCCGGAAACCGGAGCAGGCCTGCGAGGCCGATGGCTGGCTCCTGGACGCTCGTGGTGCCGGGCTCGGCGCGGTTGTCCAGGATGTGCGTGCGTTCCTCGGCTGTCAGCCAGCGTGCGTGCTCGGGCCGGCGGAACCAGATCAACCAGGCGGCGAGCCAGATAAATCCGATGCCGCCTGACACGTAGAAGGTCGCGCGCCAGCCGGCTTCGGCGGCAACCCAGGCGAGGACAAGGCCGCCGATGGCCGGGCCGAAGTAGGCGCCGCTGTTGAAGATGGTGGTAAACAGCGCGCGCTCCTGGATTGGGATCCATTCACGAACGACGCGACCAGCCGCCGGATAGGTGGTGGCTTCACCGGCGCCCATCAGAAGGCGCGTGCCGATCAGGGCCGTGTAGCTGGACACCAGGCCCGTGAGGATCGTGGCGGTGGACCAGACGGCGATGCCGACAGCGTTGGTGGTGCGGGCACCGAACCGGTCGACGATCAGGCCCATGGGAACCAGGCAGATGACATACAGCCACAGGAACGACGAGAAGAGGTAGCCGAGTTGAACAGGGTCCAGCCCGAACTCCTTGGACAAAGGCGCTGCGGAAACAGAGAGGGCTGAGCGATCGATGTAGTTGATCGCTGCCAACAGGAACATGAGGACGTAGATCCAGGCCCGCCGGTTGCGCATAAAGCACGTTCCTCTTGGTTCTTGTTGTCCGGCATCCAGGCACGCGGTCACCGTGGGGTCAAATCGAGTCGCGGTTCAGGCGGCCTTGAGGCAGGCCGAGGAAGACCTCGATGGCCGGGGCATATACCACGTCTCTGAAGGCGTGACTCGGTTGGGGTTTCCCAAGACAGCGGCCATCAGTGCCTGCCCGAAGCCGTCGCGTCGGCCCCACCGGCGCAGGCTTGCCACGGCGTCTCGCGCGCCAGCATGGGCTGGCCGTCGTGGAACACCAGGCCATCCCGCAAGGTCAGCCGCCAGGTCAGGGCGTCCAGCGTGGTTGCATCCCCCGCCACCATCTGCGGCGGCGGCTGGTCGGCGGCATCCAGCCCATACAGCGAGTCGTACACCATGAAACCGTGGTTGCGGGTCACGGCTGCGGTAGTTCAGGTAGGGTCAAGCACCGGCAGGTCCGTTTGCGGCACGAAGCGCAGCACCCGCGTCGCCTGGGCCCGGGCGATGCGCGGGGCCGCGAGAGTCAGCCCACTGGCACCAGCCAGGACGCCACGCCGTCCGAATTCGTTCATCAGCCCGCCCGCCTTGCTATCCGTCAGGGTACGCTGGGCCGAAGCGGACGACGCAATATTACGCATGGCACGCATCGGCGTATGCAGCGGCAGCGAGGAGCATCCCGGTGGATCTGAAGCAGATCGAGACGTTCTGGGCGCTGATGGCCACCGGCTCCACCATCGCGGCCGCCGCCGAACTCCGCCTGTCCCAGCCCGCCGTGAGCCGCCAGCTGGCGCGGCTCGACTCCGAATTGGGCTTCACGCTGTTCGACAGCAGCAAGTGGCGCCTGGTTGACGGGTCCGAGGCCCATGCCTTCCTCGGCGAGGTGGAACCGCTGTCCGAGCGCCCGTCGCGGCAGGCGATGGATGCGGTGTTCAGCCGCCAGGGTGCCCCGGTGGCGGGCCGGGTGCAAGTGCATTCGGTCGCCTCGGCCTGCGCCCTGGTGGCGGAAGGTCTGGGCGTGACGGTGGCGACACGCTTCATGGCGCTGCTGTTCGGCGCCCGGCTGTGGAGATGCGTTCCTTCAGGCCCGAGATGCATAGCACCTACGGCATCATCAGCACGGCGGGGGCACCGCTCTCGATCATCGCCGAACACTTCGTGTCGGAACTCGCCTCCACGCTGAACCGGCAGATGGCCCAGTGAACCGACATGAGCCATGAGCACCGCTTTTTGCCGGAAGCGGCGGGTCCGCGTTGGAGCGTGAAGGAACGGAGAGCACCCACGCTCAAATTCGACCTGCTGCGTGACGCAGCGGTGGGCAACGAACGCTCTTTTCGGATTGAAATACGGCTAGTATTGTATGAACAAGAGTTTCATACGATGAAACTAAATTCGGTCATGGGGGAACACGGGTCATCCAGCCATCGATACCATCCGGCCCACCCGGATCCGCTTTGGGTGCCGACGCGCTGCACGGCGTGCGCGTGCTCGATCTGTCGCGTGTCCTCGCGGGGCCGTGGGCCACGCAGGTCCTCGGCGATCTCGGGGCCGACGTCGTCAAGGTCGAGCAGCCGGGCCGCGGCGATGACACGCGCGGATGGGGCCCGCCCTTCCTGGAGGAACCTGATGGACCCGGCGACGCCGCGTACTTCCTTTGTGCGAACCGCAACAAACGCTGCGTCGCGATCGACTTCGGGAAGCCCGAGGGCGCCGCCCTTGTCCGCGACCTGGCGGTCACGTCGGACGTACTGGTCGAGAACTTCAAGACCGGGACGCTTGCCCGTTACGGGCTGGACTATCCCACCTTGGCGTCCCGCAATCCCGGCCTGATCTATTGTTCCATTACCGGGTTCGGCCAGACCGGACCCTACGCCCACCGCGGCGGCTACGACTTCCTCGTGCAAGGCATGAGCGGGCTGATGAGCATCACCGGGCAGCCGGACGGGGAGCCTGGCGCCGGGCCCGTCAAGGTCGGCCTGCCGGTCAGCGACCTCTTCACCGGCATGTACGCCGCAACGTCCATCCTGGCCGCACTGCACCATCGTCACGCGACCGGCGAGGGCCAGTACATCGACTGCGCGCTACTGGACAGCCAGATGGCCGTGCTGGTGAACCAGGCGATGAATCACCTGGTGGGGGGCACCGTTCCTCGACGGTTGGGCAACGCGCACCCGAACGTCGTTCCCTACCGCGACTTCGCGACGCGGGACGGCCACGTGCTGGTGACTTGCGGCAACACCGGGCAGTTCCGTGCCCTCTGCGCCATGCTGGGGCTGCCAGGGTTGGCCGAAGATGCGCGCTTCGCCGACAACGAGGGCCGGCTGCTGCATCGCGTCGCGCTGGAGGGGGCGCTGGCCACCGTGATCGCCGGCTGGACCTCCGCCGATCTGTTCGCCGCCATGGACCGAAGCGGCGTGCCTGGCGGCCCCATCAACCGGATCGACCAGGCCCTGCGGGACCCCCAGGTCATGGCCCGCGGCCTGCTGCACCGCATGACGCGCGAGGATGGCGCGGAGATCGATGTGATCGGCTATCCCAGCCAGTTGTCCAGGACACCCGCGACCTATCGCGTGGCGCCGCAACGGCACGGGCAGGACACCGCTGCGATCCTGCATGAACGGCTGGGCCTGGATGAAGCCGCGCTGGATCGTCTGCGGCAGGCCGGCGTCGTGGGCGCGCCATGACGTCCTTCGCGCCTGTGGTTGCGGTATTGCGGGCCTTGGACTGCCTCATCGCGGTCAACCGGCTGAAGGAGGCCAGCGTTGCCGACGTCGCCCGCGATACGGGGTTGAACCGATCCACCGTGGTGCGGATGCTCGAGACCCTGATCCATGCCGGCTTCATCGTCCGGCAGCCGATGCGGGCGGTCTATCTGCCCACCGGCCGCACCCTCGATCTCAGTGCCGGCTACCAGCGCCACGAGGAGATGGCGCTGGTCGCGGCGCCTGTTCTCGGCGCGCTCAGGCAATGCCTGAAATGGCCGTCGGACGTGGCCGTATTCGACGGCGACGCAATGGTGGTGGCGCAGACCAGCCGTGGGCCGGGTCGGTTGGATTTCAATCGTGGTCCGGGGTATCGCGCGCCGCTGCTGGGCAGTTCCATCGGTCTCAGCTTCCTTGCCTTCTGCAGCAAGGCGGACCGTGCCCGCGGCCTGGCCGCCGTCAAGGCAGGCCCGGAGCCCTGGAACGCCCCGGCGCGCAACACCGCCACGCTGCACCGTCTGCTCGCCCGGCTCCGCCGCGACGGCTACGCCACCATGCATCCCGCCTACGCCAGTGCCGCCTATGACGGGACCGCGTCAGCCGTCGGTGTGCCGATCCTGCATGGCGGCGTCGCCGTGGGCAGCCTGAACGTCATGTACCTCCGCGACACGATCGACGAGGCCGCGGCCATCGCGCGGTTCGTGGCCCCATTGCGGGAGGCGGCAACCGAGATCGCGCAGGCGCTGGGAGATATGCGGCCGTCTGCCGAAAGCGAGGGAACGATCGATGGCTGACCTGTTGACGGAGAGCGCGGAACGGCTGTTTGCCGCGCATTGCGACGTGGCCGTCGTGCAGGCGGCAGAGGTCGGCGTGTGGCCGGCTTCCCTGTGGGACGCCGTGGCAGAGGCCGGCTTCTGCCATGCCATGACGCCCGAGGACGCCGGCGGCTACGGGGCCACGGTGCAGGAGGCGATGTCGATCCTGCGCGCCGCCGCAGCCTACGCGGCGCCCGTCCCGCTGGCAGAGACGATGGTCGCGGCCATGCTGCTGGCCCGCGTCGGGCTGGCTGTGCCGCCGGGGCCGTTGACCTTCGCGCCGGTCCGCCGCGGGGACCGGCTGACGGCGCGGCGGCATGCAGGCGGCTGGCGCATCCAGGGCACGGCGCGGCGAGTGCCCTGGGGGCGGGTCGCGGGGCTTGTTGTTTTGGCGGACGGGCCAGAGGGCCCGGTGATCGCCGCCTTGCCGCCCGCATCGACCGTCCGCCTGGGGTCGAACCTTGCCAATGAGCCCAGGGACACGGTGACGCTGGATGAGATCGTTGCGGATGAAAATGTTGCCCCGGCCCCAATCGACGCGGCGTGGCTGCGCCTCGCAGGGGCGGCTCTGCGGGCCAACCAGATCGCCGGAGCCCTGTCGCGCGCCCTGTCGATGACGACCGACTACGCGAAGACCCGGCACCAGTTCGGGCGGTCGATCGGCAAGTTCCAGGCGATCCAGCACGGCATGGCGGTGTTCGCCGGGCAGGCGGCGGCCGGGCAGGCGGCGGCGGACATGGCGGCGGATGCGATGGCGGACGGGATGGACCTCATGACGATCGCAGCAGCAAAGGCACGCGCGGGCGAGGCCGCCAGCATCGCCGCCGGGATCGCGCACCAGACACATGGCGCGATCGGCTTCACCCGGGAATACCGCCTGCATCCCTTGACCCGGCGCCTATGGTCCTGGCGCGACGAGTTCGGCAACGAGGCTGAATGGAACCTGGTAATCGGCCGGATCGCCTGCGCCGCGGGGGCCGACGGCCTGTGGCCCTTGATCGCGGCGAACCCCGATTGCGGTGGCCCGACGCCATGAACGCGTTCACCTTCGCCGCCCCGCCCGCCGAACTCCAGGCCATCGACGCCTTGCGCCGCGAAGTGCGGGACTTCCTGGTCATCGAGTTGCGGGATCGCTCGGCGCAGCAACGCTCGATGTCCTGGAGCGGAGTCGATCCGGAGTTCAGCCGCAAGATGGGCGCACGCGGCTGGCTCGGCATGACCTGGCCTCGGCAGTACGGCGGCCAGGAACGCTCCGCGCAGGAACGCTACGTGGTACTGGAGGAGATGCTGGCGGCTGGCGCCCCTGTCGGGTTCCACTGGATCGCCGAGCGCCAGAGCGGGCCGAACCTGCTGCGCTACGGCACGGAGGCGCAGCGCGAGGCGATCCTGCCGCGCATCGTCGCGGGCGAATGTTGCTTCTGCATCGGCATGAGCGAGCCTGATTCCGGCTCCGACCTCGCGGCCGCCCGGACACGTGCGACCGCGGTGCAAGGAGGATGGCTGGTCAACGGCACGAAGCTGTGGACCACAGGTGCCCACCATGCCGACTACATGATCCTGTTCTGCCGCACGGATGCCCCAGACGGTCCAACGAACCCGGCCGATGACCGACACGCCGGCGCCAGCCAGTTCCTGGTGGACATGCGCCAAGCGCAGAAGAACGGCATGACGGTGCGGCCGGTGATCGATCTGCACGGCCAGCACCACTTCAACGAGGTCGTGCTGACCGACCTGCTGCTGCCGCCGGACGCCCTGCTCGGAACCCTGGGCGACGGCTGGCGTCAGGTGACCGGTGAACTGGCCTACGAGCGAAGCGGGCCCGACCGCTTCCTGTCATCGTTCACCCTGCTGCTGGAGACGGTGCGGGCGCTGGGTCCACAGCCCTCGGACAGGGCGGCCGCGGCGATCGGTCGGCTCGTCGCGCATATCCTGGTGCTGCGCCGGCTGTCGCGCTCCGTCGCGGGAATGCTACAGGCGGGGCAGGACCCGGCATTGCAGGCAGCGCTGGTGAAGGACCTGGGCAACGTGCTGGAACAGGAGACGGTGGAAGTGGTGCGACTGCTATTGGACCAGGAGCCCGACGCGGGCGACGCCGAACCGTTCCCTTCCGTGCTGGCATCGATGATCCTGACGGCGCCGTCGTTCTCTCTGCGGGGCGGCACGCGGGAGATCCTGCGGGGCATGATCGCCCGCGGCCTGGGGCTCCGCTAATGAGCGACGTCCGCATCACCATCGAAGGCAACGTGGGCGTCGCGACGATCTGTCGGGCACCGAACAACTACTTCGATATGCCGCTGATCGCCGATCTGGCGAACGCGTTCGAAGGGTTCGACGGCAACCCCGCCGTACGTTGCATTTTGCTTGAATCAGAAGGGCGGCATTTCTGCGCCGGGGCAGATTTTTCCGCACCGGCAGAGCACACGGTCGGGCGTCGTGGCGGCGCCCACATGTATCAGGAAGCCGTGCGGCTGTTCCGCTGCACCACCCCTGTCGTCGTCTGTATTCAGGGTGCCGCGATCGGCGGCGGCCTGGGCCTGTCGCTGGTCGGCGATTTCCGCGTCGCATCGCCGGACGCGCGTTTTGCCGCCAATTTCAGCCGCCTGGGCTTCCATCCCGGTTTCGGTGTGAGCGTCACCCTGCCACGGGTAGTCGGCGCGCAGACGGCGGCGCTGCTGCTGTATACCGGGCGGCGGCTGACAGGCACCGAGGCCGAGCGGCTGGGGCTGGTCGATGTGCTGGCCCCTTCGGACCAGCTGCGCGACACGGCCATGGCGCTGGCAGCGGAAATTGGCTCCTCCGCCCCGCTGGCCGTCACCTCGATGCGTGCGACGCTGCGCCGTGGCCTTGCCGACGAGATCGCCGAAGTCACCGACCATGAACTGGCCGAGCAGGAGAAGCACTTCAGGACTGCGGACTTCAAGGAAGGTGTCCGCGCCATGGCGGAGCGCCGGCCCCCAGTGT
>JAYVEG010000063.1:0-6101 GCA_043748985.1 Rhodospirillales bacterium
CGACGACTGGCGCTGGCACATGTACGACACCGTCAAAGGCTCCGACTGGCTCGGCGACCAGGACGCCATCGAATACATGTGCCGGGAGGCTATCCCCGCCGTGCATGAGTTGGAACATTTCGGCGTGCCGTTCAGCCGCACGGAGGACGGTAAAATCTACCAGCGCCCGTTCGGCGGCCACATGACCGAGTATGGCGTCGGCGCCCCGGCGATGCGCGCCTGCGCCGCCGCCGACCGCACCGGCCACGCCATCCTCCACACCCTCTATCAGCAGAGCCTGAAGCACGAGGTGGAGTTCTTCGTCGAATTCATCGCGCTGGACCTCATCATGGACGAGGAAGGCGCCTGCCGCGGTGTGATGGCCTGGTCGCTCGAGGACGGCACCATGCATCGGTTCCGCGCCCAGTCCGTAGTGCTGGCCACCGGCGGCTACGGCCGCGCCTACTTCTCCTGCACGTCCGCCCACACCTGCACGGGCGACGGCAACGGCATGGCAATGCGGGCGGGCATCCCCATGCAGGACATGGAATTCGTCCAGTTCCACCCCACCGGCATCTACGGTTCCGGCTGCCTCATCACCGAGGGCAGCCGCGGCGAGGGCGGCTACCTCAGCAACTCCGAGGGCGAACGCTTCATGGAGCGCTACGCCCCCACCGCGAAGGACCTGGCCAGCCGCGACGTCGTCAGCCGCAGCATGACGCTCGAGATCAACGCGGGTCGCGGCGTGGGCCCGAACAAGGACCACATCTACCTGCACCTCGAACACCTCGGGGCGGACCTTCTGCACGAGCGTCTGCCGGGCATCTCCGAGACGGCGAAAGTGTTCGCCGGCGTGGATGTGACCAAGGAACCGATCCCCGTCCTGCCGACCGTGCATTACAACATGGGCGGCATTCCCACGAACTACCGCACCGAAGTCTTGCGCCCAACAGCGCGCGACCCGGACGCCATTGTTCCAGGCCTGATGGCCGTCGGAGAGGCTGCCTGCGTTTCTGTCCACGGCGCCAACCGCCTCGGCACCAACTCCCTACTCGACCTGGTGGTGTTCGGTCGCGCCGCGGCCCACCGTGCCGCCGAGATCCTCAAGCCCGGCGCATCGCAGGCCCCGCTGCCCGCCCGCGCCGGCGAAGCCTCGCTCGACCGCTTCGACCGCACCCGGCACGCCAACGGCGGCACCCGCGTGTCCACCATGCGCCTCGAACTGCAGAAGGTCATGCAGCAGCACGCCGCCGTCTATCGCAACAGCGACAGCCTCACCGAGGGCGTCGGCAAGATGAAGAAGCTCTGGACGGGCCTCGACGACATGCAGGTCAGCGATCATTCGCTGGTCTGGAACAGCGACCTCGTGGAAGCCCTCGAGTTCGACAACCTCATAGGCAACGCCATGACCACCATGGTTTCTGCAGAGAACCGGCATGAAAGCCGCGGTGCCCATGCCCACGACGATTTCCCCGACCGTGACGACGAGACCTGGATGAAGCACTCGCTGGCCTGGATCGACGACAAGGGGGCCGTCGATATCAGCTACCGTGAAGTCGCCATGAAGACCCTCACCAACGAAGTCAGCGTCTTCCCGCCCAAGAAGCGGGTCTACTAGGAACACACGATGGCGACCTTCACCCTCCCCAAGAACAGCCGGATCGGCAAGGGTGCGACCTACAAGGCCGCACCTGGCGCGACAAAGACGAAAACCTTCAACATCTACCGCTGGAACCCCGACGACGGCCAGAATCCCCGCGTCGACAGCTACGAGCTGGACATGGACAAGGTTGGTCCCATGGTGCTGGACGCCCTCATCTACATCAAGAACGAGGTCGACCCGACGCTGACCTTCCGCCGGTCGTGCCGTGAGGGCATCTGCGGCTCCTGCGCCATGAACATCGACGGCGGCAATACACTCGCCTGCCTCAAGGGCCACGACGAAGTTCAGGGCGACGTCCGCATCTATCCCCTTCCCCACATGCCCGTCGTGAAGGACCTGGTGCCGGACCTCAGCCAGGCCTACGCCCAGCTTCGCAGCGTCGAGCCCTGGTTGAAGGCCGACACGCCCCCGCCGCCCGACGCTGAGCGCCTACAGAGCAAGGAAGAACGCGCCAAGATCGACGGCCTGTGGGAGTGCATCCTGTGCTTCTGCTGCACCACCAGCTGCCCGTCCTACTGGTGGAACGGCGACCGTTACCTCGGCCCGGCCGTCCTGTTGCAAGCCTACCGCTGGATCGCCGATAGCCGCGACGAGAGCACCGGCGACCGCCTCGACGCCCTGGAAGATCCCTACAAGCTCTATCGCTGCCACACGATCATGAACTGCACCCAGACGTGCCCGAAGGGCCTCAACCCTGCCCAGGCCATCGGCGAGATCAAGCAACTTCTGGTCGAGCGGAAAGGATGATCCACTTCTCCCTCTCCCGTTGGGAGAGGGTCGGGGTGACGGTCAGGCCGCACGTGCCGGCCTCGCCCTCCGCGTAACATGGCCTACCACGGCAACCTTACCGCCAACCGCGCCGCGGCCTGGGCCGACAGCCTCCTTGTCGATCACGCGGTCTTCCGCCTGGTCTGGACCAACCGTGACCAGGTGATTCCCGGCCGCCTCTACCGCAGCAACCATCCCACGCCCGGCCGCCTGGGAGCCGCCAAGCGCAAGCTCGGCCTTACCACGCTCATCAACCTCCGCGGCCGCCGCCACTGCGGCTCCGATGCGCTGTCCCGCGAGGCCGCCAACCGTCTCGGCCTCCGCCATATCGACATGGCCTTCGAGAGCCGTGGCGCGCCCCACCGTGACCGTATCCTGCGCTTCCACGAGATCTTCCTCTCCCTCGATGGCCCGACCCTGATGCACTGCAAGTCCGGTGCGGACCGCGCCGGTCTCGCCAGCGGACTTGCCGTCATGTTCGCTGGCGGCACATCCACGGACGCCCTGAGCCAGCTTTCCTGGCGCTTCGGCCATTGGAAATCCGCCCGCACCGGCATCCTCGACGCCTTCTTCCATCTCTATGCCCACCAGGCCGAGGGCCGCCTCTCGCTCATCGACTGGGTGAAAGACGAATACGACGAGGTCGCCCTGAAACGAGACTTCGTCGCCAACGGCCTGGCCAGCTTCATCACCGACCGCATCCTGCGCCGAGAGTGACCGAACCCACGTTCGATCCCGGTTTCCGCGCCCAGCTCGAAACCCTGTTTCATTGGCGGCGCGACGTCCGCCGTTTCCACACCATCCCCCTGCCGCCGGGCCTGCTCGACCGCCTGCTGGCCCTGGCCAATGGCGCCCCCTCCGTCGGCCTTAGCCAGCCCTGGCGCTTCGTCACCATCGACGACCCGGTTCGCCGCCAGGCCATCCGCAGCAATTTCGCTGCCACCAACGCCGCCGCCCTGGTCACCCAATCACCAGGCCGCGCCGCCCTCTATACCCGCCTGAAACTCGCCGGCCTTGAAGAAGCCCCCACCCACCTTGCCGTCTGCGTCGATCCCGAGCCCATCCAGGGCCACGGCCTCGGCCGCGCAACGCAGCCCGAGACCGCCGCCTACTCTGCCATCCTCGCCATCCACACACTCTGGCTTGCCGCCCGCGCGGACGGCATCGGCCTCGGCTGGGTCTCCATCCTCGACCCCGTCGCTGCGCTGGCCACGCTCGACCTGCCGCCGGACTGGCGCCTCGTCGCCTATCTCTGCCTCGGCTACCCGCAGGAGCCGAGCGAAACCCCCGAACTCGAACAGGAAGGCTGGGAAATCCGCCACCCTGTGGAGGTGCTAAGCCGTTAGGCGTTGACCGCAACGAGCGCCCGCAGCGCCGCCAGGATCGCCTCCGGCACCGGTGGACAGCCCGGCACCACCAGATCGACCGGCACCGCCGCCCCGATGCCGCCAGCCACCGCCGGGCTGGCCGCGAAGGGCCCGCCATCGGCGCCGCAGTCACCCACCGCCACCACCCAGCGCGGCCTCGCCATCTGCTGCAAGGCGCGCCGCACCGGTCCTACCAGGCTCAGCGTCATGGCCCCGGTCACCAGCAGCACGTCCGCGCCCACCGGCGTGTCCTGCAGCACCACCCCGTAGGGCGCCAGGCCATACGCCGCACTCCGCGCCATCGCGATCTCCAGCGCACACCCCCCGCAATCGCCGGCCGCAATGACGCACACCGCCAGGCTGCGGCCCAGCGGCGCGAGCGATTCCGCATCCAGTCGCGCCACCAGGCTACCGACCAGGTCCGCATCCGCATCGCTCATAGGTCGATCCCTGCCGGCCGCAGCTGGCCGACATGCTCCGACAGCGCCTCGAATTTCAGCCCGGCCGCCGTGAGCTCGATGGTCGGCAGCATCAGCCACTCCGGCCCGGCGGCGAACGACGCCGCGACCACGCCGTTGGCCAGCCGCACCCAATGCCAGACCGGCCCGCACGGCCCGGCCGCAATCCCCAACCCCTCTGCCGAGACATGCGGCAACACCGCCTGCACCGGCCCGGCCGGCACGTTCGCCAGCGCCGTCCGCGCCGCCTCGACATCCTTTGTCGCCACGTGCGCCACGGCGAGCACACCCGCCAGCACGTCATCCAGCGCGGCCAGGGACTCCACCGTGATGTCGGCAGCGACCCCGCCGGGCCGCACGGCGTCCATCATCAGCCGATGCCCGAACACCGCCGCACAGCCCCGCAGCACCATCTCCCGCGCCGGCCACGCCCGGGTGTCATGCAGCCGCACCGCCAACCGCTCCAGCGCCAGCATCACCGCGCGCAGCCCCTCGGCTGCAGGCGGCGCATCGACGCCCACGGCCGCCTCCACCGCACGCGCGAAGGCCACTGTGTGGGCCACTGTCGCCGCCCCATCGATCCGGCCCGCCAACCGCGCCGCGCCGCCCGGCGACTTGCCCCGCATCAGCCCCAGCACGCCCCGATGCCCCCAGCCAAACCGCGCCTCCAGCCGGCGCACCTGTCCCGCAGCCATGGTGGCCTGCCACACCGCAGGCGCAGCCAGCGTCGGCGGCAGCGGCCCCATTGGCACCGCATCGCCAGCCGCCTCGATCATTTCCAGCGGTTCCGCCTCGCCGCCCTCGGCCGCCGCATTGGGCACCGGCCGGTCCGATAGCGGGCGCAGCATCGGCCACGCGCCGTGATCCAGCCAAGGGCGCACATCGGCTGCATCCGCTGCCTGGTGCCCCCATAGATCGGCCACGGCCCGCTCGAACAGCGCCGCGCCGGGCCGGGCCGGGGACAGGGCGACATACAACCCGGCCTCCACGCCCACCGAGACCACAAACGGCGCATCCGCCTCGAACAGGGCATGCACCTCTGTCGTATCGGCCCATAGCGCCACGAACCGCAGCCAGGGCTCGGTCCGGAGCGCTCGGGCCATGTCGTACCACGCCGTCTGGTTCAGCACGAAGCGGGGCCAAGGGCGGCATGGGGCCGGCGTCCCGGCGCGGATCAGATCGAGCGTGGTCATGCCCGCCCCTGCACGCCGACGATCACGGCTGCGATCAAGGCCAGCAGCGCCGCCGCCGGCAACACCATCCGGTGCCGCCCGAGCGTCGCCGCCACGCCGCCCAGCACGCCCAGCTTCAGCATCCAGCAACACGCGCCAACAAACCAGGCCTCCACGTCGGCACCAGCCCCTGCCATACCGAACGGCAGCCCGACGGAGGCCGCAAGCGACAGCGCCGCAACCCGCCGGACCTGGGCGGCGGCCGTGATCAGCGCCAGGTCGCGCCCGCTGAACAGCGCCGGCGCCGGCCCGTCCTGCGCCGCCCAGGCCATCAGCGCCAAGCCTGCCAGGCCGCCGGGCAACAAGGCCATCGCCCCGTCGCGGACCGGGCCGGCGCCAAGAGCGCTGCTGCCCGACACCAGCACCGCAGCCAGCGCGGCCAACAGGAACACCGGTGCGGCCGGCAGCCGCGCCGCCGCCGCTCGGCTGGCCTCGAACGATACCAGCGCGCCCGCATCGAAGGCTGCCAAGGCCGGCACGAGGCGCGACAGCCCGAGCAGGCCAGCAACCACGACGAGGTCGGCCACCCCGGCCGCGCCGACCGCGGCCGAGAAGCCCGGTGTCAGCACCGCAGCCGCCGCCGCCGCGCCGAAGGCCACGGCAGGGGCCGCCGCGAACACGAACCAGGCGCCCG
>JAYVEG010000064.1:0-6089 GCA_043748985.1 Rhodospirillales bacterium
AGCAGGAGGCGGGGCCGGGCCATGAGGGCGCGGACGATCTCGAGCAGTTTCTGGGCGCCCATCGGCAGGCCGTTGGCGGGCGGCCGGCGAGGTCGTGCAGGCCGACGACGGCGAGGAGGGAGTCGGCGCGGGCGCGGAGACGGGTTTCCTCGCGCCGGGACGCTGGGGTCCAGAGCATCTGCGCAAGGGTGTTGCTGGCGACGTGGAGGTGGGCGCCGGCCAAGGGTTCTCGGCGCAGGCCTGGAAGGCCCGGCCGATGCGGGTGCGGGCCAGGGTGAAGGCGACGCCGCGGTTGATGGCGAGTGCGATGCCGAGCAGCCACAGCCCCTGGGGTGGCACCAGCAGGCCGCCGATGTGGAGCGGGCGCTCTCCGGTGAAGGCGTCCAGGGTGTAGGATTGGCTGCCCCAGCCGACGAGGGATGCGCCTTCGAGGAAGGTCAGCAGGCCGGCGGTGTTGATGCCGCCCTCCGCGTTCACAAGCTTTTCTGCAATCTGCAGCGCGGTGCGCTCGCCGTGGCCGAGGAAGGCGGCCCCGCCGGTGAGCGGCAGGACGACGGGGATATCGACGGTCTGCGCGGAGCGGCGCCGCACAGCAGCAGGAAGCCCGCGGTCCAGGCGCGCAAACCGGTCATCACGATGCCTCCTCGTTGCTGCCGGGGACGATACCGGTCGGCAGGCCCTCGATATAACCGGCGATGGCGGCGGGTCGCGTGAGCCACAGGCGGCCGCGCTGCTGCAGGATGTGCTGCATGGCCCGGCGGAAGGCGCGCAGCCGATAAGGCTGGCCGATGACGAAGGGGTGCAGGACGATGCTGCACACCAGCGGGCGCTTGGCGGACTGGTGCAGCAGCTCGTCGAACTGATCGACGATCATCTGCTCGAAATCGGCGCCGGTGTGCTGGCGGGTGACCATGGCGGGGCTGTCGTTGACCTCGATGGAATAGGGCACCGAGAGGATGGGGCCGTGCTTCGTGCGCATCCAGAACGGCTGGTCGTCGGCGGGCCATTCCATCATGTAGCGGAAGCCTTCCTGCTTCAGCAGGTCGAGGCTGGCTTGGGTCTGGCAGATGTAGGGGCCCATCCAGCCCGTGGGCGGCGTGCCGGTGTGGCGGGTGATGGCATCGCGGCTCTCGATGATCAGGCGGCGCTCGTCGTCCTCCCACATCGTGTCCTGGCGTTCGGAGTTGGTGCGGCCATGGGCCACGAACTCGTCGCCGCGCGCCATCAGCGCAGGGGCGATCTCGGGGCAGGCGTCCAGGGCTGCGGCATTGACGTTGTGTGCGGCGGGGATGTCCAGCTCGTCCAGCAGGTCGAGCAGGTACCAGAGGCCGACGCGGTTGCCGTAGTCGCGCCAGGCGTAGTTGCGCTGGTTCTGGGGGGCGCCGGGCTGCGCGCTGTCGCTGCCGAGGCCGGCGCGGTAGGCGAAATGCTCGATGTTGTTGACGACGGTCAGTGCGAGGCGGGTGCCGTTGGGCCAGTCGTAGACAGGGCGTGACGGAAGCGCGCTGTGGTCGTAGCGGCCGTGGCTGGGGAGCTTCATGCGGCACCGACGGGCAGGAGGATGACGCGGCGACCGGCGGTGGCACGATCCCGCACGGCTGCGAGGCCTTCCGCGGCGCGTTCAAGCGGCAGGGTCATCGTGGCGGGCGGTGTGATCTTGCCGGCGGAGAACAGGGCGAACAGTTCGCGGAAGCATGCGGCGGCCAGATCCGGGCGGCGCTTGCGGTAGTCGCTGATCTGCAGGCCGGAGACTTCGATGTTCTTGACGAGGAGGTAGTTGGCCTTCACCGAGGGAATGCGGCCCGCCGCGAAGCCGACCACGACGAGGCGGCCGGACCATGCGAGCGCGCGGATGGCGGCGTCGAAGGGGTCGGCGCCGAGCGGGTCCATGACCACGTCCACCATGGCGCCGTCGGTGGCGGCGTGCACCTGTTCGCGCAGGGCGTCGCGCAGGTTCGGGACCGAGAGGTCGATCACGGCGTCGGCGCCGGCGGTGCGCACGAGGTCGGCCATCTCGGGCCGGGCGATGCCGGCGAGGACCCGGCAGCCCCAGGCCTTGCCGAGCTGCACGGAGGCGAGGCCGACGGCGCCGGATGCGCCCAGGACCAGGAGGGTCTCGCCGGGCTGCAGGCGACCACGCTGCTTGAGGGCGAACCAGGCGGTGTCGTAGGCGAGGCTCATGGAGGCGGCGCCGGGGAAGCTCATGGCGTCGGGGATGCGGTAGCACTGGTCGGCGCGGGCGGTGACGTATTCCGCGTAGCCGCCAATCTCCGCCATGGCGAGGACGCGGTCGCCGACTGCAAGTGCAGTGACGTTGGGTCCGAGGGCGGCGACGATGCCGGACGGGCCCTTGCCCGGCACGAAGGGGAGTTTCGGCAGGAACTGGTAGGTTCCGCCGGTGACGTAGAGGTCGACGAAGTTGACCGGGGCGGCATGCACGGCGATCAGGACTTCGCCCGGGCCGGGTTCGGGGCGCGGCATGGTGCCGGGCTGGATGCCTTCCGGGGGGCCGAATGCGGTCACGACGGCGGCGCGCATCGTCTCAGCCATTGGCAGTCTCCATCTGGAAGCGCACGGGGGTGGGGTGCAGGGCGCCGTCGCGGACGCGCTGGACCAGGTTTCGCTTCGGGGTCTTGCCGCTGGGGGTGAGCGGCAGGGCATCGAGGCGGAGGACGAACTCGGGCATGTCGAAGCGGGACAGCCCGGCGGCGTCGAGATGGGCGAGCAGCGCATCGTCCAGCAGGGTTGTGCCGGGGGCGGGCACGATGGCGAGGCAGGCGCGCTCGCCGAGGCGGTCGTCGGGGACCGGGAAGGCGGCGGCGCGGGCGATGGCGGGATGGCGCATGGCCAGGTCCTCGATTTGGGCGGGGTGGATGTTGTGGCCGCCGCGGATGATGAGGTCCTTTGCGCGGCCGGTGATGCGGAGATTGCCGGCGGCATCGAGGGTGCCGAGGTCGCCGGTCATGAACCAACCGGTGGCGTTGAAGGCGGCTTCGGTGGCGGCCTGGTCGTCGAAGTATCCGAGCATCAGGCTGGCGCCGCGGCCGCCGATCTGGCCGAGTTCGCCGGGGGCGCATTCGCTGTCGGGGTCGTCCTGGCGGAAGATGCGAACCTCGAAGCCCGGGCAGGCGCGGCCACAGGTCTCCATGATGGTGGCGGGGTCGTCGGTGGGAGTGGTGTAGAGGCTGGAGCAGATCGCGGTCATACCGAAGCCGCTTTGCGGCACGACGCCGTGGCGCATGAGGCCGGCGACGATCTCGGCGGGGGCGGCGGCGCCCGATATGCGGAAGCCGGCGACCTGGCCGAGGCTGGAGGCGCCGCGGGCGCGCAGTTCGGTCAGCAGGTCGATGGCGTGGGTGGGGACGCCGAACAGGAAGGTGGCGCGGGTTTCGACGATGCGGTCGTAGAGGCTGGCTCCGCGGGGCAGGTCGTGGACGACGAGCTCGCCGCCGACGAGGAGGGCGGCGATCAGGGCGCCGAGGCCGAGGTTATGGCTGAGCGGGCTCATCGTATAGATGATCGAGCCGGGTCCGAAGCCCCAGTCGGCCGAGAGCGCGCGGGCATTGGCGAGCAGCGTGTTGTCGCTGTGCAGGACGCCCTTCGGCTGGCCGGTCGTGCCGGAGGTGAAGGGCGGGTAGACGATGCCGTTGGGGTCGCGCCGGGGTGCGGGGGCGGTGGCGCGGCTGGGCTCGGGCAGGCCGGTGCGGAGGCCGGGTGCGATCGCGTAGGCGTGGCGCAGGCCTTCGATGGTTGCGAACACGTCGGCGCGGGCGGCGTCGGCGCCGTAGCCGGGTTGGGCCACCAGGGCCGTGGCGCGCATGCGGCGGCAGAGGGCGGCGATTTCCGCCACGGTGTGGTCGCGATGCAGCGAAGGGCAGCAGACGTAGCCGTTGCGGGAGCAGGCGAGGAGGGCGACCGCCACCTCGGCCCGGCTGGGCAGCCAGACTGCGACCCGGTCGCCGGGGTTGACGCTGCGGGCGGCGAGGTCGGTGGCCAGCGCATCGGCGGCGGCGATGAGGGCGGCGTAGGAAAGCGGGCCGGCGGCGTCGCGGACCGCCATGGCGTCCGGGCGGGTGGCGGCGTGGGCGGCGGCGATGTCATAGATGGTCTGATCGCGCCAGAAGCCGCTGCGGCCGTAGGTGTCGAGCATGGCGCGGTCGAGGAGTGTCAGGATCGGCACGGTCAGGCGGCCCCGAACAGGCGGCGGATGGAGGTCCACAGGACACGGAGCATAAGGCCGAAGCCGGAGATGGGGGCGGCGGGCGGGGGGGTGGAGATGGCGGGCTTAGGCGTCGCGGTTGCCGCTTCGGGCGGCTCCGCGTCGATCAGGGCCTGCAGACTGGTGGCGAACTGCTTGATCAGCTGCGATGCAACGGCCTGGATCATGCCGACGCCGCGGCCGTACTGGGCGACGGAGCCGGACATTGCGAGGTCGGTGTGCACCAGCACCTTCGAACCGGTGCCGGCGGGCTCGATGCCGAAGGTCACGGTCGCGTTGGCGCCGCCGCGGCCCTTGGCGTCGGTGCCGTTGGCCTTGACGCGGGCGGTGTGGGCTTGGTTTTCGATATCCTCGAACACGGCGGTGCCGGCGAAGGCGAGTGCCACGGGTCCGAGGCGGACCGAGACGGTGCCGTTATAGGTGCGGTCGTCGAGCCGTTCGGTCAGGCGCGCGCCTGGCATCAGGGAGCGACGCGCTCGATGTCCATCAGGACGCGCCATGCCTGGTCGGGCGGAAGGGGAACCTCGAAGCTGTTGTCGAACTCCATGGGGCGACGGTGCAGCATCTCTGGGTCGGCTCGCAAGGCTGTGCGACCAGAATCGGACAATCGTGCCGATTTTGGCATTTCGCTGCGGCGTGGCCATGCCAGCGTCCGTTCGATGACAGGCGCTTCACTCCTCCTGCACCACTCGCAGCCCGCGTCGCGGTGTCGGGTCCAGCCGGCCGCGTTGCGGCGTCGCGTCAAGCAATCCGCGCAGGAAGCGGGCAGCGTCGTTGCCCTTCATGGCGCGCTTCCACATGGTTTCGAAGGTGCGTCGATGCAGGTCGAGCGCCTCGGGGGCCGAGGTGATCATGGCGACGCCGACATGCACGTTGGGGTGCTCGCCCAGGCGGAAGGGGCTGGTGGTCATCACCTGGCGGGTCGGCTGGCGGAAGATCTGGAAGCCGCCCTGCGGCAGGGTTTCGCGCACGATGCCGATCTGGATGCCGATCTCCGCCTCCTCGATCACGCTGGCGAAGTGCGCCATCTCCTCCCGCGCCAGGGCCCGGCGTTCTCGGCGCACGGCCTCGGGCAGGTCGTGGCGGCCGGCCATGCCGTTGCGGACGAAGCGGTCGATCTCCAGCGCGGACATCAGATTGACGATGGACGGGCGGCGGGCTGCGTAGCCGGCCTTACGGGCGCGCAGGATGTCCATGATGGCGTCGACGGTGGCGAGCGCGCGGTCGCGGTCCGGCGTATCCTCGGGGATGCTCTCGCGCAGGGTGACATCGAGCATGTCGACGAAGCGGTTGGACGCGAGCAGGAACGAGATAGGGCCGGCGATGACGGCGATGTGCTCGGCGGTTTCCTCGATCTGGCGGATGCGCTCGAAATAGGCGACCGCGGAGGCGATGTATTCGATGCCCACGCCCAGCAGGGTGGTGATCGAGATGCCCAGGAGGTCGGCGAGTTTTTCCAGCGTGTCGACCTTCACCAACTCGCCGCGTTCGCTGACCGGGGCACCTGGTGGACATCAACGGGGTGGCGGGGCTGGATGGGATCACGGTGCTCGACGGCGTGGTACGAGTGGGCGCCTGCGTACGACATGCGGCGGTGGATGCGCCGGGGCCGCAGGGGCGGTTGTTGGCGGCGATGCGGGGCCATGTGGCGCACGGGCCGATCCGGGCGCGCGGGACGTTCTGTGGCAGCCTGGCGAACGGGGATGCGGCGTCGGAGTGATGTCTGCTGGCCGTGGCATTGGATGCCGCTGTCGAGGTTCGCAGCGTTCGGTGCGCGCGCGTGCTGCCGGTGGACGCGCTGCTGCTGGGGTCGATGATGACGACGCTGGAGCCGGACGAGATGATCGTCGCGGCGCGGCTGCCGCTGCTG
>JAYVEG010000065.1:0-6046 GCA_043748985.1 Rhodospirillales bacterium
TGCCCGGCGCAAGCGGCGTAGGCCGTCCGCCCGCCCTGGTGCACGAGCAGGGAGGCGCCGGCCAGGCGGCCGGTGTCCACCCAACGCTGCATCCAATCGCCCACACGCCCGAGCTGCCGCTGGTTCATTCCGTCAACCGTCATCCACAGCCTCCTTGTCCCGCCCGCGCGGGGGATCGAGACTGGCACCATGCCCGATCCCGTCTTCCCTATCGAGGGCCTGACCTGCGCCGTCGCCTATCAGAACGCCGGCGATCTGGCATCGGCACTGCAGCTGCGGCCCAACATGCCGGGCACGTTGTCGAACCTGGGCAGTGCCCTGCTGGCGCTGGGGCAGATGGAGGAGGCGTTGGGACTGTTCCACCAGGCCTTGGCGACCAGGGCGACGGGCGGGCCGGTGCTGGTCAACATCGCGCGGGCGGAGCAAGTGCTGGGGCGGGACGCCGCTGCCCCGTGGCAGGCCGCATGCGACGCCGACACGAATGCCGCGGAGCAGCGCTGGCAGCGGACCAACGCGATCCTGCCCTACATCCCGGAGACCGTGGCGCAGGTGGAAGCGCCGTGCCCGGCCTATGCGGCCGGGCTGAACGAGATCGAGGCCTGGTACGACGAGGACAAAGTGGGGCGGCCGGACCGGTTGTGGTTGGCGATGCCGTTCTTCCTGGCCTACCAGCCGCCTGACAACCGCGCGCTACTCGAGCGGTTCGGCACGCTGCGCTGCAAGGTGCGGACGCAATCGCAGCCGGCGTCCCGGCCCCGGCATGCCCGCACCGTTCCGCTGAAGTTCGCCGTGATCTCACCGGATTTGTAGAGCAACTCCGTGTGGCACGCGATCACGCGGGCTATTTCGCCCCTATCGACCCGGCCCGCATCGCGCTGCACTCCATCCACACCGGCGTCAAAAGCGACCCCCATGCCGAATACGCCCGCATCCGCGCCCCCAGCTTCACCCATCGCCAGCGATCCCTGTCGCGATGGATCGACACCGTCCAGACGCTGGCGCCCGACGCCATCCTTTATCCCGCACTGGGTATGGACGACGTCACCGCCAACCTGGCCGCGCTCCGGCTGGCCGCCTTGCAGCTCGCGACGTGGGGGCACCCCGAAACCGCGGGCTTCCCGACAGGGGGCCATCGTAAGGCATCTGGCCGAGCGCGTGCCGACGCTGTACGACGATCCCGTGCCTGTCCACGCCTTGATGGACAGCTTGGAGACGCTGACGCCATGATCCACGTGCTCGCCATCATCACCACCCACCCGGGCCAACGCGAGGCCGTGCTGGCCGCGTTCCGCGCCAACGTGCCGGCCGTGCATGCCGAGGCCGGATGCATCGAATACGGCCCGGCCATCGACACGCCCGACGCAGGCCGCATCCAGACCCCGGTCGGGCCGGACAGTTTCGTCGTGATCGAGAAGTGGGAGAGCATGGACCACCTGCGCGCCCATGCCGTCGCCCCGCACATGGCAGCCTATGCGGCGAAGGTGAAGGACATGCTCGCCGGCCGCGTCATCCACGTGCTCAGCCCCGCGTGACGGGGCCCGCGTGATGGGGTCCGCCTGATGGGATACGGGCTCGCGCTGCACGGCGGCGCCGGGACGATTCGGCGCGAATCGATGACGCCGGCGCTGGAGGCGGCGCACCACGCCGGGCTGCGCACGGCGCTGCTGGCCGGGCATGCGGTGCTGGCGGCCGGCGGCTCGGCGCTGGATGCGGTGACGCAGGCGGTGATGGCGCTGGAGGACGACCCGCTGTTCAATGCGGGGCACGGCGCGGTGTTTACGGCGGCGGGGCGCCTGGAGCTGGATGCCGCGATCATGGACGGCCGCACCCGGGCCGCGGGCGCCGTCGCCGGGATCGTCGGGCCACGCAACCCCGTGCTGGCGGCGCGGGCCGTGATGGAGCGGTCGGGCGCGGTGCTGCTGGTGGGCGAGGGCGCGCTGGACTTCCTCCGCACGCAGGACCTGGTGTTCGAGCCTGAAGAGTATTTCCGTACCGAGCGGCGCTGGCAGGCCTTGCAGACCGAGCTGGAGCGGCGTCGCCTAGACGCGCCCGACACACGCGACGATGCGGCTCGGCACGGCACGGTAGGTGCAGTTGCCTGCGACAGCCGGGGCGATTTGGCCGCTGCGACCTCCACCGGCGGCATGACGGCCAAGCGGCCGGGCCGGGTGGGGGACTGCCCGGTGTTCGGCGCCGGAACCTGGGCGCAGAACGGCGCCTGCGCGGTGTCGTGCACCGGCACCGGCGAGGTGTTCATCCGGCACGCGGCGGCGCACGAGATCGCGGCGCGGATCCGGCTCGGCGGGCAGACGCTGGATCGGGCGGCGGCGGCCGTGGTCGCGGAGCTGCTGGCAGATGGCGGCGATGGCGGGCTGGTCGCCATCGACTCCGATGGCGCGATCGCCATGCCGTTCAACTCGAAGGGCATGTACCGCGGCGCCATCGGACCGGCTGGGCAGCCGCGCACGGCTATCTACAGCGAGCAACCGGCCGCAGCCTGACGGTGGACTGCAAGAAAGCGACGCCAAGTTCACTTGGTATCTTGCAATCATCGCCAACATGCGACAGACCGGGACTGTGTGTGGCGCAAGACCGCCGGAATACCTTCTCGCTGTGGCGTCGATTGACCCCTTTATTCGAAATCGAGATATGATGGCCGATACAGGCAGGCGTGCGCCGCTGGCGCAGCGAAACGACACCAACTCTGATTCCGCGGCCGACGAGACCCGGATGCGGCGCGCGCTGGGCCTGGGCACCGGAAGCAACGCGACCACCCCGCAGCAGCGGCCGGAGCAGGCCCGCGCCCGGCATCGCTTCGTCCAGGACGGCGGTGTTCCCGTGGTCATGCTGAGCGCGAAGACCGAGCCGGAGACCGCAGCACTGCGCGAGCGGATGACGCATCTGGAGGGCCAGCTGGAGGCCGAGCGGTCGGCCCATGCCGTCACACGCCGGCAGCTGGACGCCGAGCACCACGCCGTGACCGCGTTGCAGACGCGGATCGCGCATAACGACCTGGCGCACAGAGACACGCTGGAGCAGGAGCGGCGGCTGCGCGAGGCGGCCCAGGCCGCGCTGCAGGAGGCGCTGGCCCATGCGTCCCCGCGCCGGCACCGTGCCCCAGTGGTTGCCGAACCCGCCGCCCTGGCGGATGACGACTCCGAACAGGACGGGGCGGAGCCCGGCGGGCTGGAAAAATCCTATCAGGCCCCGTTGGCCGAGCTTGCGGCGGCCCCGCTGGTCATCGCGCCGCAGGAGAAGCGGCCCCGCGGCCGGCCCCGCTCGACAGCGATCCCGGAGCCGAAGCCCGTGCGCTGGTGGACCCCGGGCTACCGCGCCAAGAAGCCCTGATCCACTCGTGACGACCGCGTCTATCGAGGTCGTGCGCCTGCCGCATGGGGCTGACCTGCCCTTGCCCGCCTATGCCACGGCGGGTGCGGCCGGCATGGACCTGCAGGCCGCCATCACTGCACCCATCCACTTGGCGCCCGGCGACCGCGTGCTGGTGCCGACGGGCCTTGCGATCGCGCTGCCACCGGGTCACGAGCTGCAGCTGCGGCCGCGCTCTGGCCTCGCGCTGCGCCACGGCATCGTGCTGCCGAACAGCCCGGCCACGATCGACGAAGACTACCGCGGCGAGCTGCAGGTCATCGTGATGAACGCGGGGACGGAGGCATTCACGGTAGAGCGCGGCATGCGGATCGCGCAGTGTGTGCTTGCGCCCGTGACCCGCGCCGTCTGGCAGGAGGTCGAGACCCTGTCGCCCACCACCCGCGGCGACGGCGGCTTCGGGAGCACGGGTCATCGTTGAATAGGGGCATCGGTGACCCGCTTTGCCGTGCCGCAACAGGATACTCTGTTTCGTTACCATACGAACCGCGCGGGCAGGGCTGACATGCCCCCCGCAACACGCTAACAGCCCATCCATGGTGTGACTAAAAAGGGCTCCGCGATGTCCGAAACCGCCCATCCCGCGTTTGTTTCGGCGCGCCGGCTGCCCAACCTTATGGATATCATCGCGGGAACACTGATCTTCGCGGGCATCATCTATGTCGCCGGCATCGCGCGCGGCGCACTGGCGCCGATCGACGCGCCGGACGCAACAACGATCACGCTCGATCCCTTGGCCTTGCCGGGCTATGCGGTGCGCACCACGCTGCGGATGTTCGCGGCGCTGACGTGCTCGCTGCTGTTCACCTTCACCTACGCGACTTGGGCGGCGAAAAGCCGGCGAGCCGGGCTGATCCTGGTGCCGATCCTGGACATCCTGCAGTCGGTGCCCATCCTGGGCTTCCTGACGTTCACGGTCGTGTTCTTCATGTCGTTGTTTCCCGGCCGCATTCTGGGTGCGGAGCTGGCGGCGATCTTTGCCATCTTTACCAGCCAGGCCTGGAACATGGCGTTCAGCCTGTATCAGTCGCTGAAGACGGTGCCCGCAGACCTGCACGAGGCCTGCCAGTCCTTGCGCCTGACGGGTTGGCAGCGGTTCTGGCGGCTGGAGGTGCCGTTCGCGATGCCGGGTCTGGTGTGGAACACCATGATGTCGATGTCGGGCGGCTGGTTCTTCGTCGTCGCGTCCGAGGCGGTGACGGTCGGCGACACCACCTGGAAGCTGCCGGGGATCGGCAGCTACGTGGCGCTGGCACTCGACAAGCAGGATTTCACCGCCGTCCTGTATGCCATCCTGACGATGCTCGTCGTCATTCTGGCGTATGACCAGCTGCTATTCCGGCCGCTGGTGGCCTGGTCGAGCAAGTTCCGGTTCGAGACGACGGCGTCCGAGACGGCCGAGGACCCGTGGGTGTTGAAGCTGCTGCGCCGCACGCGGCTGCTGCGCACCTTGTCCGGCTATGTCGGCCTTGTCTTCGACACGTTCGGCGGGCTGCGCCTGTCGTTCGGCCGTCCGCGCCGGGCCGCGGTCAACCCAACGCCTTCGCGCGCGGGCGACGCCGTCTTCATCGTGGTGCTGATCGCCGGCATGGCGTTCGGTCTGTGGAAGATCGTCGAGTTCGCCAGCGAGGTGCTGACCTGGGCGGACCTGGGGACTGCTGTGGAGCTTGGGCTCATCACGCTGGTGCGCGTCGTGGTTCTGATGATCCTTGCGACCGTCGTCTGGGTGCCGATCGGCGTGTGGCTGGGCCTGAGGCCCAAATGGGGTCGCCGCGCGCAGCCGGTGGCCCAGTTCCTGGCAGCCTTTCCGGCGAACCTGTTCTTTCCGGTGTTCGTCATCCTGATCGTACGGTTCGGCGTGAACCCGGACATCTGGCTCACGCCGTTGATGATCTTGGGCACGCAGTGGTACATCCTGTTCAACGTCATCGCCGGCGCCAGCGCCTATCCCGGCGACCTGCAAGAGGCCGCGCGCAACCTTCGCGTCGGCGGCTGGCTGTGGTGGCGCCGGGTGATCCTGCCGGGCGTATTCCCCTATTACGTGACGGGCGCCATCACCGCCTCGGGCGGTTCCTGGAACGCGGCCATCGTCAGCGAGGTCGCGAGCTGGGGCGACACCAAGCTGCAGGCGCACGGACTGGGCGCCTATATCGCGCAGGCGACCGCGGACGGGAACACGCCGCGGGTCGTGCTCGGCGTCGCCGTCATGTCTGTCTTCGTCGTCGCCTTCAACCGTCTGTTGTGGCGGCCGATGTATGCCTTCGCCACCCGCCGCCTCACCCTCGGATAGGATCAGGCCCATGGATCACGTGCTCGCCGACCAGGACCTGCTGCAGGTCCGCAACGTCCGCCAGGCCTATCACAAGGACAGCAGTGCCGACCTCGTGGTGCTCGACGACGTCGATGTGTCGTTGAAGTCGCACGAGATCGTCGGGCTGCTGGGGCGGTCCGGGTCCGGCAAGTCGACACTGCTGCGGATCATCGCCGGGCTGCTGCTGCCGACGTCGGGCCAGGTCACGTGGCGTGGCGTCCCGCTGCGGGGGCCGGCGGACGGTGTGGCGATGGTGTTCCAGTCCTTTGCGCTGTTCCCGTGGTTGACGGTGCAGGAGAACGTGGAGCTGGGCCTGGAGGCCCAAGGCGTCCCTCGCGCCGAGCGGGA
>JAYVEG010000066.1:0-17401 GCA_043748985.1 Rhodospirillales bacterium
CCCCCCGCAAACGGGCTGGGTGGGGGTTCCGTCCGCCCGCACGCGCCCTCAGTGATGCCGCCAAGCAATCTCCGCCGGAGCCGGCGCCGTCGGGTCGAACCGCAGCCACTGCCCGTTCTGGATCGAAAGCCCCGTCAGCGACATGATGAACCCCCAATGGCACACCACCAGCGTCTCCGACCAGTCCGGCAGCGCCGTCATCTCCGCACGAAACAGCGCAGCCCGCGCCAGCACCTGATCCGCCGGCTCTTCCGCCTGGGGCCACCACACCTCCTCGATCGTCGAGAAGTCATGCCCCGGCCACGCCGCCGCCAACTGCCCCCGCCGGCTGCCGATGTCGCAGGAAAACGCATACCGCTCCCGCACCACCGGATTGACCAGCACCGGCAATCCCAGCCGGGCCGCGATCGGCGCCGCCGTCTGCAGCGCCCGTGTGTACGGCGATGCCAATATGCGCCGCACCCCTTCCCCCGCCAACGCCGCAGCCGCGGCCTCCGCCTGCTCGTGTCCAAGCGGCGTAAGCTTCGGATCCGGAATGCCGGGATCCTTCCGCGTCAGCGTGAAGTGCAGGTTGAACTCGCTTTGGCCGTGGCGCAGGAGGATCATGCACGCGGCTTAACCGTCCGGCGGCGGCCCGGCAAGTCGCACCCACCAAGGCCTTCATTGTTTCCAGGCCGCCCCCACCCTATGTCTCAAGTCATTCCTAAGGACCTTCTTCATGGGCGGCGGCTTTCCCATCGACCTACTCTTGTTCGGCATGATCGCCGCTTTCCTGGTGCTCCGCCTGCGCGGCATTCTCGGCCGCCGCACCGGGTTTGAACGCCCGCCCCAGGCGGATGGGAAAACCGAGCGCCAGACCGGCCCCGTCCTGGTGCCCGGCGTCGGTCGCCCAACCGCCGTGATCGACGGCGTGGCCGAGCCAGCCCGCCCCACCCGTCCTCTGCCCGACGCCGGCAGCCCGGTCGGCGTAACCCTGGTGCGTATGCGCAACATCGATCGAACCTTCGACCCGCAGCACTTCCTGGCCGGCGCCGAATCCGCCTTCCGCATGATCGTCTCCGCCTTCGCCGCCGGTGACCGCGTCCAGCTCCGCACCCTGCTGGCCGACGAGGCCTACCGCAGCTTCGAAACCGCAATCGCTGCCCGCGAAACCGCCGGCGAAACCCAGCGCAGCGAAGTCCGCAGCATCGAGCACGCCACCATCGAGGACGCGACGCTCGACGCCACCACCGCCCACATCACCGTCAAGTTCATCTCCGACCAGGTCGCCGAAACCCTCGGCCGCGACGGCCGACCCGTCGCCGGCGCCGACGCCGTAACCGAGATCACCGATCTCTGGACCTTCGACCGCGACCTCTCGCAGCCCAACCCGGCCTGGCGGCTGACGGCAGCGCGCTCCGGCTAAAGGCCCGGCCAAAGCAATGCCCGCCTCGCACCAGGTCCTGCTCGGCGACTGCCTGGACCATCTCGCCGAGATGCCCGAAGCCTCCGTCGACGTGATCGTAACGTCACCGCCATACAACCTTGGCATCGCCTACAGCCTCTACGGCGACAGCCGCGGCGAGGCGGAATACCTCGACTGGATGGTCCGGGTCGCAACCGCCCTGCGCCGGGTGCTGCGGCCCGACGGTTCTTTCTTCCTCAACGTCGCCGGGTCATCGACACAACCCTGGCTCCCGTTCGAACTGCTGGTCCGCCTACGCCCCCTCTTCGCGCTCCAGAATCACGTCACCTGGGTCAAATCCATCGCCCTGCCCGACACCAGCGTCGGACACTTCAAACCCGTCCCTGGCGAGCGCTTCCTGCACCGCAACCACGAACACATCTTCCACCTCACCCACAAGGGCGACGTCCGCCTCGATCGCCTCGCCAACGGCGTCCCCTTCAAGGACAAAAGCAACATCGCCCGCCGCGGCCACGCCCAGGACCTCCGCTGCCGCGGCGACACCTGGTTCATCCCCTACGAAACCGTCCGCAGCAAAGCCCAAAAATTCAGCCACCCCGGCACCTTCCCCGTAGACCTCCCGCGCTGGTGCATCCGCCTCCACGGTAAAACCGGCGCCACCGTGCTCGACCCCTTCTGCGGCGCCGGCACCACACTCGTCGCGGCCGCCGAGGAAGGCTGCTCCGGCATCGGTATCGAGATCGACCCCGACTACGTCGCGACCGCAGAAGCCCGTATCTCGGCAACGCTGGCGGCCTAGCAGGTCCGGTCCTATATCCAAAGGTATGCCCACACCCCGCCCCCGCGTCGCCCTGTTCGTCACCTGTCTCGTCGACCTGCACCGCCCCTCGGTCGGCTTTGCGGCCATCAAACTACTGGAAGACGCCGGCTGCCTGGTCGAGGTCCCCCTGGCCCAAACCTGCTGCGGCCAGCCCGCCTACAACAGCGGCGACCGTGCCACCGCACAGGACCTGGCCCGCAGCGTCATCGAGGCCTTCCAGGGCTTCGACTACGTCGTCGTCCCCTCCGGCTCCTGCGGCGGCATGATCGCCCACCACTTCCCCGCCCTCTTCCAGGACGACCCCAACCTCCTCGCCCGCGCCGAAGCCCTCGGCAACCGCACCTACGAGCTGGTCCAGTTCCTCACCGAGATCATGAAGGTCGATCACGTCCAGGCCGCCTACCCCGGCCGCGTCACCTACCACGACAGCTGCTCCGGACTTCGCGAGCTCGGCATCAAGGCCCAGCCCCGCACCCTGCTCGCCAGCGTCGAAGGCCTGGACCTCGTCGAGATGACCGACCCCGAGGTCTGCTGCGGCTTCGGCGGCACCTTCTGCGTCAAATACCCCGAGATCAGCACCCGCATGGTCTCAGACAAAACCGCCGACATCGTCGCCACCGGCGCCGACACCGTGCTGGCCGGCGACCTCGGCTGCCTGCTCAACATGGCCGGCCGCCTGTCGCGCGAAGGCCACCCCGTCCGCGTCCGCCACATCGCCGAAATCCTCGCCGGCATCACCGCCGACGTCCCCCCCATCGGTCAACCCGGCCGCTGACCTCAACAAACCGCCGCCCGCCGGAACGCCTCGTCCGCCGAGATCGTGCGCAGCAGCCGATAATAGTCCCAAGGCGCCCGCTGCGCCGCCGGAGCCTTCACCTCGAACAGGTGCATCGGGTGCGACACCCCCCCATCCGGCCGCAACACGCTGTCCCCAAAAAGCGCATCATGCGCCGGTAAGCGCTTCATCGCCGCAATCGTCGCCGCCCCCTGTCCCGGGTCGGCTCCGGCCGCCACGGTCCGCAGCAAATGCGACGTCGCCGAATACACCCCCGCATGCGTCAGCGTCGGCGCGATCCCCCGGTTGCGCGGCATGAACCGCGCCGCAAAAGCCCGTGTGCCACTATCGAAATCCCAATAGAACGGCGACGTCACCAGCAGGCCCTGCGAAGCCGCCAGCCCGATCGCATGCACGTTCGTGATCAAACACAACGGACTCGCTAACCGCTGCCCCCCCCGCGCGATCCCGAACTCCCCCGCCTGCTTCACCAGCGTCTCGAACGGGCCACCCGCCGCCGCCAGCGCCACCACATCCGCCCCGCTCGCCCGCGCCTGCAACAGCAGCGCCGAGAAATCTGCCATCTCGTTCGGAAACGCCGCCGCCCCCAGCACCCGACCGCCCTGTTGCGCCACCACCGCCGACACGTCCGCCTGTAGGCTGCGCCCGAACACATAGTCGGCCGTAATGAAGAACCACGTCCGTCCCCCCTCCGCCACGATCGCCCGGGCCGACCCGGCAGCCAGCGCCGCCGTGTCATACGTCCACTGCAGATGGTTGGGGCTGCAATCCCGCGTCAGCGCCGTCGCCCCGGGCCCGCTGAACAACGCAATGCGGTCTTTCTCGCGGACAAGAGTCGCCACCGCCAGAGCCATAGCCGAATTCGGCACATCCAGGATCGCGTGCACCCCCTCCCGGTCGATCCACTCCCGCGCCGTCGCCGCTGCAGTCTCCGCCCGCTCCCCCATGTCGGCCACCAGCAGCGACGCCGCCACCCCGGGAAAGTCCTCCATCGCCAGGCGCGCCGCCAACACGGATCCGCTGCCCGCCCCATCCGCCGCCGGCCCGTTCAACGTCGTCAGAACACCCAGTCGCAACGGCCCCCGGGCCCGCGCGATCAAGGGTGCGGCAAGCGAGGCCAGCAGCGTGCGTCGGAACATGCACCGGCTTCTATGCCATCCCGCCAATTCGCACTACATACGGGGCCAGGAGAAAGCCAATGCTCACCACCTCCCCGGAATTCAAATCGAACGCGAAGAAGGCCCTGGCCGACGCCGGGCTGCAGAAGGCGCTGAAGTTCAGCAAACCCCAGTTCATGGCCAGGCGCAGCGCCGCCGTCGCCAACCTCCCCGAATTCGAGCGCCTCCGCGACATCGCCAGAGACATCAAGAACCACACACTCGCCAACCTGGACTTCTACCTCGAACAGTTCGAAGCCAACGTCGTCGCCAACGGCGGCCAGGTCCACTGGTGCAGCACTGCCGAAGACGCCCGCGCCACCGTCCTGGACATCTGCCGCAAGGCCGGCGCCCGCACGGTCACCAAAGGCAAAAGCATGATCTCCGAGGAGCTGGGCATCAACGCCCACCTCTCCGCCGCCGGCATCACCCCGGTCGAAACCGACCTCGGCGAATACATCATCCAACTCCGCGACGAGACCCCCAGCCACATCATCGCCCCCGCATTCCACCTCAACCGCGAGGACTGGGAAGCGCAGTTCCGCATCAGCCACACCGACCTCCCACCCGACCGCGTCTTCAACGAACGCCGCGACATTCTCACCGAGGCCCGAACCCGGCTCCGCGACAAATTCCTCGCCGCCGACGTGGGGATCACCGGCGCCAACTTCCTGATCGCCGAGACCGGCAGCAGCGTCATCGTCACCAACGAGGGCAACGGCGACCTCACCCAAACCCTACCGCGCGTCCACATCGCGCTCGCCAGCATCGAGAAATGCGTCCCCACCCTGGAAGACGCCACCAGCCTGCTGCGCGTCCTCGCCCGATCCGCCACCGGCCAGGATTTCTCCGTCTACACCACCTTCAGCTCCGGCATCCGCCGCACCGCCGACCTCGACGGCCCCGGGGAATACCACGTCGTCCTCGTCGACAACGGCCGCAGCGCCATGATGGGCACCGACTTCCAGGACATGCTGCGCTGCATCCGCTGCGCCGCCTGCATGAACCACTGCCCCGTCTACGGCGCCGTCGGCGGCCATGCCTATGGCTGGGTCTATCCGGGCCCCATGGGCAGCGTCCTCACCCCCAGCCTCATCGGCGTCGACAAGGCCGGACACCTCCCGAACGCCAGCACCTTCTGCGGCAAGTGCGAGAGCGTCTGTCCCGTAAAAATCCCCCTGCCCAAGATGATGCGAAACTGGCGCGAACGCGAGTTCGAGCGGCACCTCCAACCCGCCGGCATCCGCAGCAACCTCGCCCTCTGGGCCTTCGCGGCCAGGCGGCCGGGGCTTTACCGCCTCGCCACCCGCATCGGCGCCGCCGCCCTGGGCCTCATGGGCCGCAAGCGCGGCCGCTTCGCCACCATGCCCTTCGCCGGCGGCTGGACCGCCGGTCGGGATCTGCCTGCCCCCGAAGGCGACACCTTCTTCGCCCGCTACAAGCGCCAACAGCGCGAAGCCATGACGAAAGTAGCCGGATGACCCGCGAAGCCATCCTCGGCGGCATCCGCCGCGGCCTGAAGCGCGGCGAACTCCCCACCGACCAGCAGGCAATGCTCCTCGGCCGCATGGCCCGGCCCCCCCGCCACCTCATCCCCGCCCGCAGCCAAATCCCTCGCCCCGACCAGATCCACCTGTTCGTCCGCAACGTCGAAAAGGAATTCGGCACCCTCACCCGCGTCCCCGACGCTGCCGCCGTGCCCGAAGCGGTGGCCGAATACCTCGCCAGCCAGAACCTTCCAAGCGACCTCGTCATGGCCCCCCACCCCGATCTGCAAGCCATGCCCTGGTCCGACCGCCCCCTGCTCCGCATCCGCCAGGGCCGCGCCCAGCCGTCGGACCTCGTCAGCGTCCAGCACGTCTTCGCCGCCATCGCCGAAACCGGCACCCTCATGCTCCCCAGCGCGCCAGAGCGCCCCACCACCATCAATCTGCTGCCCGACACCGCCATCGCCATCCTCCGCACCACCCGCGTCGTCGGCGCCTACGAGGACGCCTGGGACCTGCTGCGCGCCGAACACAATCCGCAACCCTCCGGCGGCTTCATGCCCCGCAACGTCATGCTGGTCACCGGCCCGTCCCGCTCCGCCGACATCGAACAGACCCTCGAACTCGGCGCCCACGGCCCCCGCCGTCTCCACATCGTCCTGATCGAGGACGACCCCGCCGCATGCGACAACCCGGCCCCCTGAGACCAAGGCGCCAACGCGCCCTGACCGAGCACGACCGCGCAATCTGGGCCAGCTACACCAGCCTGGTCGTCCGCCTGCCCGGCGTCCTCGCACCCGAACCCCCACCAGCACCCCCCATCGCCATCCAATCCTCAACCCCCATCGCCGCCCCACCGCCCCGCCCACCAGGCCAACGCCCCGGCCCGCTCGCCATCGGCGACTCCCCCGGCGGCATCGACCGCGCCACCTGGACAAGATTCCGCACCGGCAAGCTCACCGCCGCCCGAACGCTCGACCTCCACGGCCGCACCGCCAACCGCGCCCACGCCGCACTGGACCACTTCATCCACACCGCTATCGCCGAAGGCATCCGCTGCGTCGAAGTCATCACCGGCCGCGGCAGCGGCGAACAGGGCGGCGTCATCCGCCGAGAATTCCCCTTTTGGCTCAACGCCCCCACCCTCCGCCACCTCATCCTCGGCGCCGCGCACCCCCACGCCCTCAACCCCGGCAGCGTCAGACTACTCCTGAAAAAAGCGCGTACGTCCGCCTCTCCCTCGGGGAGACGGCCGGGGTGAGGGTTTAACCGCCAACCGTTAGACGGCGCATGAAGAACGCCCCCACCACAGCCCGTCCCAGTCGAGAGCAACCATGACACCCTTCGGCGCCCGCCTCCGCACCCTCCGCGCCGCCCGCGGCATGACCATGGCCCAGCTCGCCGCCCGCCTCGAAGTCACCTCCGCCTACCTCTCCGCCCTCGAACACGGCCACCGCGGCGCCCCCGGCACCGGCCTCGTCCACCAAGTCTGCGAAGCCTTCGGCCTCATCTGGGACGAAGCCGACGAACTCGGCCGCCTCGCCCGCCTCTCCCACCCCAAACCCACCATCGACACCGCCGGCCTCAGCCCCGAACGCACCGCCCTCGCCAACCGCCTCGCCCAAACGATCGCCCGCCTGCCGGACGAGACGGTGGCCACACTCTATGACACCATCGAGCGGGCGCTGGCGAAGGATGCGACACGATGATGGGACGACGGGTGATGCTGGGTGCAGGTGCGGCGCTCGCGACCGGTGCACACGCCCAGACAGCCAAACCTGCTTCTATGGTCGAACCTCCATGCGGACCGGTCGTTGGTCGTTTGTGGTTGAGCGTTGGACAACCGTCCACCACTGATTATCCCCTCCTCCGCCAACAGCTTGAGTGCCTCGGCATCCCCTACGCCCCCCCACCCATCGGCCCCCTCCGCGACGCAACCCCCCAACCCCACCCCGTCTGGACCACCCCCCACTAACCCGCCACGCCGCCGCCGGCCACCCCACCTGGCTCTACCAGTTCGACCATCCCCTCGCCGCCCCGGCCCACGGCATCCCCCACCACCGCCCGCCGCGAAGAACTCGAGGACTGGGGCTAACCGAAAGCCCTCTCCCTCGAAGAGAGTGTTAAACGAGGATTCCATCCGCAAAACCGGAACCGCGCGCCTGAAGCCCCCACCAGGCAAAAAGTCTAATCCTCCCCAGGCCGCCCCCGCAGCCGCTTCACCTCGCCCCGCTGCACCTTCCCCTCCACCCGCTTCTTCCGCGCCGAATAACTCGGCTTCGTCTTCACCCGGGGCACCTCCCGAACCGTCGCCGCCCGCAAAATCTCCACCACCCGCCCCAGCGCATCCTGCCGGTTCCGGTCCTGCGACCGGTGCTTCTGCGCCGTCAACACCAGCACCCCGTCCGCCGTCACCCGCCCCCCCTCCATCCGCTCCACCCGCTGCCGCAGCCCCTCCGGCAACGACCCGGCCCGCCGCAAATCCAGCCGCACCTGCACCGCTGTCGAAACCTTGTTCACATTCTGCCCCCCCGGCCCCGAAGACCGGATGAAGCTCTCCTCCAGCTCCCGCGCATCGAACGCGATCCCCCGCGCGATCGGTATCAGCACCCCTTCACCCCCCGCCCAATCCTGTGTATCGTTGCAATCCCAGTAGAAAGCCGCCCATGACCCCAGGGACTGCAGCCGTCCGCATCGGCCTCGCCACCCAGACCGCGCACGTAACCTTCCAGGACCTGAAACCCATCGCCGCCGTCCTGCAAACCCAGATGCAGCAGCACGTCGCCCCCGCCTGGAACGTCACCGCAACCGTCGAGGCCTGGCCCAACGCCGCCGTCATCCCCAACGACATGTCGCCCATCTTCATCGTCGACGCCACCGAACATAACCATGGCGGCCTCCATACCATCACCAGCAACGGCCGCGCCTGGGCCAAGGTCCTCGTCACCCGCGACTGGCACCTCGGCGCCAGCCATGAATGCATCGAACTGCTGATCGACCCAACGGGCGAGCGCACCATGCCCGGCCTCGCCCTCCAAATCGTCGATGGCACCCTGCAGGACGGCACCGACCGCGTCACCTACCTCGTCGAAGCCTGCGACCCCTTGGAAGACCCAGCCCATTCCTACCTCATCGACGGCATCGTCGTCAGCGACTTCTACACCCAAGCCTACTTCGACGACGCCCACCGCCCCGGCATCGCCTACAGCCACGCCGGGTCCCTCACCGCCCCCCGCACCATCCTCCGGAACGGCTACCTCAGCTGGAAAGATGCCGCCGGCCGCTTCCACCAGATCCGCAACTTCGACGGCCCCCAGCAAATCGACATCACTGACGCCATCGCCGCCCTGGCACTCGACACACCCCTCTCGGCTCGCGAAATGATCGACCGCGTCACCATCACCCGCCGTGTCGACCCCACCAACCACCTGCCACCCCTGCAACCCACCCCCGAATAAAACTCCCCCCTCCTCCCGTCACGCTCGGGCTTGACCCGATCATCCACGCCGGTCGGTGAGCACCGGCCCACAAAGGCTGCGCGCGAAAGGTCCCGGGCAGGCCACCGCCCCCTACCCCGCAAGCCTCCGCACCAACGCCGCCAACCCCAGCCGCGACGCCAATGCCAGCCCCTCCCGCCGCAGCCGTTCCGCCCCCGCCGCATCCCCCTGGCGGCCCAGCGCGGCCGCCATCAACGCCAGGGTCTCCGCCTCGGTCCCCGCCTCCCCGATCGCCCGCGCCAACTCCAGCGCCGCCTGCCCGGCATCCAGCGCCTCGCGCACCCGCCCCAGCGCCAGCAGCGTCTCCGCCAAAATCGACAGCCGCTGCGGCTGCAGCGCCATGAACCCCATCCGCCCCGCATCCTCCACCGCCTGCCGGGCAATCGGCAGCGCCGTCTGCGGCCGCCCCACCGCCACATGCGACCGCGCCAGGAACCCCGCCGCAACCGGCCCCAGCAGCCGCACATCCGCCCCCCGGCACAGCTCGTCCGCCTGCGCCGAGGCCGCCAGCGCCCCCTCCGCCTCCCCTTCCGCAAACGACACCACGCTGTCCGCAAGATGCGCATAGATGCTCGTCTGCCGGTCATCCAGCGAGCACGCCAAGGACAACGCGCTGTCGCAAGCCGCCCGCGCCGCCACCAGGTCGTCGCGCGCCACATGCGCCCGCGCCGAATAACTGAACGCATTCACCAGCAGCTTCGCATCCAGCCCATACCGTCCCGGCGCCGGCCCCAGGGAAGGCAACGGCCCCAGATGCGCGATCACCGCCCCCATATCCGCCAGCGTCACGGCCGTCTCGCACTGCGACAACCCCACCAGGCCGCGCTGGAACCCGGCCCGCACCCGCAGCTCCCGGTCGTCATGCCACTCCGCCAGCGCAAGGGCCGCCGCCACATCCTCCAGCGCCGCCGCCGGCTCGCCGCGCAGCCAATGCACGTGGCTGCGAAGCAGGGTGGCCTGCGCCAGCTCCGTATGCCCGGGCGTCGCCCCAGCCAGCCGAACCGCCTCGTCCAGATGCGGCCCCAGCGCGCCAACCGCACCCAGCCGGAACAGCGGCCAACGCACGCCGATATGCAGATTGAGCAGCATCGCGTCGCGCCCGGGACCATTGGCCAAATGCCCGGCAGCCGTCAGCGCGCGCTCGAAATACTGCACCGCCTCGGGGTTCGCATACCGGTCATACGCCCGCGTCGCCGCCCGCTGCGAATACGTCACCGCCTTCGGCCACGCCTCCGCCTGCATGGCATGGTCGGCCAGAAGGTCCACGATCGCCGCATCCGGACCCGCACGCCGCTCCAGCGCGTCCAGCACCGCGCCATGCATCCGAACCCGGCTCCGCTTCAGGATCGTGGTATACGCCGCTTCCCGGATCAGCCCGTGCCGGAATGCCAGCCGCGTCCGCGACCCGTCCCGCTCCACCATGAACCCGCCCTCGATCAGCCGGCTCAGCGCCTGGCCCATCTCCCCATCCTCCAGCCGCACGGCGCTGCGCAACAGGTCCATCGGCACCGTGCTGCCCACGACCGCCGCCGCCTGCAGCACGTCCTTCTCCGCATCCTCCAGCCGGTCCACGCGCGCATCCAGCAGCCCGCGCAGGCTGTTCGGCACCCGCAGCACCGGCACCGGGCTGTCCAACCGATACAACTCGCCCACCCGCACCAGCTCGCCCGTCTCCACCAGCGCCTGCAGGCACTCCTCCAGGAACAGCGGGTTGCCGCTCGTATGCTCGATCAACTTGCGCTCCAGCAACGGCACGTCCGGACCCGGCAGCAATCGGCTCCGCAGGAACGCGATCGTCGACGTCTCATCCAGCGCCCGCACCGGATGCTCCGCCCACCGCGCCTCGCCCCACGCCGACGCATCCGCCCCCGATGGAGTGCGCTGCGTCACCACCCCCAGCAGCCGCCGCCCCGCCGCCGTCGCCCCCAGCCGCTGGATGCTGGTCGCACTCTCCTCATCCAGCCAATGCGCATCCTCCACCACCACCGCGACCGGCCGGCGCAGGCTCAACCGCTGGAACGCCTGCACCGTGGCCGCGATCGTCCGTTCCCGCCGTTCCCACGCCCCCTGCCCCGACCAACCCGGCGCCTCCGCCTGCAGGCCCAGCAAGGCCGACAACGGCGTGAAACTCGTCTCCCGCTCGTCCGCAGCTAGATCCAGCGCCACCGAAACCTTGTCCTGCCGGGCCGACGCACCGTCATCCGCCTCCAACCCGAACAGGGTGCTCAGCAGGTCGCTCACCACGCCATAGCTGGTCCGCCGATGCGGCACCGCATCCGCCTGGCAGACGTGCCAGCCCGTGCCGAGATGCAGCCCCGTGAACTCCCGCACCAGCCGCGACTTGCCCGCGCCGGGTTCGCCCACCAGCCGGATCGCCTGGCCGTCCCCGGCCAAAGCGCGGTCGCGCGCGCTGCGCAGCATCTCCATCTCCCGCTCGCGCCCCACCAGCAGCCGCCCGCGCCGCCGCGACGGCGCCGCAGCCGACCGCCCCATCCGCGTGCCCAGCAGCTCCCATACCGGCTGCGGATCATCAATGCCCTTGATCCGCACATCCGCCCGCAACGCCGTCTCGACCACCGTGCCGGCCAGATGCCGGGTCTCCTCGGTGATCAGCACCTGGTCAGGGCCCGCCGACTGCTCCATGCGCGACGCCATGTGCACCGCCTCGCCCGCCGCGCTGTAATGCAACCCGGTGTCGCCCGGCAACGCGCGCACCACCACCTCGCCCGTCCCCAACCCAACCCGCAAGCTCACGCGCGGCCGCACCTGGTCCTGGATCGACACCCGCATCGCCAGCGCCGCAAGGCACGCCTGCACCGCATGGTCCTCCATCGCGATGGGCGCGCCGAACAGCGCCATGATCCCATCCCCCATCACCTGGTTCACCAGCCCGCCATGTCGCCGCACCGCCTCGATCATGCAGGCCACCACAACGCCCAGGATTTCGCCCGCCTGCTCCGGGTCCTGCCCCGCCACCAGCGCCAGCGAGCCCTTGATGTCGGCGAACAGGATCGTGACCACCTTGCGCTCGGACCGGCGCAGCGCGCTCGCCGTCTGCGGCGATAGATGAGGCGCCAACCGCGCCCCGCACTGGCCGCAGAACGCCGCCCCGTCCGGCGCCTTGGCCCCACATGACTCGCACGCCCGCATCGCCACCGACCAACCTGTCCAGACCGGGCACCGACCGCGCCCGCGCCCTGTTGCACTCACGGGGAAAGGATGTGCCCCATTTCATTCCGCAAACGACCCGGCTATTCTCTCGACGAACGCGCAGTTTCCTGTCGCGCCTTCCAACGACCGAGAGGATACAGGATGACCACCGAGCCTTATACCGTCAAAACCTTGCTAAAGAACGACGACATAACGATCCTGCACGTACACCTCGCCCCCGGCCATGCGACGCCGAAACACAGCCACAAGCACGCCTACATCGTCCGCCCGCATCAGGACACCACCCTCACCAAGACTACCTACAAGGACGGCGCCGTGATCGCCATCGAGACGGTCGAACACGAGGCGGACGTGCCCTACCCCGTCGCGAAGTCCGAAGACGGCACCGAGTTCACCATCACCAACACCGGCACCGCCGCCATGCTCTGCGACAAGTCGCTCATCCATCCGAAAACCTGACCCGCGGCTACGCAGAAGGGCGGCCCCGCGCTCACGCCGGGCCGAGCCCCACGTCAGCCTCGCCGCAGCCGTGCATCGCGCCCCTGCGGCCAGCAATTTTCATAAAATCCGATAAGACGTGATGAAAGATATTTCATGCACGCCGGAGTTATCAGAATGTAGCAACAGCGGCCAAGGAACACCCGTCAGCCAATGGTTGCCACGCGCCGAACCGGAAAGGGTCTTGGGGCGGAAGGATTCGAACCTTCGGATGGCGGATTCAAAGTCCGCTGCCTTACCGCTTGGCGACGCCCCAGCACCGCCCCCCCATTACGCGCCGCCCCCCTCATTCGTCTAGTCCCGACCCACCCCATCGATATCGCCGCCCCAGGCCCACCACCCATCCGGCACCCCCGACGCCACCCGCGCCGCCTCCGCCGCAGACCCGAACAGCCCGAAGCACGTCGCCCCCGAACCGCTCATCCGCGCCAACAAACACCCATCCACCCCGCGCAGCCAACCCAGCACGCCCCCGATCACCGGACACAGCTCCAGCGCCGGCGGCTCGAGGTCGTTGCCCAACTCCGCCAAACCCGCCGCCATCGCTGCAGCATCCGCCCACCCGTTCGGCAATACCGCCGGCAGCGAGAACGCCGCCCCCCGCGCCCGAAACACCGCCGGCGTCGACACCCCCACACCCGGATTGACCAGCACGATCCCCGCACGCGGCAACGCCGGCGCCGGACTCAGCGTCTCCCCGATCCCCCCCATCCGCGCCGGCCGCGACACCATGCAAACCGGAACATCCGCCCCCAGCGATGCCGCCAATCCCACCGGCACCGCCACCGCCCACATCCGCCCCAGCAACCGCAGCGCCGCCGCCGCATCCGCCGACCCCCCACCGATCCCGCTCGACACCGGCAGGTTCTTCTCCAAAACCAGCGCAGCCCCTCCACTGCCCAGGGCCCGGGCCGCCCGCAACACGAGATTATCCGCCTCCGCCGCCAACCCGGCCCCGAACGGCCCCTCCAGCGCCAGCGTCAGCCCATCCCCTGGCCCGCCTCGCACCACATCCCCCACATCCGGAAACACCGCCAGACTGTCCAACAGGTGATACCCGTCCGCCCGCCGCCCCACGACATGCAAGTACAAGTTGACCTTTGCCCGCGCCCGCTCCGCCAGCATCCCAGCCCGTCCCTCAGCGGACGGTCGCGGCCGGTACCGAGGCCTGTGTCGGCAACCGCCCCTGCGGCAACGTCGACAGCTTCTGGTTGATCCGCTCCGCATCCTCGGGATCGGGCTTCAGCAGCAACGCCCGCCGCCACTGATACTCAGCCTCGCGCCACCGCCCCATCGCCGCCATCGCATCACCCAGATGCCCGTTGATGACAGCGTCCTCCGGCTGCAGCTCGACCGCGCGCTGCATGTTCTTCAACGCCCCCGGCGCATCCCCGGCCCGCAGCAGCACCCATCCCAGGCTGTCGATGAACGACCCGTCATTCGGCCGCTGCTGCACAGCCCGCTCGATCATCTGCCGCGCCTGAACCAGGTTCTGCCCCCGCTCGGTCCATGCATAACCAAGATAGTTCAACACGTTAGGCTGCTCCGGCGCCAGCTCCAACGCAAACTGGAAATCCGCCTCCGCCTTCGGCCAGTTCCCCGCCCGCTCCAGCGCGATCCCGCGCTCGTAGAACAACAACCAGTTCTGCCGGCTCGGCGTCCCCACTCGCGCGATCGCCCGGTCCATCATCGCGACCGCCTCCGGATAATGCCCCGTCCGCCGCAGGATCTCCCCCGCCTGCGCCAACGGCTCCGGCCGATCCGGATACTGCCGCCCCAGCGCGTCCAGCATCCCCGCCGCCACCTCCGTCTCCCCCACGGAATCATGCAGCCCGGCCTGCCGCAGCCGCACCATCGCAATCAGCGGATCGTCATTCGGCACCGACGCCAGCGTCTCCAACGCCGCCCGCGGCCGTCGCGCACTCGTCTGCATATCCGAAAGCAGCAGCCGCGCTGCCGTGAAATCCGGCCGCACCGCCAACGCCAACCGCACCAGGATCTGCGCCGTATCCGCCGCATCCTGCTGCCGCAACGTGGCTCCCAACGCCAGATACGCCTCCGCCAGCCCGTCCGTCGCATTCCGCACCGCCCGGTTCGACACGTCCGCCTCCAACGACAGCCGCGCCATCCCCAACTCGCCCCCTGCGCCGGCAACCTCCCGGATGGTCCGCTGCGCGTCGATCACATTCCCCGTCCGCGCCTGCCAGCTCGCCAGCACGATCCCGAGCCGCAGGTTCAGCCCGCCATACTCCGCCTGCGCCACCCGATACAGCCGCGCCGCATCCGCCGTCTGCCCACCCAGATCGGCGATCATCGCGCCATGCAGCGCCATCACGCCCCGCAGCCGCCCGCTCTCGATCACCGGCGCCAGCGTCGACAGCGCCGCCGCAGTCCGCCCCGCCCCCGCCTGCGCCCACGCCATCAGCATCGGCCGCAGCACCTGCGTCAGCCCTTGCTGCGGCAGCCCGGCAAACCGCGCCTCCGCATCCGCCCACCGCCCCGCGATGGCATCCCGATCCGCCAGCACCAGCTGCGCCACTGGATTATCCGGCAAGGTCGCCGCCAGCACGGAAGCATCCGCCCGCCCCGCCAGCACCGCCGCAGTGAACGCCTGGTTCACCACCTCCGGCAGCCCGCTCGCCCGAGCCGCCTCGCCCAACTTGTCCGCCGCCGTATCCAGATCCGCCCGCTTCGCCGCGAACCGCCCCGTCAGATAAGCGCCATACGTCCCCGTCGGCGTAAACCGGCTGGAGGTGGCCGAACCCTCGAACCCGAAATCGTTGGCCGCACACCCCGACAGCATCGACAGCACCAGCAGCGCGGCGCGGCGAACCGGCAACCCCTTCATCCCGCTCACATCCCGCTCGGATAATTCGGCCCGCCCGCACCCTCGGGCACCTGCCAGTCGATGTTCTCCGTCGGGTCCTTGATGTCGCAGGTCTTGCAGTGCACGCAGTTCTGCGCGTTGATCTGCAACCGCGGCGCCCCCTGCTCCACCCCCACCGCCTCATACACCCCCGCCGGGCAATACCGGCTTTCCGGGCTCGCGTAAGTGTCCCAGTTCACCCCCTGCCACCGCGTCGGATCCTTCAACCGCAGGTGCACCGGCTGATTCTCCTCATGGTTGGTGTTGCTGATGAACACTGAAGAAAGCTTGTCGAACGTCAGCACCCCATCCGCCTTCGGATAGGCAATCTTCGCCGAACCCGCCGCACTCGCCAGGCTCTCATGATCCGCATGCGCATGCGTGAACGTCCACGGCGCCTTGCCGCGGAACAAAAACGTATCCACCGCCGAATAAGCGATCCCGCCATAAAGCCCGAACTTCGCGAACGCCGGCCGGATGTTCCGCGCCCCATGCAGCTCCGCATGTAGCCAGCTCGTCCGGAACTTCTCCTCATACGCCACCGGCTCCGCAGGCCGCCCGTTCGCCAGTGCCTCCGCCACGGCCTCCGCCGCCAGCATCCCGGACTTCATCGCCGCATGCGTCCCCTTGATCTTCGACACGTTCAGGAACCCGGCCGCATCCCCAACCAGCGCGCCACCCGGGAACGTTAGCTTCGGCAGCGACTGCAACCCCCCCTCGCTCAATGCCCGCGCTCCATAGCTGATCCGCCGCCCGCCCGCGAAGTGCTTCCGCACCTCCGGATGGGTCTTGAACCGCTGCATCTCGTCGAACGGCGACAGCCAAGGGTTGCGGTAGTCCAGCCCGGTGACAAACCCGTACGACACCAGGTTGTCGCCGAAATGATACAGCCACGACCCACCATACGTCCCCGCATCCAGCGGCCACCCCACCGTATGCTCGATCAGCCCAGGTCGATGATTTTCCGCCGGGATCTCCCACAACTCCTTGATCCCGAGCGCATACGTCTGCGGCGCCCGCCCCTCCCCCAGCTTGTAATGCGCCATCACCTGCTTCGAGAGACTGCCCCGGCACCCCTCCGCAAACAACGTATAGGCCGCCCGCAGCTCCATGCCCGGCGCATGATTGGCCCCCGGCTCCCCCTCCTTCGTGATCCCCATGTCGCCCGTGGCTACCCCCACCACCTGGCCTTCATGGATCAACACCTCCGCCGCCGCGAACCCGGGATACACCTCGACCCCCAGCGCCTCCGCCTGCTGCCCCAGCCACCGAACCACGTCGCCCAGGCTAACGATGTAGTTCCCCTCGTTACGCATCTGCGGCGGCGTCGGCAGCCGGAAGCTCCGCGTCGCCGTCAGGAACAGGAACCGGTCATCCCCGGCCGGCGTCAGCAACGGCGCCCCCTGCGCCTGCCAGTCCGGGATCAGCTCGTTCAGCGCCCGCGGCTCTATCACTGCACCACTCAGGATGTGCGCCCCCACCTCGCCGCCCTTCTCCACCACGCAAACCGTGACCTCCGGCGCCAACTGCTTCAGGCGTATCGCGGCCGACAGCCCGGCGGGCCCAGCCCCAACCACCACCACGTCGAACTCCATCGTCTCGCGTTCCGCCATACCAGCCTCCAGCCCTGACCCTTAAAGTAGGGACTTTCCCCGCTTGCGCAAAACCCCGCACCGCACAACAACGACAACATATTTTAACACC
>JAYVEG010000067.1:0-6030 GCA_043748985.1 Rhodospirillales bacterium
TACTTGGTGGGGCGCGAGTTCGCCTGGCCGGTGGACGAGGCGAACCATGCGCTGATGCACCGCATCCTGGACAATGCCTGGGGCCTGCATGGCCGGATCGCCAGCCGCGAGCAGGTCCAGGTCTCGCTGGGGTTCCCGCAGCACCAGGGTTCGGTGGGGCTGTTCATGGGTTGGTGGGACTATGCGATGCGGTCGTGGCAACGTCGGGCCGGGCCAGACGCGGTGCTGACGTTCCTGTGCGAACTGGGGCCGCCGCCCTATGCGATCACCGGGGCGGACGGCGCGGAGCTGTCGGACCGGTGGGCGGACGCGCTGATGATGAAAGACATGGTGCGCGCGCTGTGGCACCGATTGGAGACGGGAACGTCCTGAAGACAAAAGGGCGACCGCAAGACGACAAAGATAATAAGCAGGAGGAAGTCAGTCCCATGATTACCAGACGCCATACGATCGGTCTTGCGGCCGGCGGTCTCGCAGCCGGGCTTGCGGTCGGGTCCAGCCCCGGCGCGCGGGCGGCGGTCACGGCCGCGAATGTGCCGCAGCCCAAGCTGCCGCTCGAGCCCGGCGCCAAGCTGCGTGTGCTGCGACCCGCGAAGTTCGTCGATCCCGACGAGGCGATCTTCACCGCAAACGCCAAGAAGTGGGGCGAGCAGGCCGGGGTCGAGATCCGTGTCGACTACCTGGCGTGGGACAACATGGCCGCGCAGACGGCCGTGGTGGCCAATACCGGCGCAGGCCCGGACATCGTGCTCGGGTTCGGGCCGGACGCGCAGATCTACGCCGACAAGCTGATCGAGGTGACTGATGTCGCCGAGTATCTCGGCGCGAAATATGGCGGATGGTATCCGCTGTCCACCTTGTTCGGACAGGCGTGGAAGAAGAGCAACTGGCTGGGAATCCCGATGGGCGGCACGACGGGGCCGGCCAACTACCGCATTTCGTGGTGCAAGGAGGCAGGGTTCGACGCCATTCCGAACGATCTCGGCAAGTTCCTCGATCTGTGCAAGGGGCTGAAGAAGATCGGCCATCCGTGTGGGTTCGCGCTCAGCCATGCGCCGGGGGATGCGCCGGCCTATGCGAACTGGCTGCTGTGGGCGCATGGCGGCCGCCTGGTGGACGAGCAGGGCAAGGTGACGCTCGACACGAAGGAGGCGCGGGCGGCGCTGGACTATGCCCGGGCGATGCAGGAGACGATGATCCCCGGAACGATGTCGTGGAACGGGTCCAGCAACAACCAGGCCTTTGCCGCAGGGACGATCGGGCTGACGCAGAACGGTGTTTCCATCTACTACGCGGCAAAAAACTCGACGAACCCGGTGCAACAGGCGATCGCGGCCGACATGGACCACGCATCGATGCCGTTCGGGGCGGCGAAGTCCTCGCCGGAGCAGTGCCTGGTCATGAACGCTATGGTGTTCAAGCACTGCCGGTTCCCGAACGCGGCGAAGGACTTCCTGCGCTTCATGATGGAGGCGCCGCAATATGATCCGTGGCTGACAGGCTGCCTCGGTTACTGGTCGCAACCGCTGAAGGCCTATGCCAGCAGTGCTGTCTGGGATTCGGACCCGAAGCTGGCGGTGTTCCGCAGCGCCATGGAGACGCCGTTCCATGACGGGTATGCCGGACCGGTGAATGCGGCGGGCGGTGCCGTGCTGAACGACTGGGTGCTGGTGGACATGTTCGCGCGGGTCGTGACGGGCGAGAGCACGGCCGAGGCCTCCATCAAGCAGGCGGTGCGGGCGGCGGAACGCTACTACAAATAGGATGTGCGGCGCCTGGTGCCGTGAAGGCGGCACCGGGCGGCGCGCGACTGGAGGTCCGGGCCGGAATCGAACCGGCATTCGAGGATTTGCAGTCCTCTGCATCACCACTCTGCCACCGGACCCCCGGGGCGCGAGCGCGGGTTATCACCGGCGGTTGGGGGCGGGTCAAGTGGAACAGGCAGCTTGGCGGTGTTGCAGGCCGCACCTATAAGATGTCGGCATGAACGAAGCTACTGTGCCGATGGATTATGCCGCAGCGCGCGACCACATGGTGGACGGGCAGGTGCGGCCGAACAAGGTGATCGATCCGCGGATCATCCGGACGATGCGGCTGCTGCCGCGGGAGCGGTTCTTGCCGGCTCATCTGGCGAGTTTGGCCTATGCGGACGAGGATGTGCAGCTGCCGGGGGGGCGGGCCCTCATGGAGCCTATGGTGATCGCCCGGCTGGTGCAGATATTGCGGGTCCGCGAGGGGGAGCGGGGGCTGGTGGTGGCGTGCGGTGCCGGGTATGGCGCGGCATTGCTGGATGCCTGCGGGGCGCAGGTGACGGCGCTGGAGGACGACAAGGCGCTGCTGGCGGTGGCCGGCCGCGTGTTGCCGGAACTGGCGCCGCGGGTTGCGTTGATCGAGGGGCCGGTCACGACAGGGTGGGCTTCGGGCGGGCCATACCACTTCATCCTGATCGAGGGCGCGGTCGGGGTCATTCCGGATGCCCTGGGCGCGCAACTCGTGTTCGGGGGGCGGCTGGTCGCGGTGGTGATGCAGCCCGGCGAACCCGGCAAAGCGGTTCTGGCCGAGGCGGTGCAGGTCGGGGGCGAATCGCGGATGCGGGCGCAACCGGTGTTCGATTGCGCCACGCCGCTGCTGCCGCAGTTCCGGCCGGCGCCCGCTTTCACCTTCTAGCGGCGGCCAGGTTGTGTCAGGATGGACCGGCAGCCTTCGACACCAGAACGTGGCAGCGGAACTTGGCGGCAGGCCTTGTGATTTGCGGAACAGGCGGGGATGACCATGCAGCGACGCTTTCAAACGGCCCTTCGCGGTTCGGTATTCGGCGCATTGGCGGTGCTGATGGCGGCTCCGGCGCTGGCGCAGCCGCGGACGCTTCAGGATGCGCTTGCGGCCGCGTATTCGAACAACCCGACGTTGCAGGCGGCGCGGGCGCAATTGCGGGCCACGGATGAAGGGGTTCCGCAGGCCTTGGCCGGCTGGCGGCCGACGGTGACGCTGTCGGGGGCGGTGGGGTATGGCGACGGGACGTTGCGGTCGGCGAACCGGAACGGGACGGCCATCAACCGCAACAACCGCGACATCTTCACGGAGCAGGCTTCGGCGACGCAGCCGCTTTATCGCGGCGGCGCCACGCGGGCGGGGACCAACCGGGCGGACAACCAGGTTTTCGGGCAGCGCGGGCGGTTGCTGGCGAGCGAGCAGCAGATCTTCACGAACACCATCAACGCCTATGTCGGCGTGATCCAGGCGCAGCAGGTGCTGCAGCTCAACATCAACAACGAGCAGGTGCTGGCGCGGCAGCTGCAGGCGACCAACGACCGCTTCCGTGTGGGTGAGATCACGCGGACGGACGTGGCGCAGGCAGAGGCGGCGCTGGCCGGCGCGCGGGCGACCCGGCAATCCTCGGAAGGCAACCTGCAGACCGCGCGGTCGACGTACCGGCAGCTGGTGGGCGAGCTGCCTGACCAGTTGGTGGAGCCGCAGCCGGTCCGGCTGCCGATCAAGAACCAGGCGGAGGCGATCCAACTCGCCGGGCAGAACAATCCTAACGTGGTGGCCGCAATGTTCGACAATGCGGCGGCGCGCGACAACATCGACCTGCAGTTCTCGGCACTGATGCCGCAGGTGAGCGTGCAGGCGCTCGGGGCGCGGTCGGACAACGCATCGCTGCTGGGACAGCGGTCGATCGGTGGTCAGGTCCTGCTGAACGCGTCGGTGCCGCTCTATCAGGGCGGGGCGGAATACTCGCGGGTTCGCCAGGCGCGGCAGCAGGAGCAGCAGGCGCGCAAGACGGTGGAGGATGTGCGGCGCCAGGTGGTGCAGCAGGCGACCCAGGCGTGGGAAACGCTGCTGGCGACGCGGGCCACGATCGAGAGCACGCGGGCGCAGATCCGGGCAAACCAGATTGCACTCGAGGGCACCCAGCGGGAGGCGATCGTGGGCAGCCGGACAACGCTGGACGTGCTGAACGCGGAGCAGACGCTGCTGAACTCGCGGGTGACGCTGGTTCAGAACTTGGCGAACCTGGTGACCAACAGCTATGCGGTGACGGCAGCGATCGGACGGCTGACGGCACGAGACCTGAGCCTGAACGTGCCTTTGTATGACGAGACCGCGTATTACAACGCGGTGCGGCAGAAGCTGGTCGGGGTCGGCGACTACGCCACCGAGCAGCCGGGGCGCTGAGAGCGTGAGCGAGCCAACGGCTGGGGCTTCGGCTGGTACAGGTGGCGCGGCCGACCCATCGATGGACGACATCCTCGCCTCGATCCGGCGGATCCTGAACGAGGAGGATGCGAAGCCGCCGGAGGATGGTTCGGCGGCGGTCGGCGTGGCCAAGGCGGCTGCAGTGGCGCACGAGGAGGATGTGCTGCAACTGGATCCGGCGATGCTGGTGCCCGACGAGGACGAGGCGGAGCCGATGCCTTCCCCCAGCATGGCGCAGGCGGTGATAGCTGTTCCGCAGGCTCCCGAGATGCCGCAGCCTGTGCCGTCGCCGATGGTCTCGGAACGGCCCCTGGCGGTCCCGTTCCCCACGCCGACCCTGGTGGCGCCGGAGGTTGCAGCGTCCGCGGCGGCGTCTGTGGGTGCGCTGCTTCGGACCTTGGCGACGGAGCGCAGCACCGCGGTGTATCGCGGAGGTCCCACGCTGGAGGACCTGGTGCGGGAGGAGATGCGGCCGATCCTGAAGGAGTGGCTGGACTCGCATTTGCCGCCGCTGGTGGAGCGGCTGGTTCGGGCCGAGATCGAGCGGGTCGTCGGGCGGATGGCCTGATCGCGGATGCAGCGAAGCTGACGACCGGCCACGACTGCGAAGCGCGGTCATCTTCCAGGGATGGCGGTTCCGTGCCGGTGGGGGTTGCGCCCGTGTGACCCTCGGTTAGAACCGGGTTCATGCTGAACAAGAGTTTCGACCACGCGGCGATCGAGCCGGTTCTTTATGCGGGCTGGGAGGCGGCGGGCGCCTTCCACGCGGAACCCGAAAGCCACGGCGCGCCCTTCACCATCATGATCCCGCCGCCGAACGTCACCGGCAGCCTGCATATGGGCCACGCGCTGACCATGACGCTGCAGGACGTGCTGATCCGCTGGCGCCGCATGCAGGGCCGCGACGCCCTCTGGCAGCCCGGCACAGACCACGCCGGCATCGCGACGCAGATGGTGGTCGAGCGCCTGCTCCCCACCGAAGGCAACCAGACCCGGCAGCAGATGGGCCGGGACAAGTTCCTCGAACGCGTCTGGCAGTGGAAGGCCGAAAGCGGCGGCACCATCACCAACCAGCTCCGCAAGCTGGGCGCATCCCTGGATTGGCCGCGCGAGCGGTTCACGATGGACGAGGGGCTGAACGCCGCGGTGCGCGAGGTATTCGTGACCCTGCATCGCGAAGGGCTGATCTATCGCGACCGCCGCCTGGTGAACTGGGATCCGAAGTTCCAGTCGGCGATCAGCGACCTGGAGGTCGAAAGCGTCGAGGTGAACGGGTCGCTCTGGTACCTGCGCTATCCGGTGGAAGGCACAGACCGGGTGATCACGGTGGCGACGACCCGGCCGGAGACGATGCTGGGCGATACCGCGGTCGCAGTGCATCCCACCGATGAACGTTTTGCCGAGTTGGTCGGCAAGATGGTGCTGCAGCCGCTGACGGGACGGCGCTTCCCCATCGTGGCCGACGAGTACAGCGATCCTGAAAAGGGCACGGGTGCTGTGAAGATCACGCCCGCGCATGACTTCAACGACTTCGAGGTCGGGCGGCGGCATGCGCTCCCGATGCCGTCCGTGCTCGATCGGGAGGGCCGGGTGACCCTCGCGGAGATCGAGGTCTCCGACCCCAGCGGCTTCGTGCAAACCCTGGAGGGCATGGACCGTTTCGCGGCGCGCAAGGCGATCGTCGCCGAGATGGAGCGGCTGGAACTGCTGGAAAAGACCGAGCCGCATCGGCATGCGGTCCCGCACGGCGACCGGTCGGGCGTGCCGATCGAGCCGTTGCTGACGGTGCAGTGGTATTGCAACGCGGGCGAACTGGCGAAGCCGGCGATC
>JAYVEG010000068.1:0-17301 GCA_043748985.1 Rhodospirillales bacterium
CCGCCGCCCCAGCCAGAACCGCCCGGCGCCGGCCCAGCCGGTCCGCCACCCAGCCGCCGCCCGGTCCGCAGATAACTCGAAGCCCGGAGGCGGCGCCGAGCACGAGTCCGATCTCGGCGGCGGTCAGCCCATGATCTGCGAACCAGAGTGGCAGGTAGGCGGAATTGATGGCCCCGGCGGCGAAGATGGCGGTCAGCACGAGGCCGACGCGGCTGGAATCCCTGCGAAGGATGGCCTCAGGCAGCCACGGTGGCGCAGGCCTGGGAATCATCGGGGTGGGCACAGCTCTGCGCGACGTCGCGGATCCGCCGCGCCATGGCGGCGATGCCATTGCCGCGATTGGTCGATAGCGCCTCGAGCAGACCGAGTTCCTTTAGGAACACGGGGTCGGTCGCCAGCACCTCGGCGGGCGGCCGGCCGGAATAGACACGCAACAGAAGGGCAACCAGGCCCGACACGATGGCCGCATCGGATGCACCGGCCAGCAGCATGCGGCCGTCCTGCATCCCGGCCTCCATCCACACCTGGCTTTGGCAGCCCGGCACTCGGTGGATATCGTCCTGCCACTCCGTCGGGAAGCGCGGCAGCTTGCGGCCCAGCTCGATGATGAATTGGTAGCGGTCCATCCAGTCGTCGAACACGTCCAGCTCCTCGGCGATCGCTGCGATGGCCTCGGCTGCCGTGGGTTCTTCAGGATGAACATAAGGGTTTGTCATGAGAGCGATGTGTCGCTGCAACCGCCATGCGTCAAGCCACGAACGAAAACGGCCCCACCCGAAGATGAGGCCGCGATCGCAGGATCCGACTGGGACCTTACTTCGTCAGCGCATAGCTGTAGCTGCACTTGCCCTTCATGGCCGCGAGCTGCAGGTTACCGGCCGATGCGGTGCCGGTCACGCTCGTGCCACGACGGGCGGCGGAGGTGATGCTGCCGTCCGGTGCGATCGTGGCCTTCACGCCCATGAGCGCGAAGCTGTTGTTGCGGACACGCAAGGTCTGCGTCCGGGTCATCTTGGCGCAGCCCCTGGGCGCGTCTTCGGCCAGAGTGGCCATGCCCTTGTAGATGCCGTCGACCGGGCCGGCCATCACGGGGGCGGGCGGCGGCGGCGGCGGCGCTTCGGCCATGGGCGGCGGCGGCGGCGGGTTGCTGGCGCAGCCCACGACCGTGCCGGCAAGAAGGAGGAATGTGATCAGTTTAGTACGCATGCGTGCGTCTCCTGGTGGGAATCCGTGAACGCCGGGAACATGCCACGCCACTTGGATTCCGCCTACAGGATGAATCGACTCAAGTCACCTTTCGCTGCCAAGGGCGCGACACGTTCGTTCACGTATGCGGCATCGACCGTCAGATGCTCCCCGCCCCGGTCCGTTGCGGTGAAGCTGATATCCTCCAGCAGCCGTTCGAGTACTGTCGCCAACCGACGCGCGCCGATATTCTCGACACGGTCATTGATATCGGCCGCAAGGTCGGCGAGCGCGTCGATGGCGCCCGGCTCGAATGTCAGATCGACCCGCTCGGTGGCCAACAGGGCGGAGTACTGCTTCAGCAGGCTATGCTCCGGCTCCGTCAGGATGCGGCGCAGGTCGTCGCGCGACAGGGGTGCCAGCTCCACCCGGATCGGCAGACGGCCCTGCAACTCCGGCAACAGGTCGGCCGGCTTGGCAAGATGGAAGGCCCCCGACGCGATGAACAGCACGTGGTCGGTCTTTACCGGACCGTATTTCGTGGTGACGGTCGTGCCCTCGATCAGCGGCAGCAGGTCCCGCTGCACGCCTTCGCGGGACACGTCGCTGCCGCGGAACCCGCCCTCGCTGCTGCGGGCACAGACCTTGTCGATCTCGTCGATGAAAACGATGCCGTTCTGCTCGGCGTGGCGCACGGCGTCTTTGGTCAGCTGCTCGGTATCCAGCAGCCGATCCTGCTCGTCGCGCTCAAGCGCCATGCGGGCGGCCGAAACGGTCATGCGCTTGCGCTGTTCCTTGCGGCCGAACATGCCCTTCATCATGTCCTGCAGGTTGATCATCTGCGCGGGCGGCATGCCGGGCAGGTCGATCTGGCCGACCGGCGCGCTGCCGGCGTCGGCGACCGCGACCTCGACGTCCTTGTCCTCCAACTCGCCGGCCCGCAGCATCTTGCGGAACTTGCCACGCGTGTCGGCACTGGCCCCCTCGCCAACCAGCGCGGTGACCAGCTTATCCTCGGCCGCCAGCTCCGCCTTGGCCTGCACGTCCTTGCGGCTGGTTTCGCGCATCATGACGATGCTGGCCTCCACGAGGTCGCGCACGATGCTGTCCACATCGCGGCCGACATAGCCGACCTCGGTGAACTTGGTTGCCTCCACCTTGATGAACGGGGCCTGCGCCAGCTTGGCCAGGCGGCGCGCGATCTCGGTCTTGCCGCAGCCCGTGGGCCCGATCATCAGGATGTTCTTCGGCACGACCTCGTCGCGCATCTCCTCCGGCAGCTGCTGCCGGCGCCAGCGGTTGCGCAGCGCGATGGCGACGGCGCGCTTGGCGTCGTTCTGGCCGACGATGAAGCGATCGAGTTCGCCCACGATCTCACGCGGGGAAAAGGTAGGGACATCCATTACAGGGTTTCCACGATGACGGAATGGTTGGTGTAGACGCAGATATCGCCCGCGATCCGCATGGCCCGGCGCGCGATCTCCTCTGCCGACAGGCCCTCGATATCCATCAGCGCGCGGGCCGCTGCCAAGGCGTAATTGCCGCCGGAGCCGATCGCGATCACCCCGTCCTCGGGTTCGAGCACGTCGCCGTTGCCCGTGAGGGTGAAGCTGTGGTCCTTGTCGGCGACAGCCATCATGGCCTCCAGCCGGCGCAGATAGCGGTCGGTGCGCCAGTCCTTCGCCAGCTCGACGCAGGCGCGTTCAAGCTGGTTGGGATAGCGCTCGAGCTTCGCCTCCAACCGCTCCAGTAAGGTGAAGGCGTCGGCAGTGGCGCCCGCGAAGCCTGCGATGACGGCGCCCCCGTTGCCGATGCGGCGGACCTTGCGGGCGTTGCCCTTGATGACGGTCTGGCCGAGCGTCACCTGGCCGTCACCTGCCATCGCGACACTGCCGCCACGGCGGACGGACAGGATGGTCGTGCCGTGCCAGCCGACCGGGTCGTGTGGATTGGATGTTTGCATGATGCGGCCGAAGGTGGGATGCGCGGGCGGGTTGCACAAGGTTTAGGCACACTGGCCGGGTGGCGGGGGCAAAGGGCGCCGGTCGAGATGCATGCGTTCGTGCAAGACCCGGACAATCAGGATGCCATCCGGAATGAGGCGATAGCCAATGACGTGACTGCCAGCTTCCATACGGCGCAGCTTCAGCGCGGCGAAGACAGTTCGCGACCATGTCCGGTATTTGACTTAGTCGAAGCATCGCTTCCCGCAGCGTTCGCCGATATGTCTCGGACTGCATCGCCCGCCCACGGCACACCCCGGCAGCAAGCCCCGTAGCAAGCTGGAGGTTAATGCGGTATCAGCCCGCCATGGGCCGCACCGCCACCCTTACCCGGACCACGTCCGAGACCGACATCACCGTCCGGCTCACGCTCGACGGCACCGGTCAGGCGCGAATCGCCACCGGGATCGGGTTTCTGGACCACATGCTGACGGCACTCGCCCGGCATGCGCTGTTCGACCTGGATGTCGACGCGAAGGGCGACCTGCATATAGACGACCACCACACCACCGAGGATGTCGGCATCGTGCTCGGCCAAGTGCTTGCACAGGCGATCGGCGATAAGCGGGGCATCCGTCGCTACGGCCACGCCGTCGTCCCGATGGACGAGGCGCTGATGGATGCCGCCGTCGACCTCTCGGGGCGGCCTTTCCTGGCCTGGTCGGTGGCATTCGGGCCGGACAAGATCGGGACGATGGATACCGAGCTGTTCCAGGAGTTCTTCCGCGCCTTTGCGATGAACGCACTGATGACGCTGCATGTCGCGCAGCGGGCCGGCACGAACGCGCACCACGTTGCCGAGGCAACGTTCAAGGCCGTGGCCCGCGCGCTGCGCATGGCGACCGAGGTGGACCCAAGGGCCGCCGGCGCCATCCCCTCGACGAAGGGCAGCCTATGACATCCTGGACAGCGCATACGAAGCCCGGGCGGGACCCGGTGCTCGTGAAGGAGGGCTTCGCCTGGGGCGCCTTGCTGTTCGGGCCGCTCTGGTTCATTGCCAACCGCGCCTGGATTCCTGCCGTGCTGCAGGGGGCCCTGCTGGTGGTCGTGGCGGCGTTGGTGCCGGCGCGATACGGCGCGGTCCTCGAGCTGACATTGGCCGTGCTGGCCGGGCTGCTGGGGCGCGACCTCGTGCGATGGGGGTTGGACCGGCGGGGCTACACGCTCGCGCACGTGCTGGCCGCGCGCGACGAGGAGGGCGCCCTGGCCCGGCTGCTGACGTTCCGGCCCGAGATCGCCGCGGACCTGGCCGCGCGGCTCGCATGATGCGCGTGGCGGTGGTGGATTACGGCAGCGGCAATCTCGCCTCCGCCGCCCGCGCGCTGGCCCATGCGGCGGACCAAGCCGGCATCGCGGCCAGCGTCGCCATCACGTCGGACGCCGCAGACGTGGCCGCCGCCGACCGCGTGGTGCTGCCGGGTCAGGGCGCGTTCGCGGACTGCGCCGCAGGGCTCGCGGCTGTGCCCGGGCTGCGCGATGCGATCGACGGCAGCGTCGAACGCGGCCGACCGTTCCTGGGGATCTGCGTCGGGATGCAGCTGATGGCCGAGCGCGGGCTGGAACACCGCACGACGCCGGGATTCGGCTGGATCGGCGGCGAGGTGGCGGAGATGCCGGCGACCGGGCTGCGCCTGCCGCAGATGGGCTGGAATGCGCTGCAGTTCGAACCCGGCGCACACCCCCTGCTGGAGGGGCTGGAGCCCGGGGACCACGTGTATTTCGTGCATAGCTACGCCCTGCGTGCGACCCGGCCTGGCGACGTGCTGGCAACCACGGATTATGGCGGCCAAGTGCCGGCGATGGTGGCAACCGGCAACCGGGCCGGCACGCAGTTTCATGTCGAGAAGAGCCAAGGCGTCGGCCTGAGGATCCTGGCGAACTTCCTCCGCTGGTCGCCAACTTGACCGACCTGTCGAACGCGCCAGCCCATAGCCTGCTGGTCGAACGGATCGGCGAGCTGGTCGATGACGACCTGGAGCAGCTCTGTGAGGCCGCCGATGCAGCGATCCTGGAGGGTGGCGGGTTCGGCTGGGTGAAGTCGCCAGGACGCCTGGTGCTGGCGCGCTACTTCCGGGGAGTCGTGCTGGTGCCGGAGAGGGAGCTGTTCGTGGCCCGGCTGGATGGCATCATCGTCGGCAGCGCGCAGCTGGTGCGGCCGCCACGCAACAACGAGGCGCAGGCCTTCGCAGCAACCCTGATGCACGCATTCATCGCCCCCTATGCGCGCGGCCACGGGCTGGCGCGGCTGCTGACGATCCGGGTCGAAGACGGCGCGAGGGCACTGGGTTACCAGGTGCTGAACCTGGATGTGCGCGAGACGCAGCAGCCGGCGATCGGCCTGTATGAACGCCTCGGCTATGAGCGATGGGGCGTGCATCCGAGCTACGCGCGGGTGGCGGGCCGGACCGTGCGCGGCTTCTACTACCACAAGATGCTGCAGCACGAGCCGAAGGCGTGACTCAGAACGCATTGACCCTCTATCCCGCGATCGACCTCAAGGACGGCGTCTGTGTGCGGCTGCGCCGGGGCGAGATGGACGAGGCCACCGTCTATTCCGACGACCCGGCCGCGCAAGCGCGCGCCTGGCAGGACGCCGGTTGCGAATGGCTGCATGTCGTGGACCTCAACGGCGCCTTCGCCGGCCGGCCCGTGAACGGCGCAGCAGTCGCCGCGATCCTGGCTGCGGCGACCGTGCCGGTGCAACTCGGCGGCGGCATCCGCGACATGGCCGGCGTCGCGGCCTGGATCGAGGCCGGAGTGACGCGCGTGATCCTCGGCAGCGCCGCGCTGAAGAACCCGGCGCTGGTGCATGAGGCCTGCCGTGCCTTCCCGGGACGAGTTGCGGTCGGGATCGACGCGCGGGACGGGATGGTGGCGGCCGAGGGCTGGGCGGAGACGTCCACCGTGTCGGCGGCCGAACTCGCCTTGCGGTTCGAGGATGCCGGCGTTGCGGCGATCATCTACACCGACATCGCCCGCGACGGCATGCTCTCCGGCCTCAATCTGGAGGCGACGCGCGCCCTGGCCGACCGGCTGCAGACCCCGGTGATCGCCAGCGGCGGCGTCGGATCGCTCGACGACCTCGTGGCGCTGGTGGAAACCGCGCGACTCGCAGGCGGTCGGATCGAGGGCGCGATCGTTGGTCGGGCGTTGTACGATGGGCGGGTGGAACTGGCGGCGGCATTGCTCGTCCTGCGTCGATAACAACGGGAGTTGTATAGACAAGAAGCACCCATGCGCGGTCGATGCTTGCATCCGGCCGCGTGCGATTGTCTATGGAACGAATGCTGAAGCTGCGAGTCATCCCGTGCCTGGACGTTAAGGACGGCCGGGTCGTGAAGGGGGTCAACTTCGTGGCCCTGCGCGATGCCGGTGATCCCGTCGAGCAGGCCGCCGTTTACGACGCTGCCGGCGCGGACGAGTTGACGTTCCTGGATATTACCGCGAGCCATGAGAATCGGGACACGATCCTGGATGTCGTCTCGCGCACCGCGGCACGCGTGTTCCTGCCCCTGACGGTCGGCGGCGGCGTGCGCTCGACCGAGGACATGCGCCGCCTGCTGCTGGCGGGTGCGGACAAGTGCAGCATGAACTCCGCCGCCGTGAGCCGGCCGGAGCTGGTTCGGGAGGCTGCCGAGAAGTTCGGCAGCCAGTGCGTCGTAGTCGCCGTGGACGCGCGGCAAAGCGCGCCTGGCCGGTGGGAGGTGTTCACCCATGGCGGCCGCACGGCCACGGGCATGGACGCGGTGGACTGGTGCCGCCAGGTCGCGGCCCTGGGCGCGGGGGAGATCCTGCTGACCAGCATGGACCGCGACGGGACGGGCGAAGGGTTCGACCTGGCACTGCTGCGGGCGGTCTGCGGTGCAGTCCGGCTGCCAGTTGTTGCCTCGGGCGGCGTGGGCAGCCTGCAGCACTTCATCGATGGGGCAAAAGCGGGGGCGACGGGCCTGCTTGCGGCGAGCGTGTTCCATTTCGGGACGTTCACCGTGCCGCAGGTGAAGCGGGCGCTGGACGAAGCCGGGTTGCCGGTGCGCATCGAGCGGACGATCGCGGCATGAAGAAGGTCACCGTCAGCGTCGGCACGCCGGCGAAGAAGAAAGCCTCCGCCAAGGCCCAGCCGAAGAAGGTGACAAAACCCGCCGCAGCCGCCGGTGGCGCCGACGTGCTTGACCGGCTGTATGCCGTCATCATGAGCCGGCGCACCGCCGACCCGGCGCGGAGCCATTCCGCACGGCTGCTGTCGCGCGGGCCCGCGAAGGTCGCGCAGAAGTTCGGCGAGGAAGCGGTCGAGTGCCTGATCGAGGCCGTGGCGGGCAACGCTGCGGCACTGGTCGGCGAAAGTGCCGACGTCCTGTATCACCTGCTGGTCATGTGGGTCGCGAGCGGGGTGGGCCCCGACCAGGTCTGGGCAGAGCTCGAACGGCGCGAAGGCGTGAGCGGGGTGGACGAGAAAGCGTCGCGCGTGCGTTCCGGCACCGCGAAGATTCCATGACGACGCGCCAGGACAGAACCCTCGGCGTTATCCTGGCCTTGGCTTCGTCAACGTATTGAGAACGTCATGAGCATCTTTGCGATCATTATGAACAAGATCTTCCACCACCCCACGGCAGCGGCACCGGCCCCGGCAACCGCCGATGCGATGCCGGCTTAACCCGCAACGTCTGCCCAGGCTTCCGCCCCGGGCAGCTTCGATGTCGGAGCGGTGTTGAGCGATATGGCCAGCGGCAAGGGCGGAGGCGGTAACTATGAGACGACGATCGTCGACCCGCCGAAGCTGTTGGACCTGAATTCCACCCTTACCGCCCGCAAGGGACTGGCCGACGGGCTGAACATCCATGTGGGCGCCGACGGTAGCGCCGAGGAGAACATCGCGCTGCATCCGGCCGTGGTAGCGAAGCTCGAAGAAAATGGTGGCAAGGTGGCGGCGTCGATGCGGGACTAAAGGCGATGGGCGCAACGCCGGTGCATTGCGCCCGCTTCGCGCATCAGGCCTTGACGAGCGCGCAACCGCCCTCGCTCAACGGGCGCCAGGCTTCGGCGGCCGGGGTGGTGGCGACAAGGTCCAAAACGTCCCATTGCGACTTCATGGCTGAAGGTGCTTTAGCCTTGAACAGGTAGGCCGGGAACAGCGCGCGCCCGTCGGCGCGGATGCTGCCAGGTCCGAACACGCTGTCTTGGGTGGGCATCGCCTTCATGGCCGCGACGACCGCAGCACCGTCCTTCGCGTTGGCGACGCCGATCTGCCTGACGGCCTTGAGATAATGGTTCGTTCCCGCGAAGCACCCGGCCTGGATCATATTCGGCGGATGCTTCTGCGGCATACGGTCGATCACCGACTTGGTGAAGGCGCGCGTGCCGTCGTTCATGTCCCAGTAGAACGTGCTCGTCAGGAACAGCCCCTGCGCCAGTTCCGGCCCGATGGCGTCCACGTCCGTGGGATGAGCAAGGAGTGCCGCCATCTTCATCTTGGCGCCCAACCCGAACTCGTGCGCCTGCTTCACGCCGTTGACCGTATCGTTGCCAGCCGAGGCGAAGCCGATGACGTCGGCCCCCGCGGACTGGGCCTGCAGCAGATAGGACGAGAAGTCCGTCGTGTCCGGAAACGGGTAGGCGGCGCGGCCCACCACGGTACCGCCGTTGGACTTCACGAACTGAGTGGCGTCGCGCTCCAGCTGTTGGCCGAACACGTAGTCGGCGGTGATGAAAAACCACTTCTTACCGCCGAGCTTGACGAGCTGCGACGCGGTGGACCGGGACAGCATGTACGTGTCGTACGTCCAATGGACGGTGTTCGGGGTGCACTGCACCCCCGTGAGATCGGCGGTGCCACCGCCGGAGTTGACGTAGACCCGGTTCTTCTCGCGCACCACCGCCGCAACCGCGAGCGCGACGGACGAGGTTGGCACATCCAGGATCATATCGACGCCGTCGCGGTCGAACCATTGCCGGGCGATGGAGATGCCGACATCGGGCTTGTTCTGATGGTCCGCGCTGATGAGCTGGACATCGAAGCCCTGCTTGCCAAACTCGGCGATCGCCTGCTGCGCGCACACCACAGAGCCCATGCCGGTGTTGTCGCGGTAGGGACCGGACTGGTCGTTCAATACGCCGATCTTCAGGGACGGCGTCTGGGCGATGGCAGGGGCTGCGAGCGGCGTGGCAAGGGTGGTAGCCAGCAGGGTCCGGCGGGCGATGGTCATGGGGCGTCTCCAGGTGCGCGTCTTATGCGGGGTGGCGGCGATGATGCCCGCGCGGGGGTCATTTGACGAGAGGGTGGCGATCACCGACGCTGGCCCCAGGGTGTGCGGAGGTGGATGATGGCGTTCAAGTGGCTGATGGCGGGCGTGTTGGTGCCGGGCTTGGCGCTGGCGCAGGCGGCCGGCGTGCCGGTGCGGATCAGCGCGGTGATCGCGGCCGTTGAACCCGGCGCCATGACGCTGCGGCTGGACGACGGCACCATCACGAGGGTCCAGCTGCCGCCCAACACGCGCTATGGCACGCAGGTCGAACGCAGCCTGACCGATATCAAGCCGGGCGAGTTCGTCGGCTCTGCCGCGATGCGCGGGCGCGACGGCAAGCTGCATGCGCAAGAGGTGCACATCTTCCCCGACAGCATGCGCGGCACCGGCGAGGGGCATCGGCCGATGGACCTACCGGAGCAGACGATGACCAATGCGACAGTGGACGGTGTTGCCGAGGCATCGGCCGGACGCACCCTCAAGATGCGCTATGCCGGGGGCGAGCAGGTGATCGAGGTCGGTCCCGAAGTACGGATCGTTGGCCTGGTGCCCGGCGACTCGTCGCTGCTGGCGCCCGGCGCCGCTGTGACGGTGCGCGGCATGCGCGCCGCGGATGGCGTGGTCACGGCCATCGCGGTGCAGGCGGAGAAGGATGGCGTGAAGCCGCTTCCGTAAGAGTCCGTGCGGCTCGCCAGTGGCCGGCGATTGGGTTAACCGTCATCGGCGCCACGCCCGGAGCCGACCGATCCTCACCACGACCGCCACATCCTCGCCTTTCCTGTCCCAGAACCGGCGCGGTTTCGGCTGGACCGTCCGCCTGGCGATCGCGCTTGGGCTGATCCTGGCGACCGGTTTGATAGGCGCTTCGGCGCTGCTGGCTGCGCACAATGCCGATGCCTTGCGCGAGGTGACCCGGACGCAGGCCACGCGGGCTGCCCTGACCTTGGTTTTGAGCGCGATCGAAGGCGCCGAGACGGGACAGCGCGGCTATCTGTTGACGCGGAAGGACAGCTATCTCGACCCGTATCGGCAGGGCCTGCAGGATGCGCCCACCGCGCTAGACAGGCTGGAGGCGGCCCTGCGCGAGGCTGGCGATTCCGCCGCTCAGGAGATGACGGCACTGCGTCTGGTCGCCGCGGACAAGCTGGACGAGTTGGCCGCGACGCTGCGCATGGCGGGGGCGGGCGACACTGCCGGTGCGTTGGACCTGGTGCAGTCGGACCGCGGCCAACGTGCGATGCGGCAGATCCGCGCGATCGTCGCCCGGCTGGAGGCGCAGCAGCAAGGCATACTGGACGAGCAGGTCGAGGTGGTGAACCGGGCCGGGCGACTGCTGGTGTTGGCCGATGCGGTGGGGTTCGTGCTGCTCGCTGCATTGGCAGGGGCGATCATCTGGGGCGCGTGGCGGGCTTTCAAGGCGCTGCGGGCGGCGCAGTCGGAGCTGGAGGCGGCTTACCAGGCGCTGTCGATGTCGAACGAGACGCTGGAGGAGCGGGTGCAGCAACGGACCGCCGCGCTGACTGAGGCCAACGAGGAGATCCAACGCTTCGCCTATATCGTGTCGCATGACCTGAGGGCGCCGCTGGTGAACATCATGGGGTTCACGAGCGAAATGGAAGGCGCGGCGGAAACGGTGTCTGCCTTCGTGACCAAGGCCGCCGCGGCGGACCCGGCCGGCATGCAGGACGTGATCGCGGCGGCGCACGAGGACATCCCGGAGTCGATCTGCTTCATCAAGACATCGACAGCGAAGATGGACCGACTGATCGGGGCGATCTTGAAGCTGTCGCGCGAGGGGCGGCGGGTGCTGGCGCCTGAAACCGTGGCGATGTGCCCGTTGCTGGAGGGAATTGCCGCCACGCTGCGCCACCAGTCGGACGAACGGGGGGCGATCATCACGATCGAGGCGTTGCCCGACCTGATCAGCGACCGCTTGGTGTTGGAGCAGGTGTTCAGCAACCTGCTGGAGAACGCGCTGAAGTATCTGGAGCCCGGGCGACCAGGGCGTATCGTTGTGCGCGGGCGTCTGGAGGGCCGGATGGCGCTGTATGAGGTGGAGGACAACGGACGGGGGATCGCGGCCCGCGACCTGGAGCGGGTATTCGAGCTGTTCCGGCGTGCGGGCGACCAGAGCGTGGCGGGCGAGGGCATCGGGCTGGCGCATGTACGGGCGCTGGTGCGGCGGTTGGGGGGACGGATCGATTGCGTCTCCGGCGAAGGTGTGGGATCGACGTTCCGGGTCGAGGTCCCGCGCGTGCGGGTTGCCTCCGAGGAGGAGCGCGCAGAAGCATGAATGCCGTCGCTGTCACCATCCTGCTGATCGAGGACGACCCCGGCCATGCCAGGCTGATCGAGAAGAACGTGCGCCGCGCCGGGGTGAACAACGAGATCGTGCCGCTGACTGACGGGACTTCGGCGATGGCCTATTTGTTCGGCTCGGGCGCGACCGGGTCGCGGGTTGCGCAACGCTCACTTCTGGTGCTGCTCGACCTGAACCTGCCGGACATGAGCGGGATCGACATCCTCAAGCGCATCAAGGAGGACGAGCACCTGAGGCGTGTGCCTGTAGTCGTGCTGACGACGACGGACGACAAGCGCGAGATCCAGCGGTGCTACGACCTGGGGTGCAACGTCTATATCACCAAGCCAGTAGACTATGAGGGGTTCGCGACCGCTATCCGGCAACTGGGGCTGTTCCTTTCGGTGATGCAGGTCCCTGGGCCTGCCTGATGGACGACTTGTCCGAGGACCCGCTGCGTCTTCTGTATATCGACGACGATCGTGGCGCCGGTTGGCTGGTGCAGCGGCGGATGGAGCGGGTGGGTTTCGTTGTGACACTTGCCGCAAGCGGGCCGGAGGGCGTCATCCGCGCGGCGGCGGAGCGGTTCGACGTGATCGCGCTGGACTACTACATGCCCGGGCGGGACGGGCTGGACGTGTTGTCCGATCTTCGTGCCCTGCCGGACCCGGCGCCGGTGGTATTCGTGACGGTGGCCGAGGAGCCGCGGATCGCGGTGGCGGCGCTGAAGGAGGGGGCGGCCGATTTCCTGATCAAGGACGTGCAGGGCGCGTTCCTGGACCTGCTGGAGCCGACCTTGCGACAGGCGGTGGATCGTTCCCGCACGCAGCGCGCCCACACCATAGCCGAACGGGAGCTGCGGGAGAGCCGCGACCGTTTGGAGCGGCTGGCGACGCAGCAGGCGGTGTTGCTGCGCGAGGTGAACCACCGGGTGGCGAACAGCCTGCAGCTGATCAGCTCCATGATCGCGCTGCAGGCTCGCCGGCTGGAGAATGGCGAGGCGCGGGAGCTGCTGAAGCGGGCAACCGAGCGGGTGGACGCCGTGGCGCTGATCCACCGGCGGCTTTACACCTCCAACGACGTCGAGTTCGTGGAGCTGGACCAATACCTAAACGGGCTGGTGAGCGAATTCCGCCGTGCGATGGGGCAGGATGGGGGTGGCAGCCGGATCGAGCTGCAGGCCGTGCCGATGCGGGTCGAGACCGACCGGGCGGTGTCGATGGGTCTGATCGTTAACGAACTGGTCACCAATGCGCTAAAATACGCGTATCGCGGGCGGGAGCCGGGGGCTGTGCGGATCTGGCTGCAGCCCGGAGTGGCGGGCGGATTGCGGCTGGGGGTCGAGGATGACGGGGTGGGGTATTCCGCGGGACCGCACCGGGTGAAGGGGACGGGGGTCGGTGGGATGATCGTGGTGGCCATGGCGGAGACGCTGCGGGCGACGATCACGCAGGATACCGACTGGCCGGGTACGCGCTTCGTGCTGGATGTGCCGGGATAGCGGTTCAGGCTGGGAGCTGCCCCGGGAGATAGAGCGCCTTGTCGAAGCGGCGGTGCAGCCATAGCCAGCTGTCCGGCCGTGCGCGGGCCCAGGCCTCCATCCGGTCGTTGATCGCCTGGGTCAGGGCCCGGATGTCTGCGTCGCGGTCCCCTGTATTGGGGAGGGGCAGCGGTTCTTCTGCGACCAGATGGAAGCGCGCCGGGCCGACGCGCATCACGTAGCCGGGGACGACCGGGCAGCGCAGGCGGAGCGCGAAGGCGGCCGTTGCCGGCGCCGTCATCGCCGTGTGCCCGAAGAGGGTCGCCTGGACGCCGTCGTTCATCTTCTGGTCGTTCAGGATGCCCATGAAGCCGCCGCGGGCGAGGTGCACCAGCGCCTGCTTTGCCCCGGCGGTGCCCTTTGGGAACAGCTTCACCTCGCCGCGGGCGGCCCTGGTCCGCAGCGCGAGCATCAGGGCGTCGATCGCCTTGTTGTCGGGGGCGCGGTAGAAGCTCGCGACCCTGACGCCATGTGCGGCACAGGCCGCGGGCATCATCTCCCAGTTGCCGAAGTGCCCGCTGACGAGGATCGCCGGGCCGCCGGCGGCTGCGAGGCGGTCGATCGCCGCGACGTTCTCGATGAACCAGCCGGGACCGTGGGAAGAGCCTTCCGGCAGGCTGCCGAGATGCGGGAATTCTCCCATCGTGCGGCCGAGGTTGTCCCATACGGCCCGCACGATCCGCCGCCGGGACGGTGCATCCATCGCGGGGAAGGCGATGCGGAGGTTCACGTCCGCCACGCGGGACACGGGCAGGACGGGGCCCAGGGTGCGCGCGAGCCAGCCGCCCAGGTTGCTGGCGCCGACCGGGCCGAGGGCCTGGAACACCGCCAGCGCGGCGCGGGCCAGGGCGTATTCCAGGCGGAAGCGCGGGCTCATGGCACGATCTTTTGCAGCAGCCGGTCCACTGCCGCCTCGTCGGCCCAGGCGAGCCGGACGCCCACTGACCGCACCTGAGAGCGCCATAGCGGGGGCAGCCGTACTGCGTCCTTCGGCGTCGTGACGGGCACCGCATCGAGGGCACGCGCGCGGGCGAGGATTGCCTGGATCTCCTTCAGGCGGAACTTGTGATGGTCCGGGAAGTCCATCGTGGCCGCGAGGGTCGCGCCGGCCTGCAGGAGCGTGGCGTGGAATTTGGCCGGGCGGGCGATGCCTGCGAAGGCCACGACGCGCTGGCCGTGCAGGCCGCGCTCCGGGACGAGCCAGGCTTCCAGAATCTCGAGGCCGGGCGGCAGGGCTGCGCGGGCGCCGCGCTGGTCCATGCCGATCATGATCACCGCCCGGCAGCGCGCGGCGGCTGCGGCCACCGGCTCTCGCAAGGGGCCGGCCGGCATCACGCGGCCATTGCCGAAGCCGCTGGCGCCATCGATGACCAGGAGGGCGGCGTCCTGCACCAGGCCCGGGTTCTGCAGGCCGTCATCCATCACCAGCACGGCCGCCCCGGCTGCGACCGCGGCGCGGGCGGAGGCGGCGCGGTCCGCGCCCACCCAGGTCGGCGCGACCTGGGCCAGAAGCAGCGGCTCGTCGCCCACCATCTCGGCGGTATGTACCGGCTCCACCCGTGCCGGCCCTGGCAGGCGCCCGCCGTAGCCGCGGCTGATGAAGTGCACTGCGACCCCGCGCGCGCGCAACCGCGATCCCAGATCCAAGGCGAGCGTGGTCTTTCCGGCGCCGCCTACGGTCGCATTGCCGCAGCAGATCACCGGGATGGGCGCCCGCCAGCCGGGCCGGGCCATACGGCGCGCGGCCAGCTGCGCGACGACGGCCGCCACCGGCGACAACAGGCGGGCCGGCCAGGTATCGCTTTGCCAGAAGCGGGGCGGCATCATGGCGCGAGCATAGAGCGCAACGAGGCTGCGATGCGCGCTGGCAAAGCGGCCTCGCCGTCGGCTGCGGCCATTGCCGCTTGCGCGGCGCGGGCTCGGGCGGTGGGATCCGTCAGCATTGTGCCCACCCATGCTGCCAGTGCGGCCTCGTCCGCCACGATCGTCAGCGCTTGCGCCTGGATCAGCCGAGCCACGGTGTCGGCGAAGTTGGCGGTGTGCGGCCCGACTGCCACGGCGCAGCCCAGCCGGGCCGGCTCCAAGGGGTTCTGGCCGCCCTGCCCCACCAGGCTGCGGCCCACGAACACGACGGGGGCCAGGCGGTAGAGGAGCCCCAGCTCGCCCATGGTATCGGCGATCCAGATGCCGGCGCCGGGGGGCGGGCCCTCCCCTGCCCCGCGACGTGGCGCGCCCAGTTCGATGGCCAAGGCGGCCCCGCGCTGCGGATGGCGGGGCGCCACGATGGTCAGGAGGTCCGGGTGTGCCTGCACCAGGCGTCGATGTACCGCGGCCGCCACCGCTTCCTCGCCGGGGTGCGTGCTTGCAGCCAGCCAGACCGGTCGCTGTCCGATTGCCGCCTGCAAGCGGGCCAGTTGGTCTGCGTCGGCCGGCAGCGGGGCTGCTGCCAGCTTCAGGTTTCCTGCCGCCTCGATCCCTCGGGCGCCCAGCTCCTGCAGCCGGTCGGCGTCCGCCTGGCTTTGGGGGTGCACGCGGTCGAAGCTTCCCAGGATCTCCCTCGCAAGGCCGGGGGCGCGACGCCATCCACGCTGGCTTCGGGCGGACATGCGGGCATTCACCAGCATCGCCGGGATGCCGCGGGCGCGGCATCCTGCCAGGAGGTTCGGCCATAGCTCACTTTCCACGAAGGCCGCCGCGTCGGGGCGCCAGTGGTCCAGGAAGCGGGCGCCCCAGACCGGCACATCCAGCGGGACGAAGCGGTGCAGGACCCGGCCCGCGAAGCCTGGCAGCCGGTCGGAGAGCAGGCGGGCGGACGTCACCGTCCCTGTCGTCATCAGCACGCTTACCATGGAGTCCTGCAGCAGGGCTGCCACGACCGGGAGGACCGACTGGCTTTCGCCGACGCTTGCCGCGTGGAGCCAGAGCAGCGGGCCGGCCGGGCGCGGGGTCGGGTCGAGTCCCTCGCGCTCGCCCAGACGGGATGCCATCTCCTTGCCCCGCTTCGCCCGGTGCCGGAGCATGAGGCGCAACCCGGGTGCTGCCAGCGTCGCGAGACCTGCCCATAGCGCCGCCATCACGCCCATCCGCAGGCCGCATCCGCATCTTGCGCCGCCCTGTGCAACGCCTTTTGCAGCGCCGGCACCGTGTTTTCCCAGTTGGCGCGGGGCACTACGATGGGTTCGCCGCAAACCAGCACTCCCCGGCCCCATGGCAAGGGCAGGAGCATGCGGTCCCAGGTGGGCAGAAGGCGGCGCCGGGTCGACTGCGCGGCACATGGGATGATCGGTGCGCCCGAGAGTGCGGCGAGCTGCAGGACGCCACGCGCGACCTGGTGGGGTGGCCCCCGGGGTCCGTCGGGCGTGATCACGACCTGGTCGCCGGCGGCGAGCACGGCGAGCAACGCACGGAGGCCGGCGGCGCCCCCCTTCTGTGCCGTGCCCTTTGCGCTGCTGCCGTGCACCAGGTCCAGTCCGAACTGCCGCATCATGCTGCCGATCAATCGTCCGTCCTGATGCCGGCTGACCAGGACATGCATCCTGCCTCGGGCGGCGCAGGCCTGGTGGCGGGTTTGGAGGGCCAGGCTCCAGAGGGCGGGCATCATCGGCAGGCGCTCGTGCCAGAAGGCGAAGATCGCGGGTTCTGCGTGGATGAGTTGGCCGAGTTTGTCGCCGCCCAGGAGGGTCCACTGCGTTGTGCGTAGCGCAAAGCGCAGATAGCCTCCCAGCGCCCATGCCCCCAGCGCGAGCGTTCGAGGATGTCGGAAGACATTCTTCATGGTCGCGGCGCGGTAGCATGCGGCGGGGGTTGGGGGCAAATGCGAGGCTTGGGGTTTGGGGTGGGGTTTAGGGGTTGCTGTGACGGGGGGCTGGGCTTTTGGCTTGAACCCTCACCCCGGTCCTATCTTCGAGGGGAAAGGGAAGCGGGTGCGGCCCCTGTCGGGGCGGTTGGAGTGGCGGATTTGGGTGGGTTGGTTAGCCGGCGCGTTCCCAGGTTTGGGGTGGGAGGCAGTCGCAGCCGGCGATGGCCCGGATGATG
>JAYVEG010000069.1:0-5932 GCA_043748985.1 Rhodospirillales bacterium
AACAGATGCGGCCGGATGTCCTCGGAAATCCCCGGCCCATTGTCCCGCACCGTCACCAGCAACGGCAGATGCTGCCGCTGCCCGCTGCCCGGCACCGCCAGCCGCACCCCATGCTGATACGCAGTCGTCAGCGTGATCTCCCCCCCACCCCGATGCGTCATCCCCACATCCGAAAAGATGCTCTCCGCCGCATTCTTCACCAGGTTCAACAGAACCTGCACCAACTGGTCCCGGTTGCCCCAAACCGGCGGCAGGCTCGGGTCATACACCTCGGTGATCCGTAGATCCTGCGCAAACCCGGTCCCCGCCAACCGCCGCACATGCTCCAGCACCCGATGGATGTTCACCGCCCGCCGCTCGATCGGCTTCTCGCCGAACACCTCCATCCGGTCCACCAGCGCCCGGATCCGGTCCGCCTCGTCGCGGATCAACACCGTCAGCTCCCGGTCCTGGTCCGACACGCTCGCCTCCAGCAACTGCGCCGCCCCGCGTATCCCCGAAAGCGGGTTCTTCACCTCATGCGCCAGGATCGCCGACATCCCGGAAACACTCCGCGCCGCCCCCCGGAACGCCATCTGCCGATCCAGCGACCGCGCCGCAGAGCTGTCCTGCAGCGTCATCAGCACCGACCCCGGCTCCTCGGTCACCGGGGCGGCGTGAACCACGATCCCCCGCTTGTGCAGCCGCGGGCTCTCCAGCGTCAGATCGTGGTCCGCGATCGTTGCCCCATGCGCCCGCACCTGCTCCAGCAGCGCAAAAAGTGGGTTATCCTCCGGCAGCAACGTCGCCAGCGACATCTGCCCCAGCTGCAGCATCGACAGCCCCAGGAACTGTTCCGCCGCCTGGTTCGCATACCGGAACCGGTTCTCGGCATTCAACAGCACCGTCGGAACCGGCAACGCCCCAAGCATCGCCAACCCGTCCAGCGCCGGCGGCCGCGGCGACAGCCGCTCGAACAGCGCAGGCCGCCCCCGGGTCAAAGTCTCCTTCATGCAGCAATCGACTCCCGCTCGGCCGCACCCCGCATCGCCCCCGCTGCGATCAACGGATCATAGAATGCATCGATCAACGCCCGCACCCCCTCGGCCGTCGGCGTCCGGTTCACCGCCGCCCGGAACTCCGCCGACCCGAACAGGCCGCGCGAATACCAGGACACATGCTTGCGCGCGACCCGCACCCCAGCATCGTTCCCACAATGCACAAGCATCGCCTCATAATGTTCGAGCAAAACTTGCTTTTGCTCCGCCAGACAGGGCTCCGCCTGCGCCTCACCGGTCTCCAGAAACCGCGCCACCTGCGCCGTGAACCACGGCCGCCCATAGCACCCGCGCCCGATCATCACCCCGTCCGCACCCGACTGCGCCAGCGCCTCGGCCGCATCCGCCTCGGTCAGGATATCCCCGTTCGCAATCACCGGAATGCCGACAGCCGCCTTCACCGTCGCGATGAACCGCCAATCCGCCGTCCCCGTATAAAACTGCTGCCGCGTCCGCCCATGCACCGTCACCATCCGGATCCCGCACGCCTCCGCGATCCGCGCCAGGTTCGGCGCATTCAGGTTCGCATGATCCCACCCCATCCGCATCTTCAACGTCACCGGCACATCGACCGCCCGCACCGTCGCCTCCAGCAGCCGCGCCGCCGCAACCTCGTCGCGCATCAGCGCCGACCCGGCCGCCTGCCCCACCGCCACCTTCTTCACCGGGCATCCGAAATTGATGTCCACCAGATCCGCCCCATGCCCCACCGCAATCCGCGCCGCCTCCGCCATCGCCACCGGGTCGCATCCCGCCAACTGCACCGAGGCCGGGCCCCCGCACCCATCCACCTCCGCCATCCGCATCGTGGTGCGGTTCTCCCGCACCATTGCCCAAGAAGCGATCATCTCCGACACCACCAGCCCGGCCCCATGCGCCTTCGCCAGCCGCCGGAACGGCAAGTCCGTCACACCCGACATAGGTGCCAGGATCACCGGCGTCTCCAGCCGAACGGCAGTCGCACCGCTCCCGAGCGTGATCGCCGAAATGCGCCGAATGTGCTGAGGGTTGCCCATGATTTGTGCACAATTACGGCGTTGCCCTGCCGCATGCAATCTCTCTCCAACGAATTTTCACCCTCTCTGGAAGGAAGGCGCCGGCTTCTCCTCGCCCCTCCCCAAAAGCAGGGCAATCGCATCCGCACCGATAAGCTTCCCGAAAACCTTGACGACGCGCGCATGGCCTGAAAAGCCTATGCGAACAACTCGATTGAAGCCGAACGACAAGAACAACGCCCTTCGTCCCGTTCTCTACTTCTTCTTCGTATCCTTCGTGTCGACTTGCTCTCGCCATCCCCACCGTGCGGGACGTTCCAACCGGCAGCGCAAACTCTCCCGCCCCCCGGTTGACGACCCCCCGGTTGACGACCCCGGTTGACGCCGCCCGACCCACACCGCATTCCTCCCCCATGCGTATCGCCGCCATCCTCGTCGCCGCCGGCTCCGGCACCCGCTTCGGCGCCCCGCTCCCAAAGCAGTTCGCCCTCTGCGCCGGCAAGCCCATACTCCGCTGGGCCGCCGAAGCCCTCGTCGCCGAAACCCACCTCCTCCTCCCGGTCGGCGACGCCGCCAGCGTCGACCCGGTTCTTGAAGGCCTCGACCGTCTTCCCACCGTCCCCGGCGGCGCCACCCGCCAGGACAGCGTCCGCCTCGGCCTCGAAGCCCTCGCCCCCCACGCCCCCGACATCGTCCTCGTCCACGACGGCGCCCGCCCCCTCATCCCCCCCGGCACCATCCAGGCCCTGCTCGCCGCCCTGCAAACCGCCCCCGGCGCCATCCCCGCAATCCCCGTCGCCGACACGATCAAGCGCGGCGAATCCGGCCTCATCCAAACCACCATCCCCCGCGAAGGCCTGTTCCGCGCCCAGACGCCGCAGGCCTTCCACTACCCCCTGCTCCTCGCCCTCCACCGCGCCGGCACCGCGGGCGCTACCGACGACGCCTCCATTCTCGAGGCCGCCGGCCACCCGGTCGCCCTGATCCCCGGCTCAGAAGACAACATCAAACTCACCTACAAGGAGGACCTCGTGCGACTGGAACGCGCGCTGCAGCCGCCCCTCTACCCCCGATCCGGCACCGGCTTCGACGTCCACATCCTCGTGGAAAACCGCCCCCTCATCCTCTGCGGCGTCACCGTCCCGCACGAAAAGGGCCTCGACGGCCACTCCGACGCCGACGTCGGCATCCACGCCCTCTGCGACGCCATCTACGGCGCACTGGCCGAGGGCGACATCGGCCGCCACTTCCCGCCCAGCGAAGCCACCTGGAAGGACGCCGATAGCGCCCGCTTCCTCCGCCACGCCGCCGCCCGCATCCACGCCCGCGGTGGCCGCCTCGCCAACGTCGACGTCACCCTCATCTGCGAGCGTCCGAAGATCACCCCCCACGCCCCCGCCATGATCGCCCGCCTGGCCGAACTGCTCGGCACCGACCCCGGCCGCATCTCCGTCAAGGCCACCACCACCGAGCGCCTCGGCTTCGCCGGCCGCGGCGAGGGCATCGCCGCCCAGGCCGTCGCCACGATCCTCCTTCCCGACTGATGCCGCCCCGTCGGCCGCTGCTCGCCCAGTGGGCCGGTCTGATCTGGCAACGCCATCGCGTGGCCCGCGGCATCAATCTCCTGCTCGTCTACGTCGCACAGGACGTCGCCATGGCCCCGCGCCGCGTCCTGGCCGCCGCCCGCACCGCCCTGCGCCGGCGCCCCGTCGAAACGCTCGTCTTCCTTGTCATCCTCGCCGCCGGAATGACACTCCGCCCGCACACCCTCCCTCTCCTCATGGGAACCGCCTGCATCCCCGCCGGCTACGCCCTCGGCCGCGCCATCGGCGGCCCCGGCGTCGCCGTCATCACCGCAGCCCTCATCGCTGGCGCCCCGATCCTCAACGACCTCGGCACCGTCCTTGCCTTCTTTACCCTGCTGCTGCTCTGGGCCGGCAGCCACGCCATCCGTGCCGGCGCTCCCCAGGCCTGGGCCCTCGCCATCGCCGCCACCGTATGCGGAATGCTGGTCAGCCCCGCCATGATCGTCCCGGCCACCGCCGCCTTCGTCTGGTTCGCCTGCCTGGCCCTCACCCGCCCGCCGGCCCGGCGCAAACGCGGATGCGCCGAACTCGCGCTGGCTGCGATCGGCGCCTGCGCCGCCACGCTGTTCCTGGGTCTGCCCGTCATGGTGATCGACGGCTGGCGCGTCGTGGTTCCAACGCCCGCCCTGCCCGGCTTCGCAGCCAACCTCATGCACGCCTGGTCCATTCAGAATGAACCCGGAACCGCAGGGCTCATCATCGCCCTGGCCGCGGCAGCCCTGCTGCTCGCCCGCCGCAGCCGCACACTCTACGCCGGCCTCATCATCGGTATCGCCACAGCAATCGTCGTTCCCGCAACAGGCGTCATCGACGCCAACGCCGGGCGGCAGGCCCTCCTGCCTGTCCTGATGCTGCTGGCCGCAGCCACCCTGGACGGTATCGCCGGGCGCATCGCCAAACCCCTGCCCGGCGTTCTCGCCCTGCTGCTCCTCATCGGGATGGCTCTAACGGGCCGCTGAGAACGTCTGGCAACATCCGTATGCAGTGCTGAATTCAACCGTCATGGCCTTGCCTGACAAGGCCATCCAGGCGGTCCCTCAAGCACAGGTCTCTGCCGGTTCAAGCGCACCTCGATAGTCGCTCCCAGGCAAACTACCGCTATCGCTGCCCTCGTAGAACAAAAACGAAATTAGTGGTCGGAGCGGCCGGATTCGAACCGACGACCCCCTGTCCCCCAGACAGGTGCGCTACCAGACTGCGCCACGCTCCGACCGAGGTCGCGTCTCTACCAGCCCCGGCGCAGAAGGGCAACCGCCCGCCTCGCACTCATCGATAAATCCGCTTGACTTGGACAAGGAATATGGTCCTAATAGACCCATGACGGACAACACCCCTATGGCGCCGCAGGAGAACCTCCTGGCAAGGCTCATCGCTGCCATCTATGCCATCGTCGATGCGCTCGTCCCCGTCATCGAGACCATCGAGAACACCCCCAACCGCCCCTGGGTCGAACGCATGCGCTTCGGCGACCGCTTCTGGGCCATCTTCCGCGAACTCTTCGCCCTCACCAACCGCATCGAACCCGAAATCCTCTCCACCAACCCAACCTTCCCGCCACTGCGCCCCCGCGCGCCCGGTTCTTGCACCAAGGGGCTCGCCCGCCCCGCCCGCGCGCCCAGGCCCCTGTACTCCACCACCCCCATCTCCTCCCGCAACCTCGCCAAGCGCCTCGCAGCCCTCCTCCACCAACTCCTGTGCCTCGCCGCCGAAGCCGGTGCCACCCTCACAACCGAATTCCACCACCACGCCGCACAGGCCCGAGCCATAGCCGGCTGCCACGCCCTCCCGCCCCAAACTTGGGAACGCGCTGGCTAACCCCGCCCTCATCGCCCGCCCCATCATCGCCCCATCAGGGGCCGCACCCGCTTCCATCTCCTCTCCCTCTGGCATAGGGCCGGGACGAAGGCTCTAACGACAAGCCCCGAACTTAGCGGATCGCACTAAGCACATCGCCCGCCCCGAACCCGGATGCGCCCCTACCGCCGCCCCGTCCGGGTCGACCACCGTGCCGCCGTGCCCTGATACAGCACCACGTTGCCGTCCTCCTGCGCCGTCAGTGTAGCACCACCGTAACGAACCGTCCGGCTCGCCCAGATCACCCGGGTCCCACCGTCGCCATACACCACCAAATTCCCGTCCCGCTGCATCACCAGCCGACACGCCGAGCCCCGCCCGTTGGTGCGGGTCGCCCAGGCGACCCGGTCCCCACGATAGACCACCAGGTTGCAATCACGCTGCATCACCAGCCGCGTCGAACCCGCCGAGATCTGATCGTTGCTCCCGCCATCCAGGACTCCATCCGGCGGCAGCGTCT
>JAYVEG010000070.1:0-5811 GCA_043748985.1 Rhodospirillales bacterium
TGAACCGTATTGGGATTGCGTGCAATGAACTCCTGCTTGGCATACAGGCACCCCGAGGCATAGGGGCCTCCGAATAGCCCCAGCGTGCGCGCCACATTGACGGCCAGGAAGTAGATCTGCGCGGAGCTGCCGCCGATCGCGGACGTCACGGTGTCGGGCAGCAGCCTGCTGCTGGAACGCGGCGACCGGACGACGACGAACAGCAGGGACGCCAGGGTCAGCATCGCGCATTGCGCCGCGGTATCGCTGCTGTTCGGCAAGGCCGGCCTCGACGAGTTCTCCGAGGCGGTCGTGGCCGAGCCGGCGGTGGCGTCACTGCGGGACCGCGTCATCGCAAGACTGGACCCCGCGGCCCCAGTCGGCAGCGCGACCGTCGCGGTTCGCTACGCGGACGGGCGAACGCATGAGGCCACGGTCATCCATGCACGCGGCAGCCTGGAGAAGCCCTTGTCCGATACGGAGATCGAGGCAAAGGCCGCCGAGTTGATGGGGTCGCCCGCGGCTGCGGCCAGGTTGGCCAGCATCGTATGGTCCCTCGGTGGATCGACGACGCGCGCCCTATCGTCCCGGCTCGGGCGAGCGGAGTAGTCTGGCCGATACCGGCAGCACGATAATCCGCTGACCCATCACTTGGCCTGGTCCCGATCCGGCGTTTGCAGCAGCCGGTAGAGATAGCTCCGCGAGATGCCGAGTTCCTGCGCCACCCGTCGCTTGTTGCCATCGAAGCGCGCCAGGGCCTCGCGCACCATCTTCTGCGCAACCAGCTGGGTGCTGTCGTGGACGCGTGACGGCGGAAGCGGTGCGGGCGGTGGGACGGCTGGTTGCAAGGCGACGGCCTCGGTGCGCCGGGCGAGCGGATCGAACCGGAAATCGGATCGCGACAGGGTGTCCCCTTCCGCAAAGATGACCGCCCGTTCCACCTCGTGCAGCAGCTGGCGGATGTTGCCGGGCCAGGGCTGGTGAGTAAGGTAGTCATAGACGTCGGCCTGGATACGGCGGATCCGCGGCTGAGATCGGATGAAGTCGTCGATGATCGGGTGGATGTCCTCCAGGCGCTCTCGCAAGGGCGGCATCCACAGCACGACCGTGCTGATCCGATAGAACAGGTCCAGGCGAAATCGCCCGTCGCGGGTCATCTCCGGAAGGTCGCGGTTCGTGGCCGATATCAGTCGGAAGTCGGATCTGCGGGGACGGTCGCCGCCGACCCGTTCCACCATCTTGTCCTGCAGCACCCGCAGCAGCTTGGCCTGGACCTCGACCGGCATGTCGCCGATCTCGTCCAGGAACAAGGTGCCCTTGTCCGCCAGCTCGAACTTGCCGCGCCGCCCCTTACGCTCTGCTCCGGTGAAGGCGCCGGGGTCATAGCCGAACATCTCGCTTTCGACGAGCGTCACCGGCATCGCGGCGGCGTTGACCAGCACCATCCGTTCGCCGCTGCGCGGGCTGAGCGTATGCAGAGCATGCGCTGCCAGCTCCTTCCCGGTGCCGTTCTCGCCGGCCAGAAGCACGGCCACATCCAATGGGGCGACGCGAAGCAGGTCGGATTTCAGCTGCATGATGGCGTCGCTGCGGCCGATGATCATGTCGAGTGGCTTGGTCTGGGTGGTCGAGCCGGACAGCTTGCGGCGGGTCATTGCGAGTTCGCGCTTGAGGGCCGCGACTTCATGGCTGAGCGCCAGAAGCTGGTCCGGGCCCTTGAACATCACCCGACCCATGGCGCCGATGACCCGGCCGTTCTGGCGGATCGGTGTCCGCGCGACCACCCGGCTTTCGCCGCGGATCTCCTGGATCTGGCCGATCTCCGCCTGGCCGGTCTGCACGACATGGTGCAGGCGCGTATTCTCGATGACGTTCTGCACCGGCATGCCGACCGCCTCGCCCCGGCCGAGGCCGAAGAAGGTCTCATGCGTGGGGCTGATATAGCGCACGCGCCCATCGGCGCCGACCACCGTGATCGCCTCGAACCGGTCGGACAGCAGGTGGTTCAGCAAGGGGTAGGCAAAGTCGACGGACGCCACGAATTCGACCAGCGCATCCGATCCGTCGGCGGCGTGGACCATGAACAGCGTATGGGACCCGATCCGGCAGCGCAGAACGATGACCGGGCGTCCTTCGAGATCGACTGTTGCCAGACTGCGGTCGCCGGGGCCGTCGAACCGGCCCGTGATCAGTGTGCGAAACCCAAGATCGGCCGCCGCGCCCGAAGCAAAGCAGATCGCCCCGGCAGCGTCGATGATAAGCACCGCAAGAACGACCTGCGGTTCCGTGTCCGCTCCGTTCACCCTCCCCGGCTTGCCTGCCTTGCTGTCCATGATGCTCCATGCCGGGATCCGGTGCATCCTCGGCCCAGGCAGTGTCTTTTGTAAAGACACTGCCTGCAGTATGGCCGTACTGGCCTTCTTCAGCCTGACACTGTCCGGGCCGGGGACCACTCACCGGTTTCCCAGACCAGGAACAGCGCAATGTTCCCCGGCATGCCGTGCGGAAAGTCCACGACCCGCGCCACGAGACCGAAGCCCGCCGGCTTCAGCTCGCGCAGCCAGCGCGCGTACAGCTCGGCAGCCTCGCCCCGCAACGTCTCGGCCCAGTCCGGGTCGGCGATATTGATCTTGCGTCCGCCATCGGAGCACAGGTCACAGGGGAAGCGGAGCAACTCGATCTCCGTGCCGCCATGGGCCGCGACGACCCGGGCGTGGGCCATCAGGCTGTCCCACATCTCCGTGCCGAAATGGTCGTGCAGCATGGTCTTGACCTCTGCGATGCGCGCCACCTCGGCCGCATGGGCCACTGCCAGTTTTTCGTCCAGCGCACCCTGGATCGACGCATCCACCAGGTGCCGGAACGAAGCTGCCGTCAAAGCGGCTGGCGGGGGCGTGGCGCTGGGCGCGGCGGCTGCGGGTTGGGCCGCGTGGCTGCCCTTGCCGGCGAAGATGCTGGCAAACAGGGTTGCCAGCCCGCCCTGCGTATGGCGCGGCGGTGGCGCCTCCAGGGCACGGAGCAGGTCTGCGCGGCTCACGATGCCGACCATCCGACCCGCCCGCATGACCGGCACGCGCTTGATGGCGTGGGTGCGCAGCAACGCCGCCACGATGTCGACCGGCGTGTCGGCCTCGGTCACGACGACCGGTGTGTGCATGACCTCACGCGCCTGTCGCGCACCTGCGGCTTCGGTCACTGCCGCCTGCATCTGCCCCGGGCCCGAAAGGATGGCGAGCCACCACTCCCTGCCGCGCAAGCGGTCTTCATCGGTGCGGCCCAGCAGGTCGCCTTCGCTGACGATGCCGACCACCGTGCCGGCCGCGTCCAACACCGGCACGGCGCTCACCCGGGTTTTCAGCAGAAGGCGAGCCACCGCGTGCACGCTGGTTTCGGGCGTGACCGAGACGACATCGGCGGTCATCACGTCGGCAGCCGTCGTGAGTCTTACCGTGGGAAGATGCTGATCCATGCTGGTCGATCCCTTGGGTTGCAACGGTTCAGGCGAGCAGGTGCTGCCCGCCGTCGATCGGGATGGTCGTTCCGCTGATGTGCCGGGCCGCGTGGCTTACGGGGAAGACAGCCAGGTTGCCGACATCCTCGATATCGACCGGGCACCGCTCGGGCAACCGCACCGCGGTGGCATCGAGCAGCGTGTCGAACCGGCCGATACCGCTGGCCGCCCGCGTGCGGATCGGCCCTGGCGGCAGCCACCTCGAACCGTGCGTATTTGACGTTGCTGGAGCCCGCGTTGAACGCCAGAACGGCCTCCGGCATCAGCCGGCCGCCGCCGTGGCCCGGGCCATCAGCACCGCAACGGCGCACGAGGCGATGCGCGTGCGCTCGGAATCCGCGCGGCTGGTCAGGATGATCGGCACCCGCGCGCCCACCACGACGCCCGCCGCATCCGCGCCCGCCAGGAACGACAACTGCTTGGCCAGCATGTTGCCCGCCTCCAGATCCGGAACAACCAGGATGTCCGCCCGCCCGGCCACCTCGGACACGATCCCCTTCTGCCGCGCCGCTGCGGGGCTGATGGCGTTGTCGAACGCAAGCGGCCCGTCCAGCACAGCCCCCGTGATCTGCCCGCGATCGGCCATCTTGCACAGAGCTGCGGCGTCCAGCGTCGATCGGATGGCCGGGTTGATCGTCTCCACGGCCGACAGGATCGCGACGCGCGGACACTCGATGCCCATCACGTGGGCGAGGTCGATCGCGTTCTGCACGATGTCGCGCTTGTCCTCCAGCGACGGCGCGATGTTCACTGCCGCATCCGTAACCATCAACGGCCGCGGATAGGACGGAACATCCATCAGGTAAACGTGGCTCAGCCGCCGCGCCGTCCGCAGCCCGGTATCGGACGCGACCACGGCGTGCATCAACTCGTCGGTATGCAACGAGCCTTTCATCAGCAACAGGGCCTCACCGGCCCGCACCAACGCCACCGCCTGCATCGCTGCCCCGTGGCTGTGCGGAGCGTCCACCATGCGGAAGCCGCCGATGTCCAGCGACTCCGCCACAGCAACGGCACGAATCCTTGCTTCGGGCCCCACCAGGATCGGTACGATCAGCCTGGCGTCCGCCGCCTCGATCACGGCACCCAGCGAGGCCGCGTCGCAGGGGTGGGCGACCGCGACGCTCACGGGCGGTCCGGCCAAGGCCCGCGCCAGCAAGGCCCTGAAGCACATATGACGGCTGAGCTGCACGTCGGGCAGTTCCATCCGGGGTCGCCGCACCTTTTCTGTCGGCGCCTGCACCCGCGCGGTGCCGGCCGCAACTTCCTGTCCCATGGTGTTGGTGCAGCGGCACTGCAGGACGACCGCATGGTCCACTGCCGACTTCTGGAGCACGGTCACCGAGGTTGTGATGGTGTCGCCGATCAAGATCGGGGCCAGAAAACGCAGGTCCTGCTCCAGATATACCGTGCCGGGCCCCGGCAGCCGGCTGCCCAGCACGGCGGAGATCAGGGCCCCGGTCCACATGCCGTGACCGACGATGCCATGACCCGGGTCGGCGGCCGCGAAGCCTGGGTCGAGGTGCGAAGGGTTCACATCACCGGACACGATGGCGAACAGGTCGATGTCGTCCTGCGTCAGCATCCGCACCAGGCTGGCGGTGTCGCCGACGGCGATCTCGTCGAAGGTGCGGTTCTCGATGATGTCGTTACAAAGGAGATCCATGTCGGAATCGTCTACCGCGAGGCGGAATGGGCGCGAAGGCTCGGAAATTACCCATGACGACCAGGTAGGTAGTTTCCGACCCTGCCGCCGGGCCGGCGCCGACCGCTAGGACAGAAGCGTCGCCACGGAGCGCCTCATATGTCGGCCACCGCAACTGTCGCCGCTCCGACCCCGATTGTGGGTCGTAACAAGCAGATTGGTTTCATCGTCGCCTGGGCCTTCTGCCTGCTGTTCTATTTCGGCCAGTATGCGCTTCGGTCCGCACCCGGCGTCATGGTGCCGGAATTGACCACCCAGTTCGGTCTGACCGCACTTGGCGTCAGCTCGCTGATCGGCCTTTACTATTATACCTACTCGACCTTCGCGATCATCGCCGGCGCATCGCTCGACCGGCTCGGCCCGAAATACGTGATCCCTGCCGGCATCGTCGTCGCGGCGATCGGATCGATCCTGTTCGGGATGGGCACGACGGTCAGCGCAGAAAGCGGGCGGCTGTTGCAGGGCGCCGGCTCGGCCTTCGCCTTCACCGGGGCCGTCTACCTGGCGAGCCACGGGTTCAAGGGTCGCTACCTCGCCACCGCCATCGGCTTCACGCAGATGTTCGGCATGATGGGCGGCTCGGCCGGACAATTCGCGGTCGGCCCCATGATCCATG
>JAYVEG010000071.1:0-16950 GCA_043748985.1 Rhodospirillales bacterium
CGATGATCCTGCGCGCGAAGAAAGAGGGCCTACCCCTGCCCGCCGCCATCGCCCCCGGCACTCCGTGGGCCGACCTGACTGAAACCGGCGACACCTACAAGACCAACGAATGGCTCGACAACGTGCTCGTCAGCTACAGCGGCTACCTCACCCACGCCGCCCAGCTCTACGCCAACGGCCACGACATGAAGGACCCGCAGCTCTCCCCCATCTACGGCGACTTCCACGGCTTCCCGCCCGCCATTCTCACCTCCGGCACCCGCGACCTGTTCCTCAGCAACACGGTCCGCACCCACCGCAAGCTGCGCGACGCCGGCGTCGAGGCCCAGCTCCAGGTCTTCGAAGGCCTTTCGCACGCGCAATACCTGGCCGACCCCACAGCCCCCGCGACCAAGACAGCCTTCACCGAGATTGCCCGCTTCTTCGACCGCCATTTGGCCAAGTAGAGCTGAGAAGAAAAGGCCTCTCCCGCTGGCGGGAGAGGGTTTGGTGAGGGTGGCGAGCTCAACCCTTCTTCAACGCCTCCGGCTTATGCACCGCCGTCTTCCCCGACTTGTCACTCTTCACCAGAACCTCCGGGTGTTCCTTCGTTGCCTTCGCCACGTGACGCTTCACCGTCGTGGTCGACGTCAAGATTTTTTCCACGGTTCCATGGGTCTCCCCCTGCGTCGTTTCCCAACGAACCTTGTCGCCCTTCTTTGGCAGCGTTGTCATGCGCAGTCCCCTTTTGCTCGTAGCTGAACGCGAACTATCCTGTCCGGTTCGTCACTGGAATTTGGCCGACACCGCCCCTATTGTCGCGACCTTGGCCACATACCTCCTGCGCCGGCTCCTGCTGCTGGTCCCCACCTTGTTCGGCATCATTGCCATCAACTTCGCCGTCGTGCAGTTCGCGCCGGGCGGCCCGGTCGAACAGGCCATGGCCGAGGCGCGCGGCACCGGCGTCGATGCCACTGCCCGCCTCTCCGGTGCCACCAGCGACACCGGCAGCTACCGCGGCGCCCGCGGCCTCGACCCTGCCCAGATCGAGGCCCTGAAGAAAAGCTTCGGTTTCGACAAACCCGCCGGCGAGCGCTTCATCACCATGGTCCGCGAATACCTCGTGTTCGACTTTGGCCGCAGCTTTTTCCGTGACAGCACCGTCCTCGGCCTCATCCGCGAGAAGCTGCCCGTCAGCCTCTCCCTCGGCCTGTGGTCCACCCTGCTGGTCTACCTGATCAGCATCCCGCTCGGCATCCGCAAGGCCGTGCTGAACGGCACCACCTTCGACGTCGCGACCTCCGCCATCGTGCTGGTCGCCTATGCCGTTCCCGCCTTCCTGTTCGCCATCATGCTCGTCGTGCTGTTTGCCGGCGGCAGCTACCTTCAGCTGTTCCCCCTGCGCGGCCTTACCACCCCTGGCGCCGACACGTGGGCCTGGCCCGCCCGCATCGCCGACTACGCCTGGCACATCGTCCTGCCGACTATCGCTCTGGTCTCGGGCGGCTTCGCAGGCCTGACCATCCTGACGAAGAACTGCTTCCTGGAAGAAATCCGCAAGCAATATGTCCTCACCGCCCGCGCCAAGGGGGCTGGCGAGCATCGCGTCCTGTATGGCCACGTCTTCCGCAATGCCATGCTGCTGATTGTCGCCGGCTTCCCAGCCGCCTTCATCGGCATCCTGTTCAGCTCCGCCCTGCTGGTCGAGATCGTCTTCTCCCTCGATGGCCTCGGCCTGCTGGGCTTCGAAAGCGCGCTCCGTCGCGACTACCCCGTCATGTTCGGCACGCTCTATATCTTCACCTTGCTTGGCCTTGTCATGCAGATCGTCGGCGACCTCCTCTACACCGTCGTCGATCCCCGCATCGACTTCGACGCCCGCAAATGACGCCCATCACCCGGCGTCGCCTCGCCTTGTTTCGTGCCAACAAGCGCGGTCTCTGGTCACTGCATCTCTTCGCCGTCCTGTTCGTAGTCTGCGGCGTCGCCGAGCTGGTCGCCAACGACCGCCCCCTGCTGGTCCGCTTCAACGGCCAGTTCTACGCCCCTGTCATCCGCGACTATTCAGAGGACGTGTTCGGCGACGACCTGCTCCCCACCGAAGCCGACTTCACCGACCCCACCCTCCAGGACCGCATCAACGCCCACGGTTGGATGCTCTGGGCCCCCCTTCGCTTCCGCCACGACACGCTGGTCAAAGACCAGGCCGCCCCCGCACCCCCAAGCTGGTCCCACCCCCTCGGCACCGACGACCAGGCCCGCGACGTCCTTGCCCGCGTCATCTACGGCTTCCGCATCAGCGTGCTGTTCGGCTTCACTCTCACCATCGTCTCCTCGGTCATCGGCATCGCCGCCGGCGCCGTCCAGGGCTTCTACGGCGGCATGGTGGACCTGCTGTTCCAGCGCTTCATCGAGATCTGGTCCGGCATGCCCCAGCTGTTCCTGCTCATCATCCTCGCCAGCATCATCGCCCCCACGTTCTGGACCCTGCTCGGCTTCCTCCTCCTCTTTTCCTGGATGGCGCTCACCGGCGTCGTCCGTGCCGAGTTCCTGCGCGGCCGCAACCTCGACTACGTTCGCGCCGCCCGCGCCCTGGGCGTCTCCAACCGGTCCATCATGGCCCGGCACATCTTCCCCAACGCCCTGGTCGCCGTCCTCAGCTTCCTGCCATTCACCCTCTCCGGCTCCGTCACCCTCCTCGCCAGTCTCGACTTCCTCGGCTTCGGCCTCCCCCCAGGCTCTCCCTCGCTCGGCGAGCTCGTCGCCCAGGGCAAGAACAACCTTCAGGCCCCCTGGCTCGGCATCACCGCCTTCGTCGTCCTCGGCGGCCTGCTCACCCTGCTCATCTTCATCGGCGAAGCCGTCCGCGACGCCTTCGACCCACGCCTATGATGTCGACGTCCTGGCACCAACCCCCGTCCAGGCCATCGGCGATGCGATCATGCTGATTGTCCAGAACCTCACCGTCGCCTTCGCTGGCCGCCCCGTTGTCGAGGACGTGTCCTTCACCCTCGCCGCCGGCGAGACCCTCGCCCTGGTCGGCGAAAGCGGCTCTGGCAAGTCGCTTACCGCCCTCTCCATCCTGCAGCTTCTGCCCTCCGGCGCCACCGTATCCGGCCGCGTCGAGCTGGACGGCAAATCCATGCTGGACGCTACCCCAGCCACCCTGGCCCGGGCCCGCGGCGGCACCGCCGGCATGGTCTTCCAGGAGCCGATGACCAGCCTGAACCCGCTGCATCGCATCGGCCGTCAGGTCGCCGAGGCCCGGTCGCTCCACGCCAACCCCGCCGACCGCGCCACCGTCGCCCGCCTGCTTGCCCAGGTCGGCTTTGCTGACGCCCTCTCCCGGCTCGACGCCTACCCGCACCAGCTCAGCGGCGGCCAGCGCCAGCGCGTCATGATTGCCATGGCGCTGGCCAACGACCCCAAGCTCCTGATCGCCGACGAGCCCACCACGGCGCTGGACGTCACCATCCAGGCCGGCATCCTCGACCTGCTGGCCGAGGAACGGCGCCGCCGCGGCCTCGCGCTGCTGCTTATCAGCCACGATCTGAACGTGGTCCGCCGGGTCGCGGACCGGGTCGCCGTCATGAAGGACGGTCGCATCGTCGAGCAGGGCGCCGCCGCCGAAATCTTCGCATCCCCCAGCCACCCCTACACAAGCATGCTCATCGCCTCCGAACCCCGGGGCGCCCCGGCCCCAATCCCCACGGGCGCCCAAGTCGTCGCCGAGGTCCGGGATCTGCGTGTCGCTTTCCCGGTCCGCCGCGGATTGCTGCGCCGCGTCGTGTCCACCGTGCGCGCCGTCGATGGCGTCGCCTTCTCCATCCGCCAGGGTGAGACCCTGGGCCTCGTCGGCGAAAGCGGCTCCGGCAAAAGCACCGTCGGCTTCGCCCTGCTGAAACTCCAGGAGGCAACCGGCCGCGTGGTCGTGCTAGGCACCGACGTCTCCGCCTGGCGCGAGCACCAGATGCGCCCCCTCCGCGCCCGCGCCCAGATCGTCTTTCAGGACCCTTTCGGCAGCCTCGACCCCCGCATGAGCGTCGGTGCCATCGTCGCCGAAGGCCTGCTGGTGCACGAACGCACGCTTGCCTCCGCCGACCGCGCCGCCCGCGTCGCCGCCGCGCTTGCCGAAGTCGGCCTGCCCACCGACGCCGCCACCCGCTTCCCCCACGAGTTCAGCGGCGGTCAGCGCCAACGCATCGCCATCGCCCGCGCCATGGTTCTGAAACCCGCCCTCGTCGTCCTCGACGAGCCCACAAGCGCGCTGGACCGGTCCGTCCAGAGCCAGATCGTCGAGCTGCTCCGGGGCCTCCAGGCCCGGCACGGCCTCGCCTACCTCTTCATCAGCCACGACCTCGCCGTCATCCGCGCCATGTCCCACCGCGTCGCCGTCATGCAGGCCGGCCGCATCGTGGAAGAGGGCTGCGTCGAGACCATCTTCAACGCGCCTCAAACCGCATACGCTGCCGCACTCATGGCCGCAGCCTTCCCCGACGCCCCCGCAATCCCCGCCCAAGCCATCTAGGCAGGCGAGAAGCCCGGGTTGCAGAAGCGACGCACCGGGAACATCTATGTGCAAGAGCAGCGCGCACGTATGACGCGCCCCATATCGTCGCCTGCCCCTTATCGACGCCTGAAGGAATTCCACGATGGACATGCTGATCGGCCAGAAGCCCAAGCAGCCCGCACCCCGTCCGGCAACCGGCCCCCTTCCCGCGGGCGCCGGCCCCGGTGGTGCGGCTGGCGCGATGATCTCGGACGGTTCGCAGGCAACATTCATGCAGGACGTCATCGAGGCGTCGCGAAGCGTTCCCGTGCTCGTCGACTTCTGGGCCACCTGGTGCGGTCCCTGCAAGCAGTTGACGCCCACACTGGAAAAGGTCGTCACCGCGGCCGGCGGTCGCGTGCGCCTGGTCAAGATCGACATCGACCAGAACCGCGCCCTTGTGCAGCAACTCGCCCAGCTCGGCCTGCCCATGAAGTCCGTTCCCACCGTCGCAGCCTTCTGGCAGGGTCAGATCGCCGACGTCTTCCAGGGCGCGCTTCCCGAGAGCGAGGTGAAGCGCGTCGTCGAAGCACTCCTGAAGCTCGCTGGCGGCACGATGCCCGCCGCTGACCTGCTCGCCGAGGCACGCGCCGCCTTCGACGAACAGCAATGGGAAGAAGCCTGCAGCCTCTACAGCGCCCTGCTCCAGGAGGACCCTGAGAACCCTGACGCCTGGGCCGGCCTCATCCGCGCCCTCATGGAAATGGGCGCCGACGACCAGGCCGCGGATGCCATCGACCAGGTGCCGGAAAAACTGAAGGACCATCCGGAGATCGCCGGCGCCCGCAGTGCGATGACGCTCGCCATCGAAGGCCGCAAGGCAGCCGCCCAGTTCGCCGAGTTCGAAGCCCGTGTGGCCGCCGACCCCACCGATCACCAGGCGCGCTACGACCTCGCCACCGCGCTCAACGCCACCGGCAAACGCGAGGAAGCGGCGCAGGCTCTGCTCGACATCGTCAAGGCCGACCGCACCTGGAACGACGACGGCGCCCGCATGCAACTGCTGAAGTTCTTCGAGGCATGGGGCCTGTCCGACCCCCACACCCTCGCCGCCCGCCGCAAGCTCTCCGCACTGCTGTTCCGGTAATATCGATGAGCACAGTGATCGAAGACATGCCGGCCGAGTTCGCGGTCTTCCCGCTGACCGGCGCCCTGCTGCTGCCCGGCGGCAAGCTGCCGTTGAACATTTTCGAAAAGCGCTATCTCCGCATGGTGGACGACGCGCTCTCGTCCGGCCGGGTCATCGGCATGATCCAGCCGGACGAGAGCCGCGCCGACACTCCCAGCGGCCCTGCACTCTATCGCGTCGGCTGCCTCAGTCGCATCTCGTCCTTCAGCGAGACAGCCGACGGCTGCTACCTCGTTACCCTCACCGGTGTCATCCGCTTCGCCGTCCAGGTCGAGCTCGAAGTCCAGCGCGGCTACCGCCGCGTGCGCGCAGACCTCGAACGCTTCAAGGCCGATCTCGAAGATCGCGGCCCGGCGCCCATCGACCGCGAAGGCCTTCTCGACGCGCTGCGCGCCTACTTCCAGGCCCACGGCTTCGACGCCAACTGGGAAGCGATCGACGAGATGCCAGACGGTCCGCTGGTCAACGCCCTGGCCATGGTGTGCCCCTTCGAACCGCCGGAGAAGCAGGCCCTGCTGGAGGCCGCGACCGACCCGGCGCGCGCCCAGACGCTGCTTACCCTGCTCACCATGGGTGCGCACGCCTCCGACTTCGGCGCCCGCGAGGGCCCATCCGGCCGTCGCGCGACCTGAAGCATGAGCAAGGTGTTCCCTCCCATCGACGCCCGCCTGCTCGAAATCCTCGTCTGCCCCGTTACGCGCGGGCCCCTCCGCTGGGATCCGGCAGCCCAGGAACTCATCAGCGTCCAGGCTCAGCTGGCTTACCCCGTCCGCGACGGCATCCCCATCATGCTCCCCGAGGAGGCGAGGCCGGTCGATGTTTAGGCGCGTATGACCGACCCGGCGCCCCAACCGACCGAAATCCGCATCCGCCGGGCCAGCGCTTGCCTGGAGGTGGATTTCGACGACGGCACCCGGGCGCGTCTGCCGGCCGAATACCTGCGCGTCGAGAGCCCAAGCGCCGAAGTCCAGGGCCACGGTCCGAACGAACGCAAGATCGTCCCGGGCAAGGCAACGGTGAACATTACCGGCGCCGATCCCATCGGCCGCTACGCCGTCCGCATCCGTTTCTCCGATGGCCATGACACCGGCATCTTCACCTGGGCCTACCTGCACGAACTGCACCGCGAGCATCCCGCCCGCTGGCAGGCCTACCTGGCAGCACTCGCCGCCAAGGGACTTCGCCGTGACCCTTGACCGCGACCGGACGCGTGCCGGATTCTGCGGCTCATGAGCGAATTCCGTAGCGATGACCTCTACCTCGCCGAACAGACGCATCTGTCCGCTGCGGCCGGCACCAACGCGGTTGCGGCTCTGCAGGCGGGCCACCCCTTCAGCCTGATGCTCTCCGAGGACGACCACCAGCGTACCCTGGCGCTCGAAACGCTGCTGGACACCATCGCCGACCCCTCTACCCGCTTCGCCCGCGCCACCAACCCGTTACGCGCCCGCCTAACGCTCGAGCGCCTTCTGATCCAGGTTATCCAGGGCAGCATCGAGGGGCTGGATAATGATCCGGCTGCCATCATTCGCCGCATCGCCGAACGCCGTCTGGATGAGAACCGCGTCATCTTGGTCATCGAACGTGCCGAGTCGCTGCACCCTGAGGTCCTCCGCTTCTTCGGCCGCACCGCTGCGCTGTTCCCTGACGGCACACCACGCCTCCAGGTCCTGTTTGTCGGCAGCCCAGAATTTCGCCCCCTGCTCGACGACCCGGATTCTGGCTTTGACGAACAGACCGTCCTGCTCGAACAATACCGCCCCAGCGAGCCCGAACCCGTCTTCGCCGCAGCCCCGCCGCTCGAGATGCAGGAGCCTCTTGCGCCGAGGCCGCTGCCGTTCCAGGACAACAGTCTGGGTGCGCTGCTCCGCTCCGTATGGGGCCGTGGCCTGCCCACGCGCCTTGCCATCGTCGGCGGATCCGTCATCGGCCTCGCTGCCATGGTTTTCGCCACCACCCTTGCCTTGACCGCTCCCCCGGACGTGACGATGCAGGATTCAGCCTCGGCCCTGGCCGAAATGCCCGAGCCCGGAGTCGGCGACCCGGATCCCCCGGTTCTGCAGGCCGGGCCGCCCGCGGACGAAGCGACGGCCGCCCTTCGCCGCGAGTTCGAGGCCTACCTCATCGCGTCCGGCAAAAGCATCGACGGCGCCAGCTCCGCCCAGAAGCGCGCCGTCTACAGCGAGTTTCTCGTCTGGCGCGCCCGCACTCGCGTCCCGAGACCACAATAGAGCAGCGCGCTCCGCAAACCCCCTTATCGGCGGTAGAACCAACCGCCCTTATGCCGCCCTACTTGAACCAAGCCGGCGTCGTCGGTGCGTTGTCCACCCGCGCCGTGCTCGCTTCGTCGGCCCGGTGCTGCCGATACAGGCTGCGGAACGTCGCATAGGGGTCCAGCGCGCTGCGCTTGATCTGGTCGATCTGGTCCAGCAGGCGCTCACGCGTATCGACGGCCCCCAGCACCGCGCGGCTCGTACCCAGGGTCGCGCTGCCACCGAAGCTCGCATACGTCAGCGGGTCCAGCGCGAACTGACCGGCAAACCCCGTCGCATCGCGCGGGTTCGTCGGCCCCAGTACCGGCAGGAACAGGAAAGGTCCCTCCCCCACGCCCCAAACGGACATCGTCAGCCCGAAATCCGTGTCCTTGTCGGGATAGCCGAGACGCGTCGCCACATCGAACAACCCGCCCACGCCGGCGGTGGAGTTGATTACGAACCGCATCATCATGTCGCCGGCCAGGCGGGGATGCGCCTGCAGCACCTCGTTCGCGAAACTCATCGGGGTTCCGATGTTGCTCAGCACGTTGTGCACCGGGGTGCGCACCACTTCCGGCACGTGATGATAGGCCACCGCAACGGGGCGCAGCAGGTAAGTGTCCAGCCCGTCATTGACCGCATAGAAGAACCGGTTGCTCGGCTCGATCGGGTCGTTCTGCTCACGGAAGTCGGCCTGCGCCGCCGGGTCGGTGGCCGGCGGCTGCGTGGCGCACGCGGCAAGAAGCAGGGTCGAGCCCAGCAGAAGGCGGGTCAGCACCGGAACGATCCCCTTTGGAACGATAAAGTTGAAGTACCATCTCACGATTGCAGGAGTCTGACCATCCCGCGTCGCAACCAGGACGGGCTTGGGGCGCTTCTGCACCGCCACTGGAGAATCAATGATGTCAACGCCTCTTCCTCGCCGCCCCGCGCTCGGCCTGCTGACCGCGGACGCTTCTGCCGGGCGCGCCAACGCCCAGCCCGAGCCGGGCCAGCCCCTGGAGCTGGTGGCAAGCTTCGACCAACAGGTCACTGGCGTCGCCGTCGCGCCCTCAGGACGGATTTTCGTGAACTTCCCCCGCTGGGAGCAGGATGTCGCCATCTCTGTCGCCGAGGTGATGAAGGACGGCACCCTGAAGCCGTATCCCAACGCCGAGTGGAACCGCTGGACCGACGCGCAGCCGCTGTCCAATGCCGACCACTTCGTCTGTGTACAGAGCGTGACCGTCGATCCCCAAGGATTCCTCTGGATCCTCGATCCGGCAGCCCCCGGCAACGAGTTCAACCTCGATGGCGGCCCGAAGGTCTTGAAAGTCGATCTTGCCACCGACCACGTGATCCGCACCTACCCCTTCGACCGCGCCGTCTGCCCGCAAGGCAGTTATCTCAACGACATCCGCGTCAGCCCGGACGGCAAAACCGCCTACCTGACCGACAGCGGCGTGAAAGGTGCATTGCTGGTTCTGGACACGGCCAGCGGCAAGGTGCGGCGCCTGCTGGAGGACCACCCGAGCACGCAGGTCGAAAAGCAGGTCAAGGTGACCGTCGAAAGCACCCCCCTGAAGCGGGCCGACGGTCGCGGACCCATGTTCGCAGCCGACGGCATCGCCCTCAGCAAGGATGGCAGCCAGCTTTATTGGCAGGCACTGACCGGCAAGACGATGTACTGCATCAGCACGAAAGCACTCCTGGGTCACGATGCGGCCGCCGCGGTCAAGACACTCGGCACTGGGTGTGTGGCAGATGGCTACTGGATGGATCGCAAGGACCGGCTGTGGATCACGAGCCCGGAAGACAACAGCGTGAAACGGCGCATGCCGGACGGCTCCCTGCAGACGGCGGCAAAGGACGACCGCTTGCGGTGGCCCGACAGCATGGCCGAGGGTCCGGATGGCGCCATATACGTTACGGCATCGCACATTCAGGACATGGCGCAGTTTACGGGGAAGCCGCGGCAGGGGAAGACGGAGCTGTTTCGGTTTGTGCCTCCGGCATGACCGCACCGGCCAAGGCAGTTTGGTCCCGCCCGGACTGCTTGGCCACATAGAGAGCGGCATCCGCCGCGCCCAGTAACGCTTCGGCCGTAGGGCCGGCTGCCGACAGGTGAGCGGTGGCCAGCCCGATGCTGATCGTGACTTGGCCCGTCGGTCTGTCGGCATGCACGATGGCTGCGGTGCGCAGCACGTCATGCAGCAACGTCGCAACCCGTAACGCCCCAGCCGACTGTGTTCCCGGCAACAGCAGGGCAAACTCCTCGCCGCCGATCCGCGCCGCCAAATCCGGCGCACGCCGCGCCTCGGCAGACAGGATGGCAGCAACCCGGCGCAGGCAGGCATCACCTTCGGGATGGCCATATTGATCGTTGAGCGACTTGAACTGGTCGATGTCGATCATCAGCAGCGACAGCGGTAATTCCTCCCGCTGCGCCCGCCGCCACTCCGTCGCCATTGCACGGTCGAAAGCCCTACGATTGGCAATGCCCGTCAGCGGATCGGTCAGTGACAGCATCTGCAGCGCCCTGTTTGCCGTGACCGTGCGGTTGAACAGCACTGTCAGTTCGGATAACAGCGCGATCAGCACGGCGAACCCTGTCGTCATGCTGAGACACCGCGCCACGTACCACCCGAGCGTGAACCGTCCCCCGCCGAACAGCGTCAGCACCGTATCGATCGTCGCGGCCAGCATGGCCACGGCAAGCCAGACCGACAAGACACTGCGAAGCCGAAACCGGATGACCACCGCGGCCAGAGCAGCCACGTTGCTGGCCACCACCGCCGGTCCGATCCCCAGCGTGTTCAACCGGGCATAGCTGTTGCCGACCAGGATTGCAGGCAAAAGCGGCAATCCCACCGTGGCCAGGGTAGTGAGAACGGCAACGATCCCCCAGGTTGCAACGATAAACGGCCCTGCTCGAAATTGCCCCTGCCGTCCTGTCGGCTGCTCGGCCGCGACCGCATAGCGCAGCACCAGCAATGCGAAACCGCCATGCCATGCGCACCACAGCCATACCGCGCTTGCGGAGCCCCCGATGATGCTGGTCGGTGAGAACACCCCGGGGAAGGCCAGCAGATGAGGCACGATGATCGTGCCTGAAAACAGGTAAGCGCTCGCCAGGAACGCCGTCATGCGATCCCGCGACGCATGCGCATTGGTGAACAGCAGGATGGCCGTCAGAAGGTCCGCGAAGAACGTCACGCTCCCGAATGCCGGCAGGAAGGATGGGTTCAGCGGCAGTTGAACGGTGCCGAACGGAATGGCGACCAACCCCGGCAGGCAAGTCATCGCAGCCACGAGCCCGGCGGCGATCCGATGATCTCGAATGGGAACCACCTGCGTAAGATCGCCTTCCAGCAGCCCGCCCAGCCCGGCCCGGTAAGAGGCGCTCATGACGGGCGCCTCCGGCTCGGTACTGAAGGGACACTGCAGCCGGCTAGACTGCAATCGCGCGTCGGGTTCATAACAGACCATACGCTGATCGAGACGTTTTGGATCTGTATATCCTTACAGAGTTCGACCAAGGGGTGCCGACTGGCAACACCGCACATACATGCGTAATCCACACCCACGACAAGCGCGAGGCCCCGCGATGAACGCCATCTCCTCACCCATGACCCATGAAGCCCGCCTGGACCGTCTTGCCCAGGTGGCCGTCAACGTCGGCCTCGGCCTCCGCCACGGGCAAGAAGTCGTCCTGACGGCACCGCTGCAATCCGTCCCCCTCGTTCGCCGCATCACCGAACACGCCTACAAGGCTGGCGCAAGCAACGTGACAACGCTCCTCTCCGACGAGGTCACCAGCCTCGCCCGCTTCCAGCACGCCCCCGACGACGCGTTCGACACCGCACCCACGTGGCTGTTCGAGGGCATGGCAAACGCCTATCGCAGCGGTGCTGCCCGCCTCGCCATCGGCGGCGAGAACCCGGCCCTGCTCGCCGGCCAAGACCCCGGCCGCGTCTCCCGCGCCAACCGCGCCCGCTCCGTCGCCTATCGCCCGGCGCTCGAACTCATCACCAACTTTGCCATCAACTGGTCCATCGTCTGCTACGCAACCCCCGCCTGGGCCACCTTGATGTTCCCAGAACTCGATGAGGACGCCGCCGTCGCCAAGCTGTGGGACGCGATCTTCGCCGCCTCCCGCGTCGACACCCCCGACCCCGTCGCCGCCTGGGCCGCCCACAACGCCGCCCTGCACGCCCGCACCACCCTTCTGACCGCCAAGCGCTACGAGGCCCTGCACTTCCGCGGCCCTGGCACGGACCTGCGCGTTGGCCTCGCCGACGGCCACATCTGGCTGGGCGGTGCCGAACCCGCCAAGAACGGCATCGTCTGCAACCCCAACATCCCCAGCGAGGAGGTCTTCACCACCCCCCACCTCGCCCGCGTCGAGGGCCACGTTCGCAGCACGAAGCCGCTCAGCTACCAGGGCACCCTGATCCGCGACATCGCCGTCCGCTTCGAGGCCGGCCGCATCGTCGAAGCCCACGCCAGCAGCGGCGAGGACGTCCTGCAAAAGGTGCTCGGCACCGACGACGGTGCCTGCCGCCTAGGCGAGGTCGCCTTGGTGCCCCACTCCTCCCCCATCAGCGCCAGCGGTCTGCTGTTCTTCAACACCCTGTTCGACGAGAACGCCGCCAGCCATATCGCGTTGGGCCAGGCCTACCGTACATGTATCGAGGGCGGCACAACCTCCGACGATGCCACGCTGGCCGCGAAGGGCGCCAACAGCAGCCTGATCCACATCGACTGGATGATCGGCTCCGGACAGGTCGATGTCGACGGCATCCTCCCCGGCGGCAACACCGAACCCGTCATGCGTAGCGGCGAGTGGGCCTGAAAAGCCCTCTCCTGCCCGCGGAGAGGGCTGGGTGAGAGTTCTGGCCGCCAGCCCTCACCCAGCCCGCCGTACAGCCACCCGCCTGATCACCAACAAACCCATCGCGATCGCCAACAACGACGCACCCGTCGTTGCCGCCCCGAGCGCATACAACACCGGCGAGGTGACGTTCGTCGTCATCCCATAGATCTCCAGCGGCAGCGTGTTCGACCCGCCCGCCGTCAGCAGCGTCCGTGGGAACTCGTCCCAGCTCAACGAGAATGCAAACAGCCCGATCCCGATCACGCCGGGCAACAGGATGGGCAACAGCACAAGCCGGAACACCTGCCACGGCGTGGCCCCCATGTCCCGCGCCGCCTCCTCCCAGCTGCGGTCGAAGCGGTTGAACAACGCGAACGTCACCAGCAGCCCGAACGGCAGCGTCCACGTCAGCTGGGCCCCGAACGCCGCCGTATACCAGTCGGCATCGATCCCCGCCTGGCTGAACACCAGCCCCACCCCCAGGCTCACCAGGATCGACGGCACGATCAAACTGGCCAGGCTCATCACGAACAGCGCCGAGCTGCCCCAGAACCGCCGTCGAAACGCAAGCCCGGCCGCCACGGCGACACAGACCGTTGTCACCGCCACCATCGTCGCCAGCACCGCCGTACGCTGCAGTGCGGCCCCCAGATCCCCCACCGCCTGCGTCGCCACCAACTGCCGAAACCAATGCAGCGAAACCCCGCGCATCGGGAAGGTCAACCCGCTGTCCGGCCCACCGAACGCCAGGATCACGATCGTGAAGATCGGCCCATACAGGAACACCACGAACGCCCCGAACAGCAGCGTCAGCAACACCCGTCCCATCAAAGCTCAGGCCTGATCCGGCCCACCCGCGCGATACCGCCCACCAGCAGCAGCACGGTCGCCAGCAGCACCACCGCGTTGGCGCACGCGGCCGGGTATTGCAGCAGCCCGATCTGGTTGCTGATCATCAACCCCACCGAAGCGCGCTGCCCGCCGCCCATTAGCCGTACGGTCACGAAATCCCCCATCACCAAGGTCACCACGAACACGGTGCCGATCCCGATTCCCGCCCGGCACAGCGGGATCATGACGTTCCACACCACCTCCGCCGTGCTCGCCCCCGCATCCCGCGCCGCCTCGATCAACCGTCGATCGATCCGCATCATCGCGTTGAATACCGGCACCACCATGAACAGCGAATAAAGGTGCACGAACGCCAACACGATCGCGAAATCCGAGAACAGCAGCCCGTCGATCGGCTGATCCACCACCCCCAATCCGGTCAGCGCCCCATTCACCAGCCCGTTGCGCCCCAAGGACGGCACCCAGGCGATCATCCGGATGATGTTGCTGGTCAGGAACGGCACCGTGCAAACCAGGAACAGCGCCGTCTGCATCGCCGCCCCCCGCACCACGAACGCCAGGAACCCCGCCACTGCGAACCCCAGCGGCAGCGTGATCGCCCACACCAACAGCGCATAATACAGCGTGTTCAGATACGTCCGCCACGTCACGGCCGAACCCAGCACATCCACATAGTTCTGCAGCGTGAACGCCGGGATCACCTGGACGCTGTCATAATCCCAGAAGCTGACCACCCCGATCATCACCAACGGCAACACCAGGAACCCCGCCAGGATCAACGTCAGCGGTGCGGACTGCAGATAAGGTTTCAAAGCCCCCTCCCGTCGGGAGAGGGCTGGGTGAGGGTCCGGCCACGCACGGCATCGTTCCCACGTATGGCTAAAATCCCCATCCCGACCTTCTCCATAGGGGAGAAGGAGAGGGCAATTGACCTCAAGCCACCACGAACTCGTTCCACTTTTGAACCATATACCGGTCCTGGTCCATCACCGAGTTCCAGCAAGCCACCTTGCTCATCCGGTCCTGGAAGCTGCCCCCATCCCGCTTCGCGCCCACCTTGTCGATCACCTTCCCATCCGGATTCATGATATCGGCCGTCGCCGCCTTCCCCTCCATCCAATAGCCCCATTCATCCGGACTCATGTTGGCCTTGGCCGTTTCCAGCACCGCGCTGTAATACCCCTGCCGATTCAGATAGGCGCCCACCCACCCCGACAAGTACCAGTTGATGTACTCATACGCCGCATCCAGCTCGATCCCTTTCAGATGCCGCGCGATCCCCAGCCCCCCGCCCCAGCCCCGATACCCCTCCGCCAGGGGCTGATACACGCAAGCGATCCCCCGCGACCGCACCGCTGTCACCGCCGGCGACCACATCGACTGGATCACCACCTCGCCGGACGCCATCAGGTTCACGCTTTCATCGAAACTCCTCCAGAACGCCCGGAACTGCCCGGCCCGCTTCTTCTCGATGAGGAACGCGATCGTCTTGTCGATCTCCTCCTTTGTCATGTTGCCTTTATCGACGTACTTCATCGACCCCAGGCTCTCCATTACCATCGCCGCATCCATGATCCCGATCCCCGGGATATTCAGGATGCTGGCCTTCCCCTTGAACGCCGGGTCCACCAGATCGGCCCACTTGGTGATCGGCCGCCCTACCAGATCCGGCCGGATTCCCAGCGTGTCCGCGTTGTAGATCGTCGGGATCAGCGTCATCCATCCGCTCTCGGACTTCGCGAATTTCGTCGAGTTCGGACCCTCCGCAAAGCTCACCGTATGCGGAGCCGTCCCCTGCCCGATGGTGCCCGTGGGCGTCAGCTTGCCCGTCGTGAAGATCGGCACGATCTTGGAGTAGTTCTTGATCCGCTTCGTCTCGATTGGCTGCAGCACGTTCGTTGGGAACACCTTCTTGCACAAGAAGTACTCGATATCCGCCACGTCGTAGCTGCGCGGCTGCGTCACCGCCTTCTGCGCCGCCGCATCCGTGTCCAGCGCCGTCATCGCCAGCGAGAACCCCAAATCCTGCTTCACCTTCTCCGCAATCGGGTTGAGCGCCGAAACCCCGGTCCCGAACTGCCGCAGCGTCACGTTCTTGATGTTCTGCGCCCAGATAGTCGGGAAGCCGGTCGGAAACGTCGCTGCAACGCCGGCAGCGGCAGAGGCAGTCTTGATCAGGGTGCGACGGGTCGTGGCCATGATGGTCCTTTCAGGTAAGAGGATGCGCGTGCTCGGGCGACCAACTCAGGGTCGCGACATCGCCGATCCCGATCGGCGCAGCATGAAAGACGTCGTCCGGCAGCAGGGCCACGGCCTCATCGGAGTCGCCATGCTCCAAAGCCACACGGACCATCGCCCCCTGATACTCCACAGCCAGAACCCGGCCCGACGCCTGCTCCCCCGGCCCGGGCCCCAGCTTGCACTTGTCGATCCGCACCGCCACCGGCCCCGACGCACCCGGCAGCACGTTATGCCCGCCGATGAACCGGGCCACGAACGCGTTCGCCGGACGCTCGAACACCGTCCGTGGATGGGCCGCCTGCGCGACTCGCCCCGCCTGCATCACCACCACCAAGTCGGACAGCGCCATCGCCTCCTCCTGGCTGTGCGTCACATGCACGAACGTGATCCCCAACTCCCGCTGCAGCCGCTTCAGCTCCTCACGCATCCGCACCCGCAACTCCGGATCGAGAGCGGATAACGGCTCGTCCAGTAGCAGCACCCGCGGCTCCGTCACCAACGCCCGCGCCAGGGCCACCCGCTGCTGCTGCCCTCCGCTCAACTGCGCGGGCAGCCGGTCCGCAAAATCCCCCATCCGAACCCGGTCCAGAAAAGCCCGCGCCGTCCGCCGCCGCTCCGCTTTCGCCACGCCCCGCAGCTTCAGCCCGAACGCCACATTGTCCGCGCAATCGAGATGCGGAAACAGCGCGTAGCTCTGAAACATCATCGCCGTGCCCCGCCGACCCGGCGCCGCAGCCGTCACATCCGCGGTCCCCACCCGAACCGTCCCCGAGCTTACCGCCTCATGCCCCGCGATGATCCGCAGCGTCGTCGTCTTGCCGCACCCCGAAGGCCCGAGCAGACAGCAATACGCCCCCGACGTCACACGCAACGACACGTCGTCCACCGCGACGGCCCCGCCATATCGCTTGGTCACTCCGATCAACTCGACAGTTCCCGGCTCGGTCATGCCTGCCAGGCAAGCAAACGCCGTGCCGATGCGCTCAGTAAAGCTTGTCGCGATACGAAACCGCGATTCCAGCATCGGCCTCAGCCGCGTCCAACCCTTGTTGGTCGGCCAGGATGCGCCCGAGGCTGGGGAACGCAGTTC